>JASHPL010000149.1 GCA_030038125.1 Candidatus Sulfotelmatobacter sp.
GCGACCGGCAAGCCGGTTAACGCTAAAAATATCGCGAAAAAATATAACTTCGAGTTTTGCGCCACCGATGCGAAAGAGATCATCGACGACAAGCATGTGAATCTTGTATTCGTCACCTCCCGCCACGACTCGCATGCGCGCTACGTGGCCGAGGCCCTGCGCGCCGGCAAGAGCGTGTTCGTCGAAAAACCTCCGGCGCTAACCCACGACGAGCTGGAAGATATTCTGGCCGCATATGACGAAGCCCAACGATCAGGAACAGCGCCGATGTTGATGGTCGGTTATAACCGGCGTTTTTCCGAGCCCATCCGCGCCATTCAGAAGATGTTTGCCGGACGAACTGAGCCCCTGGCGATGCATTACCGAGTCAATGCCGGCTTCATCCCATCGACGCACTGGATGCAGCAGCCCGAGCAGGGTAATCGCTTCATCGGCGAAGGCGGGCACTTCGTCGATGTGATGCAGTTCCTGTGCGGCGCGCTTCCGGTCAGCGTTCACGCAGTCGCGCCCACTGATTCCGCCCGCCGCTACAATGGCGACAATATTCTGGTCTCGATCACGTTCGCGGACGGCTCTGTAGGAACGATTCACTATCTTGCCAATGGCGCAAGTGCGGTTGAGAAGGAGTACCTGGAAGTATTCGGGGACTCGAAGATCGCACGCATGTGGAATTTCAAGAAGATCGAATGTGCAATTGCGAGAAGAACAACTACCAAGTCCTTCTCCGGCGACAAAGGACACGCCGCAGAGATGAAAGCCTTGCTTGATGGTTTCGAATCGGGCTCCGGGTCGCCAATCGGGCTTGATTCGCTTGTAGCAACCTCCCGCGCAACCTTCGCTGCATTGGAATCTTTGAGATCTGGCAGCGTCGTGCGGCTTTAATTGCCGCAAAACAGAGTCTGCGCTTCAGTAAAGTCCGTCTCCTACAAATTTCGAGTCGCCAGGTTGGAATTGGTACGAAAAAGGTTGCTAGAGCGGAGGATTCGGTCCCGCCATAAATCCGCCATCGAGTATCAAAGATTGACCCGTCATGAAAGAGGCACGATCCGAGCACATCCAGAGCACGGCTTCGGCGACCTCCGAGGGTTTTCCAAAGCGTCCGACCGGATGGCAGCCGAGAACGAATTTATGAACTCGAGGGGTGCTGAAGAGACGATCGGCCATTGCCGTTTCAATCGTCCCGGGGCATACCGTATTGATTCGGATTCCACTGCGAGCGGTTTCGAGTGCCGCGGCTTTTGTCAGCCCAATGATTCCATGTTTACTGGCCGTGTACGCGGCCCCGCCGGCGGAGCCTACCAAGCCCATGATGGAGGCCATATTTACGATCACGCCCCGGCTACTCTGCTTGAGCATCTGTCGAATTTCGTACTTCAGGCAGAGCCAGACGCCTTTAAGATTAACGTCGATGGTACGATCCCAATCTTCTTCGGACTGTTTGACGATGGGAACCCAAACCCCCTCAATTCCGGCGTTGTTGAAGGCGATGTCCAATCGTCCAAATGCTTCCACCGTCCGGTGGACAAGGGCTTCAACTTCGGGCGCCCGGCACACATCGATCTTCACGAAGAGGCCATCGCCTCCGGCGGAGTTAACCAACTTGACGCTCTCCTCTCCTTCGCTTTCGCGGCGTCCTGCAATGACCACCTTCGCTCCCGCTTTCGCGAAGAGGACAGCGGTTTCGCGACCGACGCCCGATGTTCCGCCAGTGACCAGTGCAACTTTGCCTTCGAGTTCTCTTGTCATAGTCTCCGTGCCGAGTTTTCGTCCCATTACAATTGATGAGGACTCCTGTACGTGTCAAGCTGGTTGTTCCTGTTGGAGAGAGCCTCTAAGAGCACTGTACAGTTTTCTATCGGCACATCTGCAGATTAGAATTGCATGATGAGCACGGTAAGGCGACGGAGAACGATTTGACAGAGTCTTCGCCTGACACATCCCGGTCCCTGGCCAAGAAGCTTGTGGGCACCTGGAAACTCTTGTCGGCGTCGAGTACAAGTAGTAAAGGCGGGTTAGATGAGTATCCGTACGGTACCAATCCGGATGGCTATCTTACTTATGGCGCGGACGGCCGCGTAACCGCAATCATCAGCTATGGTGGACGAAAATCCCTTTCAGTAGGCGGTGGAACTCTAGAAGAACAGGCAGAAGCATTCAAGACGTTCCTCGCTTATTCGGGCCGTTACAGTCTTGAAGGAGATAAAGTAATTCACCAGATCGAAGTCTCGTCCATTCAGAATTACGTCGGAAAAAAACTTGTCCGCCGCATCCAGTTCGAGGGTGACCGAATCATTCTGGTAACGCCACCAACGCCAGTAAACGGAAAAATCCAGACGTTCGAACTAGTTTGGCGGCGTATGGTTCATGCCTCTGATGCTCAAGACTAACGTCCATGCTGGGTAGAACTCTCACATAATCACCGGCAGGCTCATCAGGCCCCTGAGTCCGAATGTGGAGGCCCACTCTGGTCTGGCCCCAACCAGCTTGATCTTCGGAAAGCGTTGCACGAGTTTCAGGATTGCTACCTGTCCTTCCAACCTTGCCAGCGGCGCTCCGATGCAGAAATGCATGCCTGCCCCGAACGCGAGGTGCTGGTTGTTAAGTCGTTTCAGGTTCAACTGGTTCGGATTCTCGAATTGCCTGGGATCACGGTTGGCCGCACCCAGCATGCAAAGAACCGTCCAAGCCTTGGGGATGCGCTGGCCGCAAATCTCGATCTCTTCCTTGAGCACCCGAGCCGTAAATTGTACGGGGCTCTCGTAGCGCAAGAGTTCTTCCACAGCCGAACGGATCAACTCCGGCTGGTCGCGTAGCTCTGCCGTTTCCTCCGGATGCTGCAGGAGAGTGTACATTCCGTTGCCAATGAGATTTCGCGTGGTCTCATGTCCCGCGAAAAGCAAGGCGATGCACTGCGCATATAGTTCCTCTTCGGTTAGTACGTCCCCTTCTTCTTCAATGTCGATCAAAAGGCTGATCAGGTCGTTTCCCTTGTGGCGTCTCCGTTCGGTTACGGTCTGGCGGAAAAACTCAGTCAGTTGAATCAGCGCGTCCTGTGCCGCGCGAGCATCTTCCACTGTGCGATTCGGATTGCCTCGGAATACGGCGATTGCCCGCGACCAATTCACAAAGGTATCGCGGAGTTCCTGCGGTATTCCCAGCATCTCCAAAATGATGCGCACCGGCAAGGGATTGGCGAACTCCCCCATGAGTTCCACTTCCTTGCCATGCTCAACTGCCTCCAGCATTTGATCGACGATAATTTCAACTTGCGGACGCAAGCTCTCAACCACAGCCGGCGAAAATCCCTTGTTGAGCAGCTTGCGCAATCGCGTGTGCTCGGGAGGGTCCATAAAAATGAGCCACAAGCTCAGCATGCGTGCCAGTTCGCTGAACTCCGCCTGGCGGCTGAGCGGGAGCGACAGCAGCATCTGCTTCGCTCGTTTGGCCGAAAGCTGGGGGTCTTTCGCAATCGAGGCGCACTCGGCGTGACTGAAAATCGACCACACTGCCCACTTTCCACCTACATCGATGTAATGCAATGGTCCTTCCTCGTGCAGACGAGTATAGGTGGGATACGGGTTCTGCAGGATCTCGTCGCTGAAAAGAACCTTTCTCCCCGTATCGACAAGCTTCGGCAAAACAGCCTCCTGGCAAAGCCGGATTTATGCGAATTCGTGAAAACTTACCGATCGAGTTTACCATTGCACGCCGGCCACACATCGGGAGTCTTTCTCGAAAGTGAATCGTACAAGAAGACAGAAGACGAAAGAGTGATGCTTGGCTAACTCCCCGCAGCTGCCTCGCGTAGGTGGCGATCAATGATGACTGACAGAGGCTCACAGTAAGTCGTCAGCATCTCGAGGTGTCTTCCAGGCAGGGTCTCGACGTCAAATGTTCTCACCAAGTGGGACCATATGGGAATTGGGTCGCGGGGGAAATCAGTCGGAATTGCGGTACGCACAAATCTAACCTGGCCCTCGTAAAACCGCGGACGATAATTCCGCAAGGCGTGGTACTGCGCTTCCTTCACTCGGGAAAACGCCTTACCCAGCGGACTTCCTGGCCAAACTGAGGCAGACCGCGCGTTGGACCTTCCGCTCATTGGCATCCATGTTGCGATGCGATTCTTTGCTAGCTGTACGATCAGACGCGCATGCTGAACCCTGGTGAGATGATGACGGTCCGGATAGGAATCCAGCATGAGTAATAGCGCAATTTCCTGTCTTGCAGCGGCCAGCAATCGCGCCATTTCCAGAGTAACCAGGCCGCCAAATGAATAGCCAATCAAAAAATATGGACCCTGAGCCTGCACTTCTCGAACGCTTTTCAGAAAGAACTGCGCTATGTCCTCAATTCGAGCCAGGGGCTCCTCTTTGCCATCATTTCCTCTTGCTTCCATGCCATAAATTGGCTGACGCACTTGCATTCGCCTTGTGAGGGGAACAAGATCGATAACGCTGCTGCCAATGCCATGCGTCATAAAAATCGGTGGAGCTTCGGTTCCTAACCTCAAAGGAACGGCAGGCAATGAAAGTTGCGGCTGTCTCAACCTAGCGGCAAGGGCCGAAATCGTGGGAGACATGCAGATAGTTGCGGGATGTAAGTTTGCGCCCAGCTTTTCAGAAATTTCTGCGAATAGTTGGACGGCAACGGAAGCGGTTCCTCCCAGTTCAAAAAAATCGTCTTCGCCTCCGACGTGTGGACGGGAGAAAACGTGTTCCCAAATTGACTTGAGCGCCTTGGTAGCCGTATCGAAATCGTGATCACTCATGAGTACTCGATAGAACCGCTCCTCCGGTGCGATTAGTCCGAATCAATTCTATCCGACACACCATTTTCCGAAGGAAATGCACGATTCGATCGCGCGCCTGCAATCTGGCCAGCTCAGGATCGGAGAGGAAGCGTTTGCACCAAAGGCGGGCGACGAGACCATCATGGCCGAGCGTAGACGGGGCTGTCGGGATTTGGCGGGTCATAATCGAGACCGTACTTGTTTTTGTGACTGGCAACCACGTCGGTCTCGTGCAGCCGAAGTTCGCCGAGCGATTCGGTTCCATCGTTGATCCTGATTTCCCGGCTGTACGACTCGAGATCCTGCGGCTGTGCAGAAGCGTGGAACACCTGCATTTGATAACGTCCCGGCGGAACATTGTGGACTGCGATCTCTCCGTTAGCGCCTGAGATGCCGAAGTACGGCGTGGTCAGAGCGATGACGACCGCACTCATTTCGGCGTGAATATTGCAGAAAATGTAAGACACACCCGGACGGTCAAATTGCACAAAGCGCGTAGTCCCGCTTTCATACAGACCTAGATCGAACCGTTTGCCTTCGTAGAGCGAAAACACATTGTGAAAAAAGGGATCGTGATTCGGAAACTCAACTTTCCCTCCTACCGGCACGACAACCAGTGACGGATGAAAGCTCTTGTTTCTCTGTTCCAGTCGAGGAATAGATGTTTGCTGTTTCGGCGGTGGCGCGATTCCGCCGAGCGGCGTCAGCCAGATCACCGCATTCGATGCATTCTTGACTTTATGTCCGTCGCGCAACAGCTCCACTCGAGCCTTGACACTGACCTCCTGCCCGGATAGAGGGAGAGCGCTGGCGATCAACGCGATGCCTGTCAGGATGGTTTTAGGGTTTCGCATCAGAACAATACTCCTACTGCGAGATTGAGTTGGTTGGTGACGCTGCTGGTGTCATAAAACGGATAAGTTCTGAGGCGGCGAAACTCCGCCGCTAAAATCAAATCGGAGCGAGGACGGAAAACCACATTTCCCAAAGGTCCGCGGTTGCGGCCCAGAATGGGCGCGTAGTTGTTCTGGTCGGTAGCGAAGCCGATGACATCGCGGCTGAAGACGTCGTCTTCGCCAATGGCAGCATTCAGTTCGATTTTTGGCGTCGCTTGCCATTTCAACTGGCTCCATCCGCCAGCCGAATCAACTCCACGAATCGGTGCGACCGAATATAGCGAGGACGGTCCATAGAGCACCGTGCGTCCAATTCCTGCACCCAATCCTCCAGCGCCCCGGCCGCGATAAAATTCTCCCGATAGCGTCCAGTGTTGAGCTAAGGGGACTTCCCAGTCCCCTATACCCGCCCAGCCGTCAACGTAGCGGTCCGACGACCAGTTCTGCCGGCCAAAATAGCCTGCGACCCCCAAACTGATTTCCCGGTCAAAGGCAGGACGCGACCATGCCGTCCGCAGCGCGTAAGCCGGCTGCCCCGACTGCTCGCCCGCAGTGGGATAACGATAAAACTGGTCGCCGGGTATTTCCCAGGTCAGATTATCGAGAATCCCGGCTTGCAGGGTAAGCTTCTGCTGGTCGGAAAGATCAAAGCGGTGTTCGACGCGCAACTGGGGAATCCAGCCCCAGAGATTTCCCGCGTACGCAAATGCGGGAGTGGCCAGGGAAGCAAATGAAGTTGGGGAAAGTGGCGAGATGAACAGCGAGTCTTGCCCTGCAATTATCGAAGTGTTTTGCCAATCGAAGCGCACGGCCGCCGTCTTCATGCGCGCGATGCCGAAGGTGACACCATTGGGTGTTGTAGGAAAGCCTCCAGCGAAATCCATTTGAACGTTGGCCGAGGTCTTCGCCCCCATTAGGCTGGGACCGAAGACTTCCAATCCGATCTCCGATTGCCGCAGTGTCGCGCCGAACGAGGACTGCGAAACTCCCGCCGCCGACACCGCATAGTCGGGGAAATCCAGATTGTCCGAGGTTCCGTGATTGCGAAAGGCATTCATTAACACAATTCCTGACAGACGCACGCGGTACTTGCTGGCGGCTTCGACTTTTGTTTGGTATTGCTCGTTGATCTTGTCATTGAGCAAAGCTTGTGATTCCTCCAGCTTATCGACTCGTGTTTGCAACTGTGGGACCGCATCCGGGCCATTCGTCGGTGAAGCCTGGTCTTTACTTGCGGCGCCCGGAACAAGTTTCTCTAGAGTGGCCTGGGTTTTCTGCAACTCTTCGCGGAGCTCTCTCATCTCGGCGCGCGATGCCTGATTTTCCTGGCGCAGTTCCGCGATCATGGCGCGCAGCTCCTGCAAGTCGGTCGAGACATTTTCGGCATCCGCAGCCCGGGTCTGGGCCGTTGTGGAGTTCAGGGGTGCGCCTATCGCAGTTTGGCCTGATGCCATAGCTCGCGGCAACGCAATGCATCCCAGGAGAAAAAGTGGTGCTCGCATCCGAATGGACCAATGCTCCATGCAACCCTCCCGCCTGTCATTGCAGGCTGCGCAAATCGAGTTTCCTCTTATGTCCCGGGTCTGGTCTTAGTGGATTGTGCCGTCGCCCGCGTTGGATTGCGGTTCCACCGCTGTCTGCAAAGTCCGTGTGTCCGCCGATACCGCGTCTTTCTGGTCCGGATTTGGCAGGACAATGCGAAAGATGGTTTTTCCCTGCCGCCGTTCGGTTTCAATTCGCCCGTTGTGATCGTGCACGATTTTTTGCACGACAGTGAGTCCCAGACCGGTTCCGTTCTCCTTCCCATAACTGACGAAGGGTTGAAAAAGTTTGTCGCGGATAGGAATCGCGATGCCGGGTCCATTGTCACTGATCTCAATTGCGGTTCCGTCGCGCGCTTCGCAAACCTCGACCGACACCCTTCCGTCCGCTTCCGGCGCGGCATCGCATGCGTTCAAAACCAGGTTGTAAAGAGCCCGTTCCAGCTTCTTGCCATCGAACCATGCCATGCCGGTGCTCTGAAAATTTTCTTCGATGATCACGCGCTGATGACGTGGATGAGTGCGCACCGCCTGGATTACACGGCGCACCGGTTCTTTCACACTTCCGTACGCGGGATTCAGCGACTCCCTCGTGCGCGCGAACTCCAGCAGCGAGTCAATCAGATCGGTCATGCGGTTCACTCCGGCCCGAACTTCCTGATACAACTCTTCTTTCTGCTCGCGCGAAAGTCCGCTTTCGCAGAGGAACTCCGCGTTCGCCGTGATGATGGCAAGGGAATGCCGCAGATCGTGCGAGATGGAGCTCGCCATGCGGCCAATCGTGGCCAATTGCTCGGCCTCGAGCAGATCGCGCTGGGTTTTCAGAAGACTGGTTCGCATGCGATCGAAGGCTCCGGTGAGCTCCGCCACTTCATCGTTTCCGCTCGAGTCCAGCGGGTGATGAAAGTCTCCTTGCTCAAGCGCCCGTACGCCGGCAACCAGGTCAGCTAATGGACGAGTAAAGGTGTGCGAGAGGAAAAATACTAGCAGGCTTCCGATCAGTACGGCTGCAAAGCCCAGAGCCAGCAACAAACGGTTCAGCGTGGTGAGGAACTGCGCCTGCTTGTCGTAGGAGCCAAGGACGATCAGCCGTACCGGAACGGCTTGTGAAGCCGACAAGTTCAGCGACGTGCCGAGGTAGTGCTCGCTCCCCAACTGAACGTCGGTTGGACCTGCTTGTGACTGGATGTCAAACAACGCACGCAGGTTTACGTTGTTCGCCTGGGTTTCGCTCAAGGTCGTAGCCAGAATTTCTCTGTTGTAGGAGAAGGCGACCTGGCTGGCTGCGACTTTGCTGATTTTGCGCGCCAGCCTGGCATCAATTTCATCTCCAATGACAAGAAACCCCAGCAGAGAACCCTCCGTTCGCGAACCAAAGTAAATGGGCTGGACGAAGGTCTGATAGAGATGCTCGCCGCCATACCACCAGCGGCTTGCTTGCTCATCTTCCAAGGTTTTCGTGAAATATTTCTGAGCCATTTCCTTGGTGAAGCCGGAAGACTTTGTGTGCAGCGCGACCACGATTCCACTGCGATCGGCCAGAACCAAAAGATCGCTGGCGGCAAGCTGCCATAGGTCGCCGGATGCATCCTGGATGGTCGCAGGATCGCGCGTCGTCATGAGTGCGCGAGTAATTGGCAGGTCTGCAAGCAGCGCCGCCGCGCTCGTCAAAAGGGACTCTCGCTCTTCCTGAAAATTCTGAAAAGTGACGACGGAATTGCGAAGCCCTTCTGCGATATTCTCACGAACATTAGCCTCGACTGAACGCCGCACCAAGAGCAGGCTGGTGGTCGTCAGACCGGCAGTGATGACCAACATGGAAAGCAGAAATCTTGTGCGCAGGCGCAGAGAAGGAACCATGCTCCGGGAAGAAATCTTCCTGGCATCCACGGATTGGGAATTCTTTTGCAAGCGCTCAGCCTACAAACTTATACCCAACTCCATGCACTGTCCGGAAGTGAACCGGATTGGCAGGATCGCGCTCCAACTTCTGCCTCAATTTCAGGATGTGATTGTCCACCGTTCGAGTCGACGGATAATTCTGATATCCCCAGACTTCATTCAGCAATTCATCGCGGCTGATCACGCGTTCGGCGTTTTGCAGGAGGAATTGTAAGGTTTTGAATTCCTGGGCTGTCAGCGTGATGAGTTTTCCATCCCGCTTCACTTCCATACGCGCTACGTCGACCGTGACATTATCGAAGCTGAGCAATGTACGGTTTGCCGCCGGAGCACTGTGCCGTAGTGCGGTACGCACTCGCGCCAACAGTTCGCGCGGGCTGAAAGGTTTGGTTACATAGTCGTCCGCACCCAATTCCAGCAGCAGAACCTTGTCAGTCACATCGCTGGCAGCACTCAGCACGACGATCGGCAGGTTTGGCGCGGCCGCTTTGATTTGGCGGCAAACGTCTCGCCCGGAAACTTTGGGCAGACGCAGATCGAGAATTACAGCGGTCGGTACGGTTTTTTGAAAGCTTTCCAGACCTGAAACGCCGTCGGAATGTGTCTCAACCAAGTAGCCCTCCGCTTCAAACAACCGCCGTAGAGCTTTCTGCACCGCCGGATCGTCTTCGATTACGAGGATCCGGCCCAGCGCCCGCGTAGTGCCTTGAGTTTCATCTTTCGGCTGGATGCTCGGCACATTGAACTGTCCCATCGAGTTCTCAGCTGCTCGCAACACAGACACCCCCTTTACCTGCAACAACCAGCAGACTACAACTTTCTCATGTCAAACCATTCCAAAGGTGCAATTGACAATCTTTTTACAATTTCGGGAGATTATTAGACCCTGCGGTGACTAGACGTTTTACCTCCTAAAAGGTAAGGCAAAGTCGCGATTTCGAGGGACAGGGAAAAGCGCTCAAATCGGCCAACTTGGTGACTCCAAAGCGAACTTTCTCAGTGTGGAAGGACGAAGCTGAAAAGATCGCTTCCTGCCGCGATTGCGACATATTGCACGCCATCAACGGCATAGGTCATCGGGGAGGCATCGATTCTTTGGCCGGCATAAAAATGCCAGAGAGGACGGCCAGTCGCTGCTTCAACCGCCTCGAAAGATCCGGCATCATCGGCGAGAAAAACCAAGCCACCACCAGTTGTGAGAGTGCCGCCCCAGGAGTCGCCTCGGCCAAGCTGCGGATAACGCCAGACCGGCTTTCCATTGGGCACCGAAAAAGCCAGAAGAATTTTTTGTGAACCTTCATCAGGCACACGCTTGGTGCCGGTATTGTAATAGGTTTCTCCTCGCGTAAATGGCTTGGGCCTGGAGAAAAAGGTATTGCAGGCTTCAAGAGCTATGAAATAGAACAAGCCAGTATCGGGATTGTAGGAGGGTGAAAACCAGTTGGTGGCGCCGTCAATTCCGGGGCATATATAGGTGCCTTGCGCGGTCGGGATGCGCCCAGAAAGTTTCGGACGTCCGCCGGAATCGATCCCAGTCGCCCAATTGAGCTTACTCACGAACGGAGTGGCTTCCAGAAACCGGCCGTTGGTTCGGTCAAGAACATAGAAGAATCCGTTGCGATTGGCCTGCACCAGAAGACGGCGCGTGGTGCCGTTTTCGTCCGTGTCCACCAGCACGGGGGTCTCGGTGGCATCGTAGTCATACACATCATGCGGCGTGAACTGAAAGTACCATTTCAACTTACCCGAATCTGGATTTAGAGCAACGACACAAGCCGTGTACAGATCATCGCCGGGCCGAGTGTCTCCCACGAAGTCTGGCGCCGCGTTGCTGGTGGTCCAGTAAAGGAGGTTTAGATCCGGATCGTAGGTTCCCGGCATCCAGGTCGTGCCGCCTCCGTAGAGATAGCTTTTGCCCGGCCAACTGGAAGAGCCGAACTCTCCCGGGCCGGGGATGGTCCAGAAACGCCACTTCAATTTTCCGGTCAGCGCATCGTAAGCGGCCACAAACCCGCGCACGCCAGAATCACCGCCGGACGTGCCTACAATGATCTCGTCTTTGATCGCGAGCGGAGCGCTGGTCGCGCCATAATGTTTGGCTTTATCGGCATATTCAACATCCCAGATCAGACCTCCCGAACGAGCGGCCAGGCGTAGCAAATGAGCGTCGTCAGTTTCCACGTACACCGAGTCCTGCCACACCGCAACGCCGCGACTTTTGTGAGCCGCCGCATCGTCGAGTAATCCCGCGCTGATCGGCCTCTGATAATGCCATAAAACCCTCCCGGTACGAGCATCAAGCGCAAACACGTCGTTAGCGGATGTGACATACATAACGCCGTGGAAAACGACGGGCGTCGCTTCGAGCCTCTGGGAATTGCCCGGATGAAAAACCCAGGCTGCGTGCAGTTGCGCAACGTTTGCGGCGGTGATTTCTTGTAATTCGCTGTAGCGCCGCCCGGTGTAGTCGCCATTGTAAGAAGGCCAATTCGCGCCGACTGGCTTCGTGAGCAGATCGCTCGCGCTTACGGTAGGAGTCGCCGAGACTGGCGATTGGCCCTGCTGGGCTACTGTCGACGTTCTTGCCAGTGAAGCCAATAAGACAAGAATCAACGCTTCATGGAATTTCATGTCAGCGTTTGTCCTCGCCCGCGAGTTGCACTTCCTCGAGAGAACCGCGATCGACTCCGTTCTGATCCAGCAGGTGAAGAGAGACTCGAACTGGATTCCCCGGCTCTGCCACTTCAGTTTCCAACGAGGCCAATTGGTCTGGAGTTACGTCGGCGACGGGCACCGTTCCGATGCTCGAACCATGCTGGTTGTAAAAGTGCGCGACCAAATGTCCGGCGAAAAACACGCCAAATGAACCAGACAGTTTTATCTTTTCATTTTGAAGCCGAGCCGCTTGCAATGGTCGAATCACGATCCCGGCGTCCGTCACGCCATGAAAGTCGTCTCCCGCTCGGGTGGGATACCACTCGGTATCGAAGCTGCAACTTTCTTGTGGATGCAGCCGGCAAAGCGGGCTGTTGAGTTCCGCTTCCATATAGTAAGGTGAATCCGAGTCTCCGCTCAGAGATGGCGTTCCATCGCTGCTCAGCCTCATTTCGGTGCCGTTCGTCCAAAAGATCACTGAAGCTTTGCCCGGATATGGTTTGCTGCTCTCGTACTCGAATCGTTCGACCATGGCGTAGCGGTTAGTGCGGTCAACGACAGCCACCCAGCCTTGTTGCGAATCCAGCCACAGTTCAGCCGCCATGTGCATGTAATGCACGGCAAAGAGGCCATCATCTCTGACTGCAACCGACGGATTTTCTGCCGGGCCGAAACGAACGTGGTAGCGGTTGAGGTAACTACTCGAAGGATTGGCGGGGGTGAACGCCCAAAAATCGTGATTCATCGACACAGGTATATCTTCGCTGGATTGATTCGGGTTGGCCGTATCGTACTGCGAGACAGACTGCATCGACCATTCCAGAGTATGGCCGGTCACATTTTTCATGGAAGCATGAAACCGGATGCGCGGAGAGTCGGCATCCAAGTGAATGGTTCGCTGGAACTGAATTCCTGTCTGCGGGTCGGATGGGCCGCTAAGCTCGATTTCACACTCGCGCCCCTCCGAAAGCTTTCGAAAGGAGAACGGCCCGTCGTCCAGCACATCCGAATTCCCAACCCAATGCTGTTCATCATTGTTGCCTTCGGGGAGGAGCCACAATTTGTCGCCGCCATAGTTAAACCATTTGTCCGGCGTAGGCGGAAAGTATTTGCCGGCAAGCTTGGGATTCACGAACAAGTAGGGATGTCCCGCGAAAGTCACCTGCATCAATCGGCCGCCATTTTGCGGCACTACGATCAATTGCACCCACTGATTCGAGAGCTGTTCCGCGTCCCAGCCTTTGTATTTGACGACTTCAACCCTGCACTCTGCCGATGCATTTGAATCTTTTCGCGGGACAGGTTGAGAGTGGGCCGAAATTGAGGCAATAAGATCAACCACAAGAATGAGCACGACTGTTGAATATCGACGGCTTGGCGGAAGATGAAAAATCATGATTTGTCCTTCATGAGGAGATGCGGTCGAGGGTAACATGGCGAGCGAGATCTCAAATCATTCGCGATGCGGAAAAGCAATGAAAGCCAATCAAACGAAACTTTTCGATTTGCGTCAAGGAAATTGTTTGGTGTATAAACTCGGCTAATGGGGATACAGTCTGAATCCACTCTCAAGGCGAGAATCTGGGCTGTCCTCGTTGCGCTCCTGCTGATCCCGTCGGCTCTCCTCGCTCAGGAACGGAAAGTTGATCCGACCTGGTTGCACCGGTATGTACCGCAATTGAGCGAACTGCGAACGAATCTGGCATCAGAGACTTGCCACTACAAGGCGATCTTCGGCGAAGGCGATGCGGAAAGCCAAATATTGCAGAGCTTCTCCCGTTTCGCACAAGTCACGCTCGATGCCGGCGGCAAATGCCAGAGTACGCTGTATGATCGCCAGGAGGAAATTTACTTTGTCCTGCAAGGCCAGGGAGTGCTGGAGTACGGCGATCAAACCTACCCACTGCGTGCGAATGATTTCACGTATCTTCCTCCGGGTATAAAGCACTCCGTCGCAAACAGCTCAAACGAATCTCTGCGGGTGTTGGTAATGGGCGTCAAAATCCCGCAATCGATTTCAATCTCTACGCCATTGCCTCAACCCAAGATTGTCAATTTGGCCGACGTCAAAGAGCAGACCGTTCAGGGTCATCCTTCGTCGGTTCTATACAAGCTTCTGGCTGGCCCGCGGCAGGCAAACGTCGATGCCATCGATGACGCATATGTAATCAAGAGTTTTTTCTGGATGGACTTTGCCCCCGGCGGCACAAACTTTCCGCATCACCACCAAACTGCGGAAGAGATTTATCTCGTCCTCGACGGGCAGGGCGACATGGTCGCGGGCGGCGGAATGGACGGCATCGAAGGCCGCCATGCAGCCAAAGCCGGCGATGCTTACTACTTCCGGTCCAATTGTACGGTTGGCTTCTACAACCAGGACACACCAGGAGCGAAGGCCCATATTCTCGGAGTACGCTCTCCGATTCCGTTCGCCAAGGGCGACGATTAAAGATCATGCCTTTTCGAAGAACGGCTCGAGCGCAGTATTGAATTAGCCCGTTCGGAGGTTTTCGAACGGTCGATCAGGGAGGTATCACGATGCAGATGGGCAGATCCAGCCGACGGTCATTTGTCAAACTTGTTGCGGCTGCACCGCTACTCAGCCAAATTGCCGTGCGTGAACTGTATGCGCAAGCAGCCACGGCGGTCGGAAAAGATCCGCGCCAAAATATTTATACCCGGCTCGGGGTCAAGACGGTGATCAACTGCCGAGGCACGTGGACGTACTTGAGTGGATCGCTGGAATTCCCCGAGGTACAGCGAGCCCAGGCGGAGGCGGCTCTGCACTTCGTAAACATGTTCGATCTGCAGCACGCGGTCGGCCGACGCTTGTCGGAATTAACCGGTGCCGAGTCGGGAATGGTCACTTCCGGTGCCGCAGGTGCCATGGCGGCCGCCACCGCCGGATGCATCGCCGGTACCAACGACAAATTCATCTGGCAACTCCCCGATACGACCGGGCTCAAAGGTGAAGTGATTATGGTGGGAGGCCGGAGCGCGTTCGACAACGCCATCCGGCTGACCGGGGCGAAACTCGTGCTTGCCTATTCTCCGGACGAACTCACAAACGCCATCAACGACAACACCGCGATGATTTACACCACCGACCTGGGGGACAAACTACAACGCGAATTGGCGATCGCGAAAGAGCGCAAAGTCCCGATGTTGCTGGATGACGCTGCCGGAATCCCCCCTGTTAGCAACGCCAAGCTCTATGCGCAAATGGGACTTGATCTCTACACTTTCTCTGGCGGCAAAGGGTTGTGCGGGCCGCAGTGCAGTGGACTCCTTCTCGGCCGCAAGGATTTGATCGAGGCGGCCCTGATGAATTGCAACCCACGGGAGGGTGCGGTATGCCGGCCGATGAAAGTCGGGAAGGAAGAGATCATGGGTTGCCTGGCCGCATTGGAGACATGGCTCAAGCTGGATGAGAAAAAGCTTTATGCCGAATGGAACTCTCGCGTGGATCGCATTCGTAAACTTGTCGACACCGTGCCGGGTGTGAAGGCCGATATCTACATTCCCGAAGATGGCAATCGCTATCCAACACTGCGAGTCTCCTGGGATCAGCAGGCATGGAATTACACGGTCACCGATTGCGTGCAAGAACTGCGCGCGGGCGATCCGGTCATTGAGGTGCTGGGGCCGGACAATCCCAGTTTGGTGAAAGCAGTACGCGAGGGCAATCCAAATCGGAAAGAGCCCAAGCCTCCCAGTCACATTGAATTGGTTTCATTGACGATTCAGCCGGGTCAGGAAATCATTGTCGGACAGCGATTGCGCACCTTACTCGGCGCAGCCCGCAAGAAATCCGCAGCCTAATCCGGCGAAGGAAGCGCTCAGTTTGAAAAGAATGCGCGCATGTTCGGTTGCGATGTTGCTGTGCTCAAGTCTGGCGGCGCTGGCGCAGGTCCGCGCAGTCACTCCTGCGACACGTTCCGCTCACGCGAACGCTGTCTACTCGCCTGGTGTAGATGTTGGTGGCTACGTTTACATTTCCGGACAGGGGCCTCTTCGTCCTGACGGCACTTTGCCTGCCTCATTCAACGAGCAGGTTCGGCAATGTCTCGAGAATGTGAAAGCGATCGTTGAGGGCGCTGGAATCGGCATCGATCACATCGTCTACACCCAGGTCTATCTCGACGACCTGAGCCAGTATTCCGCGATGGATAGAATCTTCGGCGAATACTTCGGAAAGGCCCCTCCGGCTCGGGCTGTGCTCGGGGTTGCGCGACTTCCCGAGGCGCACATCCAGATCAACGCCATCGCGGTGCGGGATTTGACGGATCGCCGCCCGGTTTCCCCGCAGAATTACAAATCCAGCGACTCAGCCTCGCCGGGTATGCTTACGCATGACCAATTGTTTATCTCCAGCATGGCTGGCAGCGATCCCGCGACTGGGAAGGTTCCCGACGATCCCGCGGCGCAAGTCGATCTGGCGCTCGATCGCATGCAGGCGGTGCTGAAGGCAGCCGGTCTGGATTTTCCGAACATGGTTTTTGTCAACCCTTACCTTACCTCGGCAATCCCCGGGCGCGTCATGAACGAACGCTACGCACGGCGCTTCGAGTTCGGCAATACACCGGCGCGAGCCACCATCTGGGTGTCGAGTCTTCCCGGTGGCGCGCACATTGAATACACGGGCGTTGCGGTTCGGGATGCCGAGCAGCGCAAAGCTGTGCGTCCAAAGAATATGCCGCCCAGCCCGACTGCCAGTCCTTGCGTCTTTGCCGGCGATATCCTGTACTGCTCGGCCAAAGATGGTTTCATTCCCGGTCCACACGGCGGCGTTTACGCCACCACGACGCCGCATCAGCTCCGGCAGACTATGCGGAATCTTCTCGACAACCTCGAAGAAGCCGAGATGAATTTCGACGAAGTTGTCGATACCAATGCATATCTGGACGATTTGTCGGACCTGCCAGGTTTCGATCAGATATACAAACAATATTTTGGAGCAGTATTGCCGGCGCGAACAACCATTCAGCAGATTCCGCCTACAGTGCGGAAGGCAGACGAACAGGATCACTTTCCGGGATTGGAGCAGATCTCATTCATTGCGGTCAGGAATCGGAGCAAGCAGTAGGAACGAATAGTAAGCTATGGTTCGTACCAAAACACCGCGCCTTTGGTGATCGTCGGCAAATGAAATGTGAGAGAGTCGCCCTCATGGGTTGATGCCACTGGCTGCACGTCGCCCAGGAATGGAAGAAAGAAGCCCTTGCCTTCCGACTTGGAGACGATACTTACTTCCACTCCAGTCTGTGGCGTTTGGATCGGATTGGATCCTCCGATCAAGCCAGTGAAGTTGGCGAAAAAGCAGTTGATGTGGCCATCCGAACTGCGAGCAATTGACGTCGCGATGTGCGGTCCAGCTTTGATCTTCACAGTGCGAGAACCTTCGAGAACATTCAGGAAGGCCTGCTGCGAATCCGGAGACGCCCGCTCGAAGTCCTTTTCAAGTTCTTTCTCGTACGCCACTCCCGGATCGTCTGAAAATCGAGCGACATTTGCAGCGTCCGCAATTCCGGTCGCGTCCGCACCGGTTATAACCAACTTCTTGCCCGGAGAAACGAAGTCCTGCAGTTCGCGTTTCTCGTCCTCTCCGAGCACGCGCACTTCGGGCAGAACCAGGGTTTGGCCGTGAAAGTCTGCCAATGAGCGCGGTGTCACCACCTGGAATTCCAAATGCTTTTGCATCATGAGAATCAGAATTCCGCGATAGGAAGAGATGAACTGATCAGCATAGAAATTCCGGGTTTCCGGCGAAAAATAAACCCCGATGGGATCGACGGGCGAACGAGGCAAGTAGAACGTTTTCTCATGCGCCTCGATCCACGAAAATATTTTTTTTCGCGTCGGCAGATCGTTCGATCCGGCCATGGAGTGCCCCGGCGCATCCCAGAAGTTTGCACCCACCATGACCTGCGACATTGCCAGATTCATCATGGCCTCGCGCGCGTCGACTTTCTTATCGCCATCCCAGGAATAGTTCAGGATCCACGTAGCCTTGTCCTCGCCGGCGGGTCCCTGCGCAAACGCGCGGAATGAGTGCATCCCCACCTGATAACGAAACCAGTCCAGGGGCGTGCGCTCCGACGCCATGTGACTGCCTTCGCCGAACTCGTATTCGTGCGCGATCGCATCGACAACGGCATACAAGCTGTAGACGTCGGCGCCGACTCGCACGGCCTCGGATTCAATTCCCGGGTAAATTTCCGGAATGATCTTGATCTTCGGATTAACTGATTTCGCATTCCGACTGATATCGCTGAGGAAGTCTGTGAAGGTCTGAATCCGGAACGTCACCCATTTGCGAAACGCTGGATCGGAAAAGTCGCCCAGCTTCAAATCGTGTTTCGCATCCAGGCCCGTCTGGTTCTTGAAGGCGGCAACCGTATAATCGTCAAAACTGGCCCATGTGTTTTCCCAGCCTTCGAAATGCGTCATCCAATAAGGAATGTCGATGTAAATGCCGTCGATTCCCGTGGTGGCGATCTGCCGCACATGTTCCATGTAGATTTTTCGCCACTCGGGAGCGTAGGGGCTTACCCACACGTCCTCGTCGCCGGGCCTGATCCAAAACGCCGTGCCTCCGCCAAAGAGCGCCGGCTTTCCGTTGATATCTCGCTGCAACCAGTCGGGATGCTCCTTGGCCAACGTATGCGGCGTCTGAGCAGCGTGCGCCGTGATGCACTCCGTGCCGGCAATGTAGACGAAAGCGTAATTACCGGCTTTGTGCGCCGCTTCAGCCACGTCGCGAATGGCTTTGAGTTTTTCTTCCGGATGAACGAAGCTCTCGTACCGACCTTCGATGTCGTTATCCACTTCGATGCCGAACACATCACTCGCTTGCGCTTTGCTGACAATCTGCTCGGCATCGCCACCGCGGAGGCCATAGGCTCCAATACGAACGTAGTTGGTCCAGTCCTGGCCCGGCGGATACGAACGCTGATCGGTCTGCCCGAGCAGAAGAACTCCCAATACTCCCCAAGTCAATAAGGAGAAAAAAGCGTTTCGCCATTTCATATGTGGTGACCAGATCGTCGATCTTCTACGTCAGAACTCAAAGCGCAATCCAAACTGGAAGTAGCGGGGCAGATAACCGGCCGCATCGGAGGTAATCGTACCGAAACCGGTTTGTTCAAAAGCTGTGCTCGGAGCCGCGAATCGGGGATGGTTCAGGAAATTGAACACTTCGCCCCGCACTTCGATCTTCATGCCTTCTTTTGGGACAAATGATTTGTAGATGTTGGTATCGAAATTGTGGATGCCGTTCACGCGCAGACCGGAAAAGTAACGCGGAGCATTGCCCGGATTCTGGTCGCCTGGATCGGCAAAGCAGTCGCTGTTGAAAAATGAAAGCGGTGTCGGGTTCTGCCAGCTCATAGCGACGGCCTTCATGCTGGTGCCGGACTTAAGCCGAGAGCAGATCACATTGGGGCGCTGGCTACCGTTCGCAAGCCGCCCCAACGCATCAGAGATAGCCATGGGTTGCCCCGACTGCTGCGACATAAGCGTCGACACCGACCATCCGCCAATAACCGCGTCGAGCCCGCGGTTCATATCGCCGCCAATCCACTCTTTGCGTCCGATCGGGAGATCCACGACCACCGCCGCCGCCAGCCGCTGCGGTGTGTCATTGGCACTGATGCTGTGTTCCAAGTTCAGGCGGTCCAGTTGCTGCGGCATGCCCGCGCTCAGCGACCCCACCCAGTTGTTGCGCCCGGCCGAGGAATCGTCCGTCGACTTCGCTACGGTGTAGCTGCCCTCGAAACTTACGTGATGCGTGGTCCGCTTCTCGAAGCGGATCTGCATGGCGTTATACCAGGAATTTGCTTCCTCGATCATGAGGCCTTCGAAATCTCCGGCGAATTGTGGGTAGCGATCCAGCAAATACGACAATGGCAGCATCGGGGTGCTGTACTGCGAGTCGGGCTCGTTGAAGCACGGACCCGTCGCGCAGGGCGGGGTGAACATAGCGTAGAACGGGTTCCCCACCAACGTCTGAAGAAAGCTGCTCACGCAACTGTCAGCCTGGCACGTCGCATCTGTAGGCGTCACCGCCGCGGAAATCTGCGCCAACAACGCGGACGGAATGAAGTCCCGATTGTTCGTTCCGGACCAGGGCAAATGAGTGCTCCGATCAGCAACGTAGTCCACCCCGAGGACAATCTGGCTGGGCAACTCTCTCTGGATTCCCAGATTCCACTGGTATATGTCCGCATCCCGTGCCGCGGTCGTGCCCAGGTCATTAGGGTCGTTGTATCCCCAATCAGCGAGTTCACCATACTTTTTACCTTGCGGACCCGTAAAGCCCGTCGGAAAAGGATTTTCCAGCGTCGCGTATTGACTTGCAAAGTCATTTTGCGTAAAGAAAATTGTGGCGGTCTTACTAAAAGCCGCTCCGGGATATTGGAAATTTGTGGCCGGGCTCATTCCAAAATAAATGCCCGCGCCACCACGCACGACCGTCCGCAAATTGATTCCATACGCAAAGCCCAGCCTCGGTCCTATGTCGTTGCGATAGGTCGGAACGCTCCTCATGCCGGAAGTCGGGAACTGCGTCGTACCATACACTTCCTGGGTGGACGGCAGATTCAGCCCAACGGACTGCATTGTAGCCTGGGCGCTCATGGTGCCCGCGGCGGCGATGCTGGGCACGCTCGCTAGGTTGATGCTCTGACCCGAGTCGGCGGTGAAATTGCTGAATTGAATCCGGTTGTAGCGTTCGTCGTATGGCGTGCTCCACTCGTACCGCAACCCGAGATTCAGGGTGAGCTTCGAAGTTACTTTCCAGTCGTCCTGCACGTAGAAGCCCGTCTCTATTGACTTGTTGGCAACCGAGGGAAGGACAATGAGCGTTGTTGACGTGTTTACATTGTCGGCGTACCCAAAAAGAAGGCTTGCAAACGGGTTGCCCGTGATGTTGCCATTCGCGTCGGTCTCGCTGTTGGGAGTCGGCGAAGTCACATAGTCCGTGAAACTCAGCAGTCCGGTCGGATTCGTCGGCTGGAAGAAGTTGTTGTAGAACAGTCTCTGCTCCCCGCCGACTTTAATCAGGTGTGCGCCTTTGGAGATCACCAATTGAGACGAATAGCTGTAGAGCGTGTGCGCGAAGGTGGTGTTGATGCAGCACGAATCGAAAAGATCCGCCGTGGTCGACGCGTTCGACTCCAGCGCCGCTCCCGACATCAAAAACGTTGGCATTCGGTCCAATCCGTTGGCCTGCTCGAATAACGGCGACAATTGGGACCCGCTCGGCAGGGAAGCGTTGAAGCTTGAGATCGTGGGAATGTTCGAAGTCTCGACTTCGTGCACTCGGTCCACAGCCGCGCGGCTGGTCCAGATCAGACGCGGATTAACCGTCCAGGTATACTCGAGCGAGCCGTTCTGCGCCGTCGTTGGAGTGCCGCTGATTCCGTCTCCAGTTCCGTTATTGTCGAAGCCGTCTCCCAGAAAAAATGGAGTGTAGTAATTCGACACGCCCCGGCTGTAGCGGCCGCTGATGTGCTGCTTGTCATTAAATTGGTGGTCCAATTTAATGTCGAACTGGTAATCGGGTGCATGCGCCGTCCCGCTGAACAGAAAGTTGTTAAACTCTCCCGGCGCATTGGGCTTGGGGTAGAGATTGAGCACTGCCCGCCCGATGGGGCTAACCTCGCTTGCGGGAATAATATTGCCCGGTACGGCCGGCCTGCACTGCCCGGATCCCGGCGGGGGACACGCAACCAACGGCTTTAACGGATCGTAAATAGCGGTGGCCGTGCCCGAGAAATCAGGATATTGCTCCCGCTCTGCCATGGTGGGCACAGTCGCGACATTGTTGAAGGCGCTGTTGCTGCGCACCTTCTCAAAGTCAGCGAAGAAGAACGTTTTGTTCCTTTTGATCGGCCCACCGATCGAAAAACCCGCCTGGTCGCGCTGACTGCTTGGCTTTGGATTGGGTGCGGGATTGAAGAAGTCGCGGGCGTTCATTTGCGAACGCTGCAGGAAATACCAGCCGGTTCCGTGGAAGGCATTGGTCCCGCTTTTCATGACCATATTAACGACAGTGCCTCCGTTATTGCCGAACTCCGCCGAGAAACTGTTGTTCTGTACTTTGAACTCCTGCACGCTCTCGATCAGCGGCTCGTAGTAAACGTTGGAGTTTCCTCCCTCGCCTTGTTCCGGCGCACTGATTAAAGCCCCGTCGAGCCGTATCTCGGCAGTTGCATTTCGTTGTCCGTTGGAAACGAAGTTTGTCCCCGAGGGATAGTTATCCTGTGTGCCCGACCCGGCAGTTTCCGTGACACCTCCAGCTAAGAAGGTCAGGCCGAAGAAGTCGCGGCCGAGTAAAGGAATTTCTTTTACGTACTCGCTGGTGATGTCCGTTCCTAACGTGGCGTTTTCGGTGTCGAGCAAAGGAGCGGTCTCAATGACCTCCATCGTTTCATTGACCGTCAGGGGACGAAGCACAAAATCAACCGTCGTCTGCTGATCAACTTGCAAGACGATATCTTTCTTCTCAAAGATCGCGAACCCCTTGCTCTCTGCTCTGATCGTGTATTTGTCAGGACGCAAGCCTACGAGAAAATACTGGCCGTGGTTATCGCTATGCGTCTGTTGGGAAATGTTAGTCGCATCGTTGGTGATGGTGATGGTCGCGTTTATCACCACCGCTCCGCTTTGGTCCGTAACTGTTCCACGAACCTGCGCTTGATAGCTGGCTTGGCCAAAGGCGGCTGCCATGAATAGGGAAACCATTCCTGAAAAGACAACCGCACCTATACCAAGGCTCCCACACTGACCATACACACGCATAACAGCCTCCAGCGACCTGTTTCGCATTATTACGAGTGACAACTATTACTTTCGTTTGTGGTGCAAGTCAAGTCAAATCTGTACTCGCCCGTTTCCTGTTTTTGGCAGGAGCGGCCCTCAGCCCATCCGTTGCGATCCCCGGCACTTCTGATATGGCTTCGCAACGGGGCAGGGAACTCCCGTAAATAAAGTCCGATGCAGTTTATGGCTTGCTATTGTTGGGTGACACGACGCGCCCATATTCCGAGGCTCGGCCGAGGCGGTCGAACATCTCATAGGCTGCCAGCGAGATGCCACTGATTGCGGCCTCACCATCCCGCTCGTTCTTCAGATAGCCTGTCATTGCGCAAATCACATAAGGACGGTTCGTGGCAAACACGATCCCGGAGTCGTTGCGCACTCCCTCGAGTTCTCCCGGTTTGTTGGCGATGCGAACGCTATCGGGAAGCAAGCGGGGAAGGAAGCTTTCTTTGTGGGTGGAAAGCATTTTGAAAAAATCTTCGGTCATGTCTTTGTTTAGCACTTTTCCGTGGTAAATGTCATCGAGCAAAATCATCATCTCGCGCGGAGTCGAAACATTTTCCCGTCCTTGGTTTGCAGCTTGAATGTCCATCATCTTTCGGCGCAGCAGGGTATGCATGAGTCCCAGGCTTGCCATGAGAGCATTCACGTTTGGCATTCCGACTCGATCGATCAGCACGTTGGTTGCGGAGTTGTCGCTGACGGCGACCATCATGGTGGCAAGATCGCGATTCGTGACACGCGTGACGCCGGGTGTGAGTCCTCCCATGATGTCGCTGTCCGGAACCAAATCGGAGTTTTGAACCGTGTAGAGGTCTGTCAGTTTGGCTTTTCCCGCTCCCGATTCTTGTGCCTGACGATACAGCTCGGCGAGCACGGTGATCTTGATAGAACTCGCTTGCGCGAAAACATCGTCGGCGTGCAGCAGGAATGTGTGGCCATCGGTAAGGTCAAGAATGGCCACACCAAGAACGCCATCGAGATTGCGGTCAATGTCATTGATTCGGCTGGCAAGCTTCTGCCATAAGACGAATTGCTTGTCATTACGATCTTGTTGCGCTTGAGGAACTGTTTGCGCGCTGGCGCAAACGGCGACTAAGGATACGCAGATTACCCGTATGAACATTACATTCCCCTTTTCGTAAGAGTCTTGCATTAGACTCCCATCTCCCCGCAGCGCAAGGTATAGACGGTGCAGCTGGATGGCTAGGTCTGCGATTCGGGTCAAACGGAACCAATATGTGGCGAACCGAATGTGACAAGAAATTAACACTCCTTTCAAAGTCCTTCTTGAAAATGAGTCTCGGCGTTTGCTATAAGGGCGCCGTTTCTGAAGGAGCGACTCGTGAACACACCGACGAATTTGTCTTCTTGCTCGCTGCGCAGCTTTTCTTTAGTTCTCGCGATTCTGCTCGCGGCCGTTGCCTGGGACGACTGCTTCGGCCAGCAAACGCTCGGCTCGATTAACGGCACGGTCACGGATGCCAGTGGAGCGGTGGTGCAGGGCGCACTGGTGAAGGCACGCTCGGTTGCCACGAATCTGGAAGTCACGGCGCAAACCAGGGCCGATGGGTCTTTCGCCATCGCGGATCTCCCCATCGGCACCTATGAAGTGCAGTTTACTAAGGAAGGATTCGAAACGGCGGCCTATCCGCACATAGCCGTGCAAGGCAATCGCACGACGACGCTCAATGCCAGCCTCAGGCCAGGAGCGGTTGCCTCAACGGTAACGGTTCAGGCTACCCCTTTGCTGAACCAGACCGACACGACAACCGGCTACGTGCTGAACAATCTCGTGATCGACAATACTCCGCTGGGGACTGGCAGTTTTACGCAACTGGCGATCCTGAGTCCGGGGGTGAATGCCGATCTTCTGAACACATCGGGAACAAACGCCGGCTTAGGAAATCAAAGTATCTGGGCTAATGGACAGCGCGACAGCAGCAACAGCTTTCAGTTCAATGGTGTCAATGCCAACAACCTCTTCAACGGAAAATCATCCAGCCAGCTGACTTCCGGGCGGGTTGCAGTGAATATCGGTGAAGGCACCAACGATCAGACTGGCGAAATTCAAACCAGCACGTCGGTGTATGGAGCAATCGGTCAGGCCCTACCCACGCCTCCGCCCGAAACCATTCAAGAATTGCATGTCAACTCGGCGATGTATGACGCCACCCAGGGCTCCAACAGCGGGGCGCATATTGAGGTCACAACGCAATCAGGTACGAATAGCATCCATGGTGGCGCATGGGAGTACTACCAGACCGGGGGATGGAATGCCAATCCTTGGTTTAACGAGGAAGCGGGTTTCCCGACACCGGCATTGCACCGAAACGTTTTTGGCGGAATGGTCGGTGCACCTATCAAGAAAAACAAGCTTTTCTTCTTTGGGTCGTACCAGGGACAGAGAGTCAGCGATCAGTTGCTGGGAAACTCGCTGGTCGCCGTGCCACCGGATTTGACCAACGATCGTTCCGCGGCGGGTCTGGCAACAATGCTGAACACCGATTTCGGTGGCACCCCGTGCGCCGGAGGCACCCAGGCGTGTACTGCAGGCAACATGAACCCGGTCGCCGTTAAGATCATGAACCAGACGGCCCCCGGCGGGGGGTACTTCATCCCCAGCGCTGCCACCGGGAATGAACTCACGACGCTCCAGAATCTGTTTGCAGATGCCACCATTCAGGGGCCGCCGGCGCGCTTCCGGGCCGACCAGGTCATCACTAATCTTGACGACAATATCAGCGCAAAGGACCGTTTTGCCGGCAAGTATTATTACCAGCGCGATCCTAACGTAAATACCTTCGCCAGCAGCTCTCTGCTCGGATTTCCGCAGACCATGCATGCCGGCAGTCAGGTTGTGTCGCTCGACAATACGACGATTCTGACTCCCAACCTCACCTGGGAACAGCGTTTTGGTTTTATCCGCGAAGTAGCCTATGCCGGTACAAGCCAATTCATTACACCCACTAGCCAGGGCATCACCATTCCCAACGATAATCAGTTTCCTCAAATCAATATTGGCAACGCCGATAATCTCTTCGACGGTCTTACCGTAGGCCCTTCGAACTTTGCCAATGCCGGAATTTTCCAGAATAACTTTGGAGGAGGCAGCAATCTGGGATGGAACCATGGCCGGCAAAACGTGCAGGCCGGGTTCAATTTCGACTACATCCAACTCAATGTGATCAATAAAGACTCGCAGACAGCGCGGCTGAACTTCGCCGACTTCCCTGGGTTCATGCAGGGAGATCTGTGCAGTTTTGTCAATTCCTGCGGATCGCTGGGATCACCGGCAGAGCTGTTCTCAGGAGTTTCCAATCGCCATTTCCGTTCCCGTCAGGCTGGACTCTACGTCCAAGATGACATTCGGGTGAAGTCGAACCTTATGGTCGATCTCGGATTGCGCTGGGACTGGGACGGTCCCCTCGTGGAAGCCAACGGACTGCTGGCGAACTTCTATCCAAAGGACTACCAGTACAACGTCTCAACCGACTCGTTTGGCAATGGCGGAGATGCAATCGGACTGGTGATCGCAGGAAACAACAAGGGGTTTGGGACGAAGGGTGTCAGCAACTCCACGCTAACCGGGCGGCAATGGGGATTTGCGCCGCGGGTTGGAGTTGTGTACAGCCCAAGCATGCTGAGGAACGTCGTCGTGCGCGCAGGCTTTGGGCTGTATTACGACCGCGGCGAGTATTTTTCGGAGTTCTCGCAGCCCGCAGGTGGCGGCACCAGTGGTCCGTTCGGCGTAACCATGTCGGAGCCGTTTATTGTGCCAAACTATGCGAATGGAAATACGGCCACGTTCGCCTTGCCCTTCGGCACGACTCCCCCACCCCCGCCTCCGAACAACTTTTCTGATGTGATCGGATTGATTCCCAACGCCAATGACTTGATCCAGCAGACAACTCCGTTTTGCACTGCCACGGGACAGTTCGGCTGCGGCGGCGTTTTTTTTGCCGGATACGATCCGACCAACAAGCTGCCCTATTCCGAGAACTGGACACTCGATTTGCAATGGCAGCCGATCAACACATGGGTTCTGACCCTGGGCTATGTGGGCAATCACGGCGTGCACGAAATCATTCCGCTACCTTTCAATCAGGCAGAGATCGCAACGCCGCAGAATATTCTCCTTAAAGGAGGACCCTTCCCGCAGCAATATTCCTACGGATGGCAGGTGCCGGGGCTCGCGGCAGAGAATGTTCAAACGCTTGTTGCCGGTTTCGATGCCGGCAACATCGCCCTTCGCGCTCCTTTTATCGGGTACGATCCGAACTCGGTGTCTTATCAAGCCAGAGGGATTTCAACCTACAACGCGCTCCAAGTCGGTCTGAACAAGCGCATGAGCCGTGGCTTGCTCGTGACCGCGTCCTACACGTATTCCCACACGCTGGATGAGCAGAGTGGATTAGGATTGTTCTTCACCGGCAATGACCCGAACAATCTGAAGTCGGACTACGGAAATTCCGACTTCGATCGCACGCACGTTTTTATCGTTAGCTACCTTTATCAATTTCCGACGCTGCAGACAGAAAGCAACTGGGTGAAAACGGTTGTCAATGGCTGGGGATTCAGCGGCGTAACCACGTTGCAAAGCGGTCAGCCGTATAGCGTCAACGACTACAGCGGCAGCGTCGCCAGCATTTACTGGGAAGCGAATGATGAGGTAACCAATCCGATCGTGCCGGTCGGAGGGGTTGGTGCTACCAGCAATAAGCCCTATGCTCAAGGCACAACCGGAATTAACGCTCACAATCCGGTGCTGAATCCCCTAGCCTTTGGCCCGCCGACACCGTATGCGCCGGGCACGAATGGCGTCCCTCCCTGCGATCCTACGACTGGTGCTTGCGATTATTACGAAACCGGATATGCGACCGGTGGCCGCAACATATTTCGCGGACCATTTCAGAACCGCTTCGACTTTGGAGTGTTCAAGAATTTCAAACTCACGGAACGCTTCGCCCTGCGCTACGATGCGCAATTCTTTAACATCTTCAACCATCCAAGCTTTGATGTTCCTGATAACAGCGTAGAATTTGCCCCCGACTTCCAGGATCCTCCGATTTACGGGCCGAAATCGAGTAACTCGTTCGAACAAACCCGGACGCCGTGCGTGCCTGCAACCGGCGCTTTCGCCTGCCCGCCGGTAGGAAAGCTTGGATATTTGCAACACACCATTGGCAGCCCGCGCTTCATTCAGATGGCGCTGCATCTGACGTTCTGATGCAGGGGACGGTGGAGGCTTTTTGAGCGAGCTCTCTTCACGTCGCGGGCCGCATACAACTTTTTGGGGATTCTGACGACTTACGGCTTCTGGCCTGCATTGAAGACGGTCCAGGGACCGGCTTTCATATCGCGCAGAAGGGGCTTCTGCCACGACCATTCCGGATGATGCTCGAGAAAATCTGCCGCGAGGAAATCTTCGCCGCAGGGATGTCCGGTGTGCGCGACCAAGCTCATCTTTGCCGCCATGGCGCTATCGCTGGCCTTGCCCTGGACAGCGCCCGCAGGATCGTAGGCATCCCAGCCCCATTCTTTAATGCCTCGTGGAGAATTGTCGACGTGGCCGCATAACGTGCGTTCGTTGGGCTGGTCGACCTCCTTGTCCAAAGTCGTTTTTTCATATCTGTCGACGTGATCGGACAAGAACTGCTCGGCCAGTTCGATATCAATTTGACCTTTGGTGGCCTGCATGAAATCGTCAGCACGATGATGGCGCGCGTTTGGGGAAGACGAAGCGTCGTCGGGATTGAATCCGCTGGTTTCTTCGCGAATAAGTTTTGGATCGCGCGCGAAATTTGAGCTCACAAAATATCCATCTTTGGTCCGCCACAAAGGAGTGTTCTTCAGGCCAAGCTCAAGATAGGCGATCTCGCCCGTGTTGCGGTCGCCGATCAGCCAGTCGTTGGCATATCCGCCATTGTTGCCGTCTTTGATAATGCGGACGTAATCATCAATAGAGTTGGCGTATTGCAAGGCCTTACGCGAGCGCATGAATTCGGGCTTTCCGTTCGGATCCCATCCTTCGAATTGTGTGATGGTGGTTTCAGTGATCATGATGCCGGCGGAGTTCACGCCAAAATCGTCGTCGCTGGTGATCACTCCCGGGAAGCCGTCCATTAAGACGCGGTTGCCATGTTCGGGAACGATATCGAAGATCATGACCCAGCGCTCGCCCGCGAGATAGCTGGTCCAGTTGTTGTGGGCGATGACGATCTGGTGATCTTTTGTGTACGATCCGGTCGCGATGAAGGCGCTGCAGTTTCCGGGAGGGAGAAGGTTGGGCGGGCGGCTGCTTGCGGCGCGTTTGTCATCTGCGGACTGCCTCATTTGTTTCGGCGTTTGCTTGTTGCGAGTTTGTTTGCTCAGCCAGGGAATGTAATAGTCGGGCAGCTCTTCGAAAGCGTTGAGGGCAACTACGTCGTAGAGATCGAGATTGACGCCATGCGCCTTAAGTCCGTCGGCGATGCCTTGCAATTCCTGCTGGTATTCGACATCAATATGGGGCCAAAGCATTTGCCGGGCAGCCGTACGGAAGAACTCCCAATCACGCTGCGTTTCATGAGTGTCGTAAAGCTTGATGGCAGCGAAGGCATCGGCGATTTCGGGAGCCAGAAGATATCCGTGCTGGAAACCGATGTCGGAGGGAGAGCCCTCGAGATGAACGTAAGTCCATCCTCCGCGCTCGAACCGGTAGGCTTTTGCAAGTCTGGAATCGGCCGAGCTATCGCGCGTACTTGCAGTCAGAACCGAGCAGGTCAAAGTCAATAGCAAGGCGATCAGGCGGCTGCCAAATGAAATCATGTTCCCCATGAGTGCCTCTCTGGTCGGGTTGAAAAGCGCGGCAACATTCTAGCGCAGGTTGCCGGGAACAGGGCGGTTACGGTTCGAACAGAATAGCGATCGGCTGGAGGATTGGCCCAGCTACACGTCGGTTCGCTGTTCGGGATGGCGGCTGAGATACCAGCAGGGCGACAAGCCTTCATGAGGAAATAATGCGTGAACACAGGTTTGCGTCTGAGGCGGCTGGAACATGAACTCAGTCTTGCCGCTTTTCTCGTGAACCGCAAAATAGGGATCTACGGTCACCGAGCCGTAGGGATTCCGGTTGGCGGCGACACGCACGCGAAATATAGCAAAGTCGATCACAAAGACGAGCGCAACCGCTGCCAGCAGGATCAGAATGGTGCGCAGAAAAAGTCGTTGCAGTCGCTGTTTCAGGTTCAGGGGTGAACTGGCCATCGACGAAGCTGAATTATAGCCCTTGGATCAAGTCCGTATTATGAGTTGCATCGCTTAGCGATGAACGCAGCGAACGATCGGCTAATTGCGCACTCGTAAGCAAACGCCGATTCGATAGGCATACAGGTTAGTTCATACCCTCTCGTTGACAATGTGCGTCCGAACAGGCAAACTACCCCATTCGCCGGGAAACGCCTCTGGCCGCTTTTAAGCCAACCGTCCCCGTGTGAAATCGATCTTTACCGCATTCATGCCCATGATCGAGCACCGGGTCTCGTACACGCTGGATTCTTCGCTGGAGACGATTGATCGCGCGGAGGAGAAAGCCACTCGCATCGCCACCGAACTGGGCTTCGCCGAAGACGTAGTCATGCAGATTTCGATGGCCGTGCGCGAGGGTGCCGTCAATGCGGTGTTGCATGGTAATGCCTATGCCCCGGATAAAAAAGTCACTCTGGCTTTTGAGCAGACCGGCGGAGACCTCGTGATTACGATTCGCGATCAGGGCAAAGGAATGGACCTGAGCAAGATTCCTAACCCGCTGGCCCCGGAAAATCTGCTGAAGACTTCCGGGCGCGGGATTTTTCTTATGCGCTCGTTCATGGACGTGGTCGAAATTCGGCCCTCCCAGACGGGTACCGAACTTAAATTGATTAAGCACGTCCACGGACCAGCCGCGGGCGGCAAGGAGGCTTCCCAGTGACCATGAAGGTTGGTAGTCGGCAGGTGGATGGAGTCGTGATTGTGGATTGCAGCGGGCGCATTACACTGGGCGAGGGCAGTGTCATCCTTCGCGATACGGTGCGCGATCTGCTTTCGAAGGGAAATAAGAAGATCGTGCTGAACCTGGCGGAGGTGAACTACATTGACAGCTCGGGGATCGGCGAGTTGGTCAGCGCTTTCACTACGACCAAGAACCAAGGCGGCGAATTGAAGCTGCTTAACCTCACCAAGAAAGTGAACGATCTGCTGCAGATCACGAAGCTGTATACCGTTTTTGACGTGAAAGACGACGAAGCGGCGGCGGTAAAGTCGTTCAAATAAGTTCGCTGGATTCTGCGAAATCTGCCCCATTTCTCGCAGTGCTTTGCGAGAAGTGGGGACGGCCGCTTAGTCCCGTTCCGGAACTGCACGCCTGAATTCTTCTCTAGCATCACAGATCATTTGCCGTCGACCCTTCTAAAATTTCTTGCATGATTGCCATTCGCTCGCTGGCGGTGGTGTCGCTTCTCAGTGCGCTGACACTCAGTCTGCCCAATACGCGGGCCTTCGCCGCAAACAACTGCATTCCGATCTCCGAAGCGCGACAGCATGTCGGTGAGAACAAATGCGTGACCGGCAAAGTCATGCGGGTGAAGGCGGGCAGGGGTGTGCACTTTCTGGATTTTTGCGAAGAGCAGAAGGCATGTCCCTTTTCGGTGGTGGTCTTCTCGCATGATCTGAAGGATGTCGGAGACGTTCGCCGCCTCGCCGGACACATGATCGAAATCCACGGTCCGGTAAAACTCTACGATGGCCGGGCTGAAATCATTCTGAATCGGGTAAGCCAGATTACCGGAGGTGCGGCGATGATTCCCGCCTTACCGAAGGAATATGACGTGGAAAGCCGCGGCCACTACAGTGCCGGACATCTCTATTCCAGAAAGTTAAAGCCAGCCAAGCCCGTTCCCAACCCGAGTGCGACCTACGATGTGGAAGGTGATTCGCCGCCCGAGTAGTCCGTCTACTGTCGTACTGATCCCAAACTCTTCTATGAAACGGTTCACGCGAAGGCGCTTATACTGACCCTATCTCGCCAACTATTGGGTCCATTGGTCCACTTCATCGATTCGAGGATGCAGGATGAGCGCACTTTGTTTCGAAACGCAGATTACTCGCCGGACCGTGCTTGCGGTGCTGGGCATGTCCGCTCTGGGACTGGCCGCGACGGGAACGCCTATTTTCGCCGATGAGTCCAGAAGCGATGGGTTAGGCAAGATTTTGCCAAAATTCAGTGAACCGTCCCGCTTGATTCTCGCCCGGCTGCTGCACGATCCGGAATACAGCGGCCGGATTCCAGCGGTGGAAGCCGCAGCCCTCTCGAGAAATGAAAACACGACGGCAGATAAATTGATGCTTGAGTTGATCCCGCTGGCGCAGAGCTATTCTTTTGCGCCGATCTCCAACTTCTATGTCGGAGCGCTCGTGCGCGGAGCCAGCGGAGATCTCTATACGGGCGCGAACATTGAAATTCCCGGCCAATGCTTGGGATTTGCCGTGCACGCCGAGCAATCGGCCTGTTCCAACGCTTATATGCATGGCGAGAAAGCCCTTACCGCGTTGGCCGTGGGGGGCGCGCCCTGCGGGCACTGCCGGCAATTTATCGAAGAGATGTCACCCGGTGGAGAAATTCTGATCCTCACTCCGCAGAAGCCGCCGGCGAAGCTCTCGTCTATTTTGCCTGCTGCTTTCGGCCCCGCGGCTCTTGGCATGAAGCAAGGAGCATTGCCGGTGGAAGAGACCGATCTGAAACTGGTCAGCGGCTCCGCAGATCCATTGTTTGCTGCCGCTTTGGACGCAGCCCGGAAATCGCATGCTCCTTATAGCAAATCGCCCTCCGGCGTTGGCATTCGGACCGCGCGAGGCAGGATTTTCCGCGGTTCCTACATCGAGAACGTAGCGTTCAATCCCAGCCTTTCGCCGCTGCAAACGGCATTGGTTGGTTTGATCGCCAACGGCGGAACTTTCGCGGATATTTCCGCCGTCACCCTGGCTGAATTGGAGAACCCGACGATCACCCAGAAAGCGGTAACTGACACCGTGCGCGCAGCCATTGCGCCTTCAGTGAAATTGCAAATTGTTTCGGCGAGCATCTAGGGCCACAACACGAAGATCACACCATTCCTTTCCGTAGATCTTCGAGGGCGTATTTTGTGCCGCGCCAAACGATGCCGTTATTCCACAGAGTGAGGAACATCGAGCGCAGCAGGGTATAGACGAACAGAGACGCGCTTACCGGATGGAGAAAGAAGTAATACGGCGGCACTGGGGATAGCCAGGACATCCCGACATAAACCGAGAACATCGATGCGAGCGCGAGTGCGTATGGTACGCGAGCCCAGCCATGCGCAAGCCATAGGCCCAGAAAAGGGCCGAGATTGAGAAAGGCGAGGACGAAGGCCGAAAGCAGCGTGCGCCACCACTGATAGGAAAGGATGGCAAAGAAATTTTTGGTGAGATTGTTGACTACCCCCATGGCGCCACGCGCCCAATGGATGGAGATCAAATCCGCGCCGAAAACGTTGCGCTGGGCAAATCCGGCGTTCTTGACCAGCTTTCCCAGTTTCATATCGTCTAGAACTTCCATGCGCAACGCGGCGTAGGTTCCCACGGCCTCATAGACGCGATGGCGGATGAGATTGAATGCGCCCACACCCATGTGATCGTCGGTGCTGGGGTCGGCGACCTTCCACGGACGATGGCCGAATATGAACATGGTCTGAAAGAAGGCGATCATCATGCGCTCGCCCGGAGTTCTCATGATCATGCAGGGAAAAAGCACGACATGATCGGCAGGCTCAGCTTCGGCATAGGCCAGCGCTCGCCGCAGGGAGTCGGGTTTGAACAGCACGTCGGCATCGGTGAAGAGCAGCCAATCGCCGGTTGCCTCATTCGCGGCGGTCCACATGGCGTGGGTCTTTCCCAGCCAGCCCGGGGGAAGTTCGCGATGATGGATGACCCTAAGCTGACGGTGACCGGTTGTGGTCTCCGATTCGGGCGGCCCACCCTTCGTGGTTTTCGAAAGGTGGGAACTCTCTTTTATCCGATCCATAATCTCACCGGTTCGATCCGTGGAGCGATCATTCACGGCGATTACTTCATAGTTGTCATAATCCAGCGCGAGAAGAGTCTTCAGTCCCAGCGCAATCGTTTCTTCCTCATTGCGGGCGGGAACGATGACGGAAACCCGCGGGTTGCCAGAAGGCGATACTGGGTTGCGATCCCATTCGGAGCGGGAAACGTCGGCCACGCTGGGCATCCCGATCGCGGCGTCGATAATGCGCGAGAACCACGCCAGCGCGAGAATCGTTCCGGCGATCCAAGAGAAATAGCCCATACCGGCTAATGCGCTCCATTTCGAGGAAAATCGACATCAGCGGCAACCGGAGGAGCAAATTTCATTCCGTAGAACAGTATGGCAGCAGAAATTCCCATCGCGATGATGGGCAGAATGAACGCGGCCTGCAGAGAGCGAACATCGGCCACCCATCCCATCATGGTCGGCGAGGGAACGTCGCCCAGAATGTGAATCACGAAGATGTTGACGGCCAGCGCGGTGGCGCGGATGTGCGCGTCCACCGAGTTGATGACGGCCGCATTCAGCGGAGCGGTGTTGAGCAGGAGGAAAAACGCCGCTACTGCGATAGCCGGCATCATGATCCGGCTGCGAGCGAAGAGAGCCACGATCATGATCGGGACTCCCAGAAGCATGCTGAGTGCGGAGACGAAGTAGTACGAACTTTTCATGCGTGGCAGCAGGTAATCACCGAGCCATCCGCCGGCCAGCGCTGCCAGAATGCCATCGACAACGATAATGATTCCAAATGAGAAATTGGCGGCCTCCAGGGTATAGCCGCGATCACTGTAAAGGAACTTCGGCATCCAGACCTGAATTCCGCCGAGGGAAAATGTCATGGCAGCCATTCCGAGGGTTGAGGTAATGAATGCCGGGTTACGCGCCAGGCCGAGAATCGTCGCTCTCTCGGGGGTTTGTTTGAGGGTGTCGAATTGGCCGCGCTCAGGTTCTTTCAGAAACAGCACGGCGAGCGCCAGCAGGAATCCAGGAGCAGCTGCGATGTAGAAGGGAAATCTCCATCCATGGTGGGCCGAGAGGTTTCCACCTAAGAGATATCCCGCGGCTGATCCCACAGGAATCGCGAGGTAAAAGACGCCCAGGATGCGGCCGCGTTTTTCCTCGGTAAAAAGATCGGCCACGAACGTCGGTGCAATCGTAACGAACGTCGCCTCGCCTATGCCCACCAGAGTGTGACGAATGAGCAGCTCAGTGTAGTTGTGCGTGACCGCGGTAAGCAGGGTCAGTGCGCTCCAGAAAAGTGCGCCGAGAACGATGATGAGCTTGCGCGAATAACGATCGGCGATCGGTCCCACAAAAGGCGCCGCAATGATGTAGAAACCGAGAAAAGCACTGGTGAGATATCCAATCTGTACGTTCGTCAGGTGGAACTCGTCCTGAATCAGGGGCTGGACCGCGAACAGCACATTGCGATCCACGTAATTGAGCAGATTGAGCGCCGTAAGAAGGATCAGCGCCGTGCCAGGATGCAAATCGGATTGGGCCACCGGTCGAGCGAATATAGCACGATGGGCACGCTATCGCGCTGCGGACTTAGCCCTTGGCCACTTCGCCACGATCGTCGTCGAAATGCCACCGCGCGGACGAAACTCTCCTCGGACCTCTGCCCACACGGGTTTCGCCCATTTCACCACGTCTTGGAGTACCTGATTTACCACGTTCTCCTGAAAGATTCCCAAGTTGCGATAGCTCTGCAGGTACTCTTTGAGCGACTTCAGTTCCAGGCAGCTTTTCTTGGGCATGTAGCGAATGGTGATGACGCCGAAATCCGGTAGCCCGGTTTTCGGACAGACCGACGTGAACTCAGGATCGTCCACGACGATTTCATAGCCGGGGAATTGATTGGGCCAGGTTTCGATCTCCGGAAACCGGTGATCCAGGCCGGCAGCAGCGTGTTCGGCCGTGTAGCGGGACGATTTGGGCATACGGGGCATTGTAATCATTGAGAACTTGCAGCCGAGGCCCTGATGCTCGCATCCAATTTGGTAATCGACGTAGATACGTGCTAAGGGCGGTCTCGGTACCTACAACGGTTTCAGGAATGATAAATTACTGCTTACAGTTATTCCTGCCGCAGCCTGAAAGATAACAAGTTGGCTTCGAACAATAATTCGCGTGCGTCGTCGCGCCGGCGATGGATATGGCTCGGCTTCGCGGTAATCGCCGTGGCCTTATTGCTTTCCTTTTCCCGGCCAACGCCCCTGAAAGTACGCGCTGTCACCGTGCAGCGTGGCGCGATCCGCAGTGTCGTTTCCACAAATGGCAAGATCGAGCCCATCGAAAATATGGAAGCGCACGCTCCGGTCCCTACCACTGTCAAGCGCATTTGGGTGAGGGAAGGCGATCACGTTCACAAAGGACAGCTTCTGCTGCAGCTTGATGATGCCGACCTGGTTTCTAAAGCGGCTCAGGCTCAGGCACAGTTGAAGGCGGCGGACGCCGACCAATCCGCGCTCAAAGCTGGGGGCACGCAGGAAGAAGTGCTGACGCTGGACGCCCAGTTGAGAACCGCCCGGGTGGCAAGAGATGTCGCTCAGCACAAGCTCGATGCGCTCCGGAAACTGGAACAGCAGGGCAACGCTTCTCCCGGAGAAGTAGCCGTCGCGGAAGAGAACTTGAAGACGGCTGATTCCGACTTGATCCTGGCAGAACAGAAGAAGAAGGATCGTTACTCTCAACCCGAGATCGGGAAGGTGAAAGCGCAGGCGGCTCAGGCACAAGCAGCATACGATGCCGCTGAGGACGATTTGGCCAAGTGCAACGTCCGCGCCCATTTTGACGGCATTGTCTATTCGCTGCCTGTGAAGCAGGGAGCATTTGTGCAGGCCGGAGATTTACTTTTGCAAGAGGCCGATCTGTCACGAGTGCTGGTGCGTGCCTACGTCGATGAACCCGACATTGGCCGTCTTCAGCCCGGACAAAAAGTTGAGATTACTTGGGATGCGCTGCCCAACCGGAACTGGAGCGGCAAACTACTGACGATTCCTACGACTGTAAAGCTTCGAGGCGCGAGAAATGTCGGAGAGGTCACCTGCGCCATTGACAATGAAGGTTTTCGCTTGCTGCCCAACATCAATGTCGGCGTCACGATCGTAGTTGCCGAACGCGACAATGTTCTCACACTTCAGCGCGATGCACTCCGGGCCGAGGATGACAAGCCGTATGTTTACCAGATCGTGAAAGGCCACTTAAAGCATCAGCCGGTCGAGATCGCACTACAGAATCTGACTCAGGTTGAGATCGCGTCGGGTCTCCCTCCGGGAGCCGAAGTGGCACTTCCCGCTGAAGAAAACAGGCCACTGTTTGATGGTGCGTCGGTAAAGGTCGTACCGTGAAGCAATAAGACGGCTCCGGCACAAAGGTAGACCAGCCACTCAAATGATCTGAGTTGTGCTTCTTACTCCTGCTTTTAAGATTGCCTTTCCTGGGCATCTTTAGCCTTCCGGGCGGAAAATCTCTCTGCCTTCCCCGGCCTGCATTTAGAATTTTCGCGAGCATTCAAAATCAGCAGAACACCAGGGAAAGACAATGACAAATTTGTGCCGTGGTGCGCGCAAGGCAAACTGGATTCTGGCAGTTGTTCTCATTCCTGCAGCAGTGATGGCAGAACCAATCCCATTGAAACGCGTGGTAGAGCTTGCCTTGTCGCATGCGACGTCGTTAGCCGTTTCTGCGGCGGACGAACAGCGGGCGGTGAACAGCTATCGCGAGCTCAAAGACAGCTATATTCCAGCGCTCTCGACCGGAGCCGGGATCGGATACACCTATGGGTTTCCCCTCACGCTGGCAGGATCCGCGCCGGCGTTGTTCAATGTCAACGCGCAGTCGGCGCTACTGGATGCATCGTTGCGGCAATTTGTGAAAGCGGCGAAAGCTGAGTCTGCCGTGGCGTCGTTCAAGGATAAAGATCAGCGGAACCAGGTCATTCAGGATGCGGCCCAGAGCTATGCCGAACTTGGCAAATGGGAACAGCGACTCGGGGAGTTGCAGCAGACTGAGTCGGAGGCGGAGAAGACCGAGGCGGCGGTATCCGAGCGTGTGAAAGAAGGCGTGGATACGCAAATGGATGAAGAACGGGCCAGACTGGCGACGCTTCGAGTGCGTTTGCGCATTACGGAAGCGCAGGGCTCGGCCGACGTGCTGCGGGAGCACCTTTCCAAACTGACCGGCCTTCCAGCCAGCGACATCCAGACCGAGCCGGATTCTATTCCGGCATTTCCCGCTCCACCTACCGAAGCCACCAAACCTTCGACAACTGACACCAACCCTTCCCTGGAAGCTGCCGTTGAGCACGCCCGCGCGCAATATCTCCGTGCGCAGGGAGAGCATCGGGCGCTGTGGCCCAGCTTTGACTTTGCAGCCCAGTACGCCCTTCTTTCGACATTCAATAATTTTCAGAACTATTACATTCCGTCGAAACCGTGTCCTGTGGCGGGAGTTTCCGTCCTTTGCGTGACCAATACTTTTCATCAGAACAACGCAACCTTCGGTGTAGCGATCCGCTTTCCATTTTTCAACCTTGGGCAGCACGCGCGGGCGCGCGAGGCGGATGCGGATGCGTTGATTGCCAAGAAACAGGTGGAAACTGCCCGTAATCAGGTCTCAGAAGAGACTTTGCGTTTTCAAAGAACCGTCACCCAGATGCAGGCCGCGCGCGATGTGGCGCAGCTGGAATATGAAATCGCCCAGAAAACACTGGAGGGGGTGCAGACCCGGGTGCAAGCAGGCACGGCGAATCTGCACGACGTTGAAGAGGCTCGATCGCAGGTGAGCGAGCGCTTCATTGCCCTTCAGGATGTCACACTGGATCTTCAGCGCGCCCAGCTAGGCTTACTACGCTCCACGGGCGAATTGGAAAAGTGGGCGCTGGGCGGATAAGGGAAAGGACGGCTTGAAGCTCGCCATCCGTTAGGTTCCCATGTCTCGCAAAAGCAGCGAGACATGGGGCATCCTAGGGTCGTCAGTGCGACACGGCTGCGAAGAGGTCGGAGTGCATTAGAGATTGAAACTGCTGATCGCTGGCTTTGAAATGCAAAAGCAGGTTGGAACTGTCGGAGTCGACGGTTGTGTTATCGACGGCGACCTTCTCAGCGGGCGTAGCGCTCATCTTCTTGTAGAGAATACCGGCTTTGACCAGAGAGGATAGTGTTGCGGCCGTCACCGAATCCGAAGTGAGCACCGTCAGATCGAAGTTCACCCCGTTGCTGAAATTCATGCCGTAACGAGATCCGACGATGCGCTTCTTGATCGTTTCATAGTCGGCAATATTGGCGGCCTGGCCGAGGGCAGATCGCATCATGTTCTGCGTTCCTTGCTGATCGAGAATGCTCCAGACGGGCGAGGCGTCGACATCAGGCATCATATCGGCCATATCGCCGTTGGTATCGAGGCTGAGAGTTTTTCCATCCCGCGTGTCGAGGGCCGCGTCCAGACCGGTCTGATCTCCGAACAGAAGGCTGCTCTCATCAAGGAAGACCATGACGAAGCCGCCATCCATCGGATAAACGTCAGAATTGTTGTATTTCTTGGGCTTAAAATTCTGCAACTTCATCCGTTTGAGCACGGCTTTCATATTGAAAGGGCCGTTGGCGAAGCCGACACTCTTAACTCCCTGTTTGCCATCGCGGAAGGAGGCAAAGGTCAGCGAGTCCACATCTTTATCGGGATCGATGCCGATACTCTTCAGGGCTGCCTCGAACTGCTTGATGTTGTCGGGCATCAACTGCTGCTTCAACGCCATGGCGGTCGGCGAATCTTTGAGTGAGCGATAATCGACCGAGATCAGTTGCAGCAGATCCGCGGGAATGCAGGCACGGGCTGAAGAATTCAGCGGCATTGCATAGGCCATGCTCACAAGCAGAACCGAAGTCAGACAGATTTTGAACAGTTTCATAATCCCTCTAAAACTCGCAAATTAGTTCAGCGGAACGTGCAATTCTGGGTTAGATGCACGATCCGAAGCTGTCGTTAGTAGATGGCTAGATTCTATAGTACTTGCAGCCCAAAATTGCGGAACAAAAGTGCTCTCCCTGTTGGCAGATTCAAGCCCTAGCCTGATTCCGGTCAAATTTTTGTCATTTCGAACCAAACAGACGTACGAGATTCGAGCGCTCTTGCGAGGGGCGAAAAACCTGCTGTTCCTTTCGCATAGGTCCTTTAGGGCGAGGAGGATCCGGCTTGCGCCAACGCGGCCGTGCCTTCGCGAATCTTCTTTACAAACACCTTATCTGTTATCGACGCCAGATTGATTTCCACGTTGGCCAGCGCGCCGGCCATGGCAGCGCGGGCCAGAGCAATGGCGGTGCTCAGGTCCGACTTCATATTGGGATTGCTGATCGATTCGAGCGATCGCGCGATGCGGGCGACTTCGTCCGCTTTCTCCGCGACGCTCAGAGGCACCGAGGTAGCCTGCCGTAATGCTGTGTCGATCATCGCCGTGGCGGAGTCTTCATCTGCGGTCTTGGCCTGCTTGTAAGCGCTCATCACCGAGTTGAACGCCGCGGCGTCCGCGTCGATGGCCGCCTTGAGCTCTTCCCGCAGGGATCCCAGGCGAGCGATGGCCGAGCTGAGCTGTGATTCATATTGGGCATAAGCTTTTTTCCCTCGCGACATCGCCGCGACCATGTGCGCCAGGCCCGCAGCCATCGCCGCGGATGCCGCTGACGCGCTGCCCCCGCCAGGAGTGGCCGTTGGCGCGGCAAGTTGTTCGATGAAGGGTTCGACTCCGGCTCGCAGGCCACCGACAGCCATTTTCCCGCTCATGACTGCCGCCAGACGGTTTTCGAGAATAAGGGACGAATCGAAGTTTTCAACCTGCAGAAACCATTCCGCCGCCTGCTCCAGAGCTTTCTTGGGAATCAGGCCAACGATCTCGCTGGAAATCGGCATGACGCCGTAGCGGGCGGCTTCGCGCTTGACCAGTTCAAACACGCGATGCACGGGCGTCTGCTCGAAATCGGTAAGATTCATCGACACCTGCGCCAGACCGCGAACCAGAAATCCCGCTCCTTTCACGAAGCGCAAACCGCCGCTGGAAAAACGCACGGCCTTGGCGATCTTCTTCGCAATCTCGACCTCGGGTGTGCTGAGGAAAACGTTATAGGCGATCAGAAACTTGCGCGCACCGACGACCGTTGCTCCGGCCGTCGGATGCACACGGGGCTCGCCGAAATCCGGCTTCCGCGCCGGATTGGTGCCAATTTCTGCGCGAATGCCTTCGAATTGCCCGCGACGAATATTTTCCAGATTCTGCCGCTCCGGTGTCGTCGCAGCCGCTTCGTAGAGATAAACCGGAATCTGAAAGCGCTTCCAGATTTCCTCGCCCACGTGGCGCGCCATGGCCACGCAATCTTCAATTGTGACCCCATCGATCGGGATGAACGGGACCACGTCGGATGCTCCCATCCGCGGATGCGCTCCCGTATGAACATTCAGATCGATCAGTTCCGCAGCTTTACCCACGCCGCGAATCGCGGCTTCCTGGATGGCTTCACGCTCGCCAACGATCGTGATGACAGAGCGGTTGTGGTCGGCGTCGCTTTCGCGGTCGAGCAGGTAGACGCCCGGTATCTTCATGGCGCCAACAATGGCGTCAACTTTGGATTTATCGCGGCCTTCGGAAAAGTTCGGCACACATTCCACGAGCGTAGACATAACGGAAGAGAATAGCTGGCAGTAGAGGCAGGGGGCAAGCCAGGCTACTCATTCTTGAGCTGACGTCGTTCTTCCCGAATCTGCTCGCGAGACCTCAGCATTGTTACGTGATCCACCCTCCGCCGACCACGACCTCGCCATCGTAGAAAACCGCAGCCTGGCCCGGTGTGATCGCGCGCTGCGGCTGATCAAAGGTCACCAGAACTTCATCTGCACTCAAGCGCTCAATCAGCGCTGGCGCAGGCTCATGGCGGTGACGAATCTTCACCCTGACCCGCATCGGTTCCCGCAAATCATCGACCGAGATCAGATTTACCCGCTTGGCGCGCAGTGTGCTCGAATAGAGATGCTCATCGCCGCCGACGATCACTTGCTTCGACGCTCCGCTGATCTGGATGACATAGAGCGGCGATCCCGTGGCGACGCCGAGTCCCTTGCGCTGGCCGACCGTAAAGTTGTGAACGCCTGCGTGCTCGCCGATGACTTCACCGCTGGTCGTAACCAGTTCGCCCGCGGTATCAGGGAGCGATTCCCCCTGCTCGGCAAGATAGGCGTCGATAAAGCGTTTGTAGTCGCCTCCCGGGACGAAGCAGATCTCCTGCGAATCCGGCTTCTCCGCGATGGCGAGTCCGTGCTTAGCCGCTAGTTCGCGAACTTGCGGCTTGGTCATATCGCCGAGAGGGAAAAGTGTGCGGCTGAGCTGTTCCTGCGTCAGTCCGAAAAGAAAATACGTCTGATCCTTGCTCAGATCCGCGGGGCACCGAAGTAGCCAGCGCCCGTGCGCTCCATCATAGGCCACGCGGGCATAATGTCCCGTGGCGATACGCTCCGCTCCAATCTGCTGGGCCACAATTAATAGCTGGTCAAACTTCAAGTGATTGTTGCAGAGACTGCAAGGGATCGGCGTGCGTCCGGAAATATATTCTGCGACAAACGGACGCACCACGTCGCGCTCGAATCGCTCCTCCTGGTTGACGACGTAATAGGGAATGCCGATCTGCTGCGCCACACGCCGGGCGTCGTACACGTCGTCAAGCGAGCAGCAGCGTCCGTGAACAGACTCGGGCATGCCCTCGCGACCAGCCAGCCGACGCTGGTTCCATAGCTGCATCGTCAAGCCGATCACGTTGTGGCCCTCAGCGCGCAGCATAGCCGCGACGGTGGAAGAATCCACACCGCCCGACATGGCGACGGCTACTGTTTCAGGGCGATTCATGCTTCTCTAGTGAGGATAGCAGGAGTGATGCGTTCCAGCATCCAGCACTCAATAGGTATCGCCAACTGCAGAGCTCAGGCAAGGCGAAATCGCCTCCTGCATGCTGAATCCTGATGCTGATTCCTGGTGCTGGCCCTAGCCCGTAACAGCGTGCCTGCGGTAGGTCGGCGAAAGCTCGCGTAATCTCGCCACGGTTTCGGGCACGAGGCTTAGGGCGTACGCGATCTCGTCTTCCGTCGTCTGCTTGCCCAGACTGAAGCGAATACTCCCACGCGCCTGATCCGGCTTTTGGCCCATGGCGATCAGAACATGCGATGGCTCAATAGCTCCGGAGGAGCACGCGGCACCGGTGGAAACGGCGAGGCCCTTCAGATCAAGCGCAATGACGAGCGACTCCCCCTCGATATGATCGAAGCGAAGGTTGGTCGTATTCGGCACGCGCGGAGCGCCCTGGCCATTCACTGTAGCGTCGTCTACCTGCGCTAAAATCTCGCGCTCGAGCCTGTCGCGCAACGCGGCTAAACTTCGATCATCTTCGCGGACGAGGCCATCCTTCGCCAGCTCCGCCGCCTTCCCTAACGCCGCAATTCCAGGAACATTCTCAGTTCCGGCGCGGCGCGAGCGCTCGTGCCGGCCTCCGTGAAAAAGAGGCTGCAACTTCGTACCCTTTCGGACATAGAGGGCGCCAACTCCTTGCGGAGCATGCATCTTGTGCCCGGAGATCGAAAGCGCATGGCAGCCGATTCGATTGACGTCAATTGGAACCTTGCTTGCCGCTTGTACGGCATCGGTGTGAAACAGAATCCTGGCCTCGGCGGCGATCTTGCCGATCTCTTCGACTGGCTGCAGAACGCCCGTCTCATTGTTCGCCATCATGATCGAAATCAGCTTCGTATTCGGGCGCAATACGCGGGGAAGATCATCTGGATCAACGAGCCCGCAGCCATCCACCGGCAGAATGGTGACTTGACAGCCGATTTCCTCCAGATGCTTGCATGTGTGCAGAACAGCATGGTGCTCGACGCTGGACGTGATGACGTGGTCGCCAGCTTTCACCAGACCCGCGATAAGGTTGTCACCTTCTGTGCCGCCGCTGGTGAAGACAATCTCTGACGCGCTTGCTCCGAGCAGCGCCGCTACCGACTCACGCGCGTTCTCGACCGCTGCACGCGTTTCCTGTCCGTGGTGATGAATGGACGACGCATTGCCAAAATGCTCGGAAAAATAGGGGCGCATTGCCTCAAACACCTCGGGCAGCATCGGCGTCGTAGCGTTGTTGTCGAGGTAAATCCGGCGCATACAGAACCCTTCTTTATTTTACGCGAGTAGTCCCTTCGATAGAGCTACTGAGTCCCCGGCGATCTCTGGGCGGTCTGCGTCGCAGGCTTTTCCCACATGAACAGATGGCAATGGCTATCTTCGGTCGAGGGGGATATAGGGCGCGGGGTACTCCGGGCCAATGTATTCGGCTCGAGGACGGATCAAGCGGTTGTCGTCGAGTTGCTCGATCACATGGGCGCTCCAGCCGCTGATGCGCGAGACGGCGAAGACCGGAGTGAAGAGATCGACGTCGATGCCGAGCGTGTGATACGTCGAAGCCGAGTAGAAGTCGACATTAGCATTGAGCTTCTTGTCGGCTTTGACGAACTCTTCAATGCGGTGGGAAATCTCAAACCATTTTCCCTGGCCACTGGAGTTCCCCAGTTCCCGCGACATGGCCCGCAGATGCGTGGCACGGGGATCCTCGGTGTGGTAAACGCGATGGCCGAACCCGGGAACCTTTTTTCGCTGCGCCAACATTCCCTTGACGTAGTCGACGGGGTCAGCGCCGGAGGAGTCGATGGCTTGCAAAATGTGAAAAACCGCTTCGTTGGCGCCGCCGTGCAAAGGTCCTTTCAAAGCGCCGATGGCGGAAGTGATGGCGGAGTGCATATCCGACAAGGTCGCAGCCGTTACGCGGGCGGCAAAGGTGGAAGCGTTCAGTTCGTGGTCGGCGTGCAAAATTAGTGCGATATCGAGTGCGCGCTCAGCGGTGACACTGGGATTCTTGCCGTTAAGCATGAGCAGAAAATTTGCCGCGTGCGAGAGCGACCGATCGGGTTCCACAACCGGCTGACCTTTGCGGATGCGGTCATACGCTGCCACAATCATGGCAATCTGCGAGGTCAAGCGAATGGCCTTGTCGACGTTCGCAGCGCGATCGTTATTTTTCTGTTGCGGATCATAGAACGACAAGGCCGACACTGCGGTGCGCAGAACGTCCATCGCCAGGGCATGGCGAGGGGCGGTGCGCAGCAGTGTAATGATGGACGCATCGAGCTTTCTTTCCTCGGCCAGCCGGTCGCACAGTTCGCGCAGCTCGCGTCGTGTGGGTAGCTTTCCGAACCAAAGCAGATAACAGGTCTCTTCGAAATTCGACTGATGTGCCAGTTCGTGAATATCGATGCCGCGGTAGGCGAGGACCCCACGATCTCCATCAATGAAACAGATTTTCGAAGTCGTGGCTACCACGCCTTCAAGTCCCTTTGGCGGTTGAGTGGTGCTCAGGGTCGACATGAATTTTAAGTGCTCGCGTACTTCCTAATTTCTTAGATGCCGAACTGTGCCAGGACGAAAGCGGCAATGCAATGAATCCTTATACGCCAAATTCGAAATACTTTCCAAGGCCGACATGGTTATCGGTTGGGGTGCAGCCAAGAGTGAAAAGGGGCACGGGGCGAACGCCTTGCTGTACGTACATCTTTCTGTCCCGGCAGGTTTCTCGAAGCGTATAGTGGAAAGTGACTTCTGCAGTGCCGCCGCGGATTCTGCTTTCCTTCTCTGCATGGAGGATTTTTCCATGAAACGCCATTTTATTTTGCTGATCTCGATTGGCTTTTTGCTGTTAACCTGGGCCACGGCCGATGAAGGAATGTGGCTCTACAGTGCTCCGCCTACCGCCAAGATCAAAACCAAGTATGGTTTTGAACTCACGCCACAATGGCTCGATCATGTTCGACTGTCATCCGTGCGGTTTAACAACGGAGGGTCGGGGTCGTTTGTTTCGGCGGATGGATTGACTTTTACCAATCATCATGTGGGTGCAGCCTGTATTCAGCAACTTTCGACGGAAGGGCACGATTATATGAAGACCGGGTTCTACGCCAAAACCCAGGCAGAAGAGGCAAAATGCCTCAATCTTGAACTCGATCAACTGGTTGGAATCGAGGATGTGACGGCGCAGATCAAAGCGGCAGTGAAACCGGAAATGTCGGCAGCGGCTTCCGGTAAGGCGCAGCGGGCCGCGACCGCGGAGGTGGAAAAGTCCTGCACAGCAGAGACCGGATTGCGATGCGACGTCATCCCCTTTTACTCGGGCGAAATCTACGACCTGTATAAATACAAAAAATATACCGACGTTCGCCTGGTGTTTGCCCCGGAGTTCGACGCGGCATTTTTTGGCGGTGATCCAGACAACTTCGAATACCCGCGCTACGACCTGGACATTAGTTTTTTCCGCGTTTATGAGAACGATAAGCCGGCTCATCTGGATAATTATCTGCACTGGTCCAGCGCCGGCGTTCGGGATGGAGAGCTGATTTTCGTCTCGGGGAATCCCGGCAGCACCGGACGGCTGCTTACGGTAGCCCAACTGAGTTTCTTGCGAGATGTGCAATATCCCTTGCTGTTGAAGATTCTTGCCCAGCGCATCGAGGCTCTACAGAATTTCAGTAAACAGTCTGAAGAAAATGCGCGTGAGGCCAAAGAAGATATTTTCAGCTTGCAGAATTCAGATAAGGCTCTTACAGGATTCGAAGCCGGCTTGGAGAATAGGTCAGTCATGACTACAAAGCAGGCCGATGAAGCAAAGCAGCAACATTCTTTTGAGGCAAATCCGAAGAATGCGGGAGTGCCGAACCCATGGAATGAGGTCTCGCAGGCCATGGCGTTCGAAGAGTCGATCTATCCGGCCTATACATACCTGGAGCGCATGCGCGGCTTTGCAGGCCACTTGGCGGGGTTTGGGCGCGTTCTGGTGCGGGGGGCAGAGGAACTGCCGAAACCGAATTCGGAGCGTGAGCGCGAGTTCCGCGTGTCCGGTCTGCCGTCGTTGAAGCAACAACTATTCTCGACTGCCCCGATCTACAAGAATCTAGAGATCGTGTTGCTCTCAACTTCGCTCGAACAGATGAGGAATGCTTTGGGGGTCAACAATCCCGATGTGCAAAAAGTGCTGGGGGGGAAAACGCCGGAGGAAGCGGCGCAATACTTAATCGACAACACAAAACTAGAGGATCTCGCTGTGCGCAGGCAACTTTATGATGGAGGACAAGCAGCGATCGATGCCAGCACCGATCCGCTGATCGTAGCGATGCGGGGAATTGACCCAGCAGCCCGATCCGTTCGCCACGAATACGAAGACAAAGTGGAATCGGTAGTGCAGCAAAACGGCGCTCTCATTGCAAAGAGTCGATTCGAAGAAAGCGGCTTCAGTCAGCCTCCGGATGCGACTTTCACCCTGCGCCTGAGCTATGGGGCGGTAAAAGGATATGAGGAAAACGGAAAGCAGATTCCATTCGAGACGACAATAGGCGGAGCCTTCGAACATGCCGCGCGCCATGATTTCAGGCCACCGTACAATCTTCCCGAGAGCTGGATCCAAGCCAAAGCACAGCTTGATCTGAACACTCCGCTCGACTTCGTTTCGACCGCCGACATCATCGGAGGAAACTCGGGGTCGCCTACGGTGAATGAAAAGGGCGAAATCGTGGGCATCATTTTCGACGGCAACATTCAATCGCTGGTCTGGAATTTCGTCTATGACGACACGCAAGGGCGGGCTGTCTCGGTGGACGCTCGCGGCATCCAGGAGGCACTGAGGAAGATCTATCATGCCAATGGACTGGCCGACGAGCTGATGGGAACGAAGGTGGCGGGAGCTCAGGCGGGGAAGTAGGGAATTATGCAGGCCAGATCGTTAATGCTGTTTTAGAAAGGATCTGCTGCCGGACCGCTTCGCTAAGTGGAAGCTGTCGGAATTCATCCAGGTTTTTCTTAATATCGGGAACGCCCGGGCCAGGCCAGTCGGTGCCGAACATCGTTTTGTTGGCGATTTCTTCTAGACGCGGGAAGTATTTCAGCAATGTCTTCGGGGGAATTCCGCTGATGTCGAGATAGACGTTCGGATGGCGCCGCACCAGAAAGAAAGCGGTCTGCATCCACAGCGGACGGCCGCCGTGGGCCAGCAAGATTTTCAGCTTGGGAAAGTCGACCGCGACATCGTCCACGTAAATCGGATCTCCGTACTTGTTGCGCGCGCCCGGGAAGATCGAGGTTCCCGTGTGAAACATCACGGGCACGCCATTGGCTTCCGCCGCGCGGTAGATGATTTCCAGTTCTTTGGCGCCGCTCAAATAATCGTTCGGGTATAGCAATTGATGCGGAGGATGAATCTTGATCATCTGAAGGCCGAGCCGAAGAATGTGCTCCACGTCGGCCAGAACGTTGGTCGTATGCCGCGGATGCAGGCTTCCACAAGAGAGCAGGCGCTGGGGATTCTCTTTCACATAATCGGCGACGAATTGGTTTACCCCGCTCGTGAAGCCGATCACTTCCGGCGCTACGTAGTTGATCAGCATGGCGCGATCAATGCCCGCGCCATCCAGAAACTTCAGAAATGCTTTTGGCGAGCGGCAGAACTCGACAATCTCGTCGAAGTTGGGGCGCTTCTGCTTCATCAGTTCCAGCGCATGCGGCTTGAACATTTCCATCGGCTGGATATGGATGTGGCAGTCGGTGATCATGCAGGCCAATGGCTAGTGATCAGTAGTCAGTGATCAGTAGCCAACAAAGGATAGCAGACTGTTCTCCGCTTTCAGTTTCTTAGGTTGCGGGGCAGGTTTTAAATGAGGAGCAGTCAATTCCCCGCTGAAATTGCTCGTCGGGGTCGAAGATCTTCTTGAAGGTGAACGCGAACTGTGTTGGGGCGTTCTTTTCCAGATGAGCTAAACCTTGGTCGCTTCATCAATTCCGGGAAGATGCCCGGCCGGAACCCACCACAGTGCCAGGCGAGCGCATTAATTTCATCGAGTCGTGCGACAAAGCCGGCCATCAGCGGACCTTCAATCGGCGCCTTGACGCGACCGATGTTGACCTGTGCCAATTGATATTGGCGCATGATTCTTTGCTCCAATGCCGAACGGTCAGTTTAATCCCGCAGCAGCTAAAACGGCCCGCTTCGTGAACACACGAATCATCTCCCGACGATACTCCGGGGTGAGGGCGGAGGTTGTCAAAGGTTTGGAAATTCTGGCCGCCAAATCGCCGGCCGCCTCTGCGAGGGACTCGTTGGGTAACTTTCCAATAAGTATTTCCGATGCGCCCCGAATTAGCATTGGCGCGGGATTCACCGCAGTAATGGCGATCCGCGCGTCATCGATATGTCCGTTCGACTGCTTCATCGTAACAGCTACTCCAGCCAGCGGATAATCGATCGATCCGCGGACGCGCAGTTTGCGATAGACGCCGCGATAGCCTGCCATCGATGGTGGCAGGAAAACTCGTGTTACGAGCTCGTTCGGTTGCAGTTTGCGGTAGTTGTCGCCAAGACCGGTGTAGAAATCCTGAAGGGAAATACGACTTGCTCGGGAGGGGCTCACGATCTCGATCTCCGCGTTCAGGCAGAGCAGGGAAGGAGGTGTGTCGCCGGAGAACGCCGCCCAGCATGTCGTTCCGCCGGGAGCAACGTGGCAGAGATCGCCGTCTTTCTTGATGCAGAAGCCGCATCCTTTGCGCCAGGTCAGAGACTGGTTGTACCAGAGGCAACGCGTGTCGAGACAGATATTACCGCCGATTGTGCCCATGTTGCGCAGCGTAGGAGAAGCGACGGTTGCGGCAGCGTCGGCCAGAACGGGGAAGTGCTGCCGGAGGAATTCTGATCGTTCAATCGAGCGTAAGGAAGTCAGAGCGCCGATCTCCACGCTGCCATCGGCTTGGGGCTTGATTCCCCGCAGCGCGCTGATCGCGCGCAAGTCCAGCATATATTGCGGTTCGAACAGCTTTTGCCGCATCGAAGGAACGAGATCGGTGCCGCCGGCAAGGACGCGGATGGAGGCGTCCTGAGTCGGAATGGAAGCTGTCTGCACAAAAGGCGTGCGGGGCGGACGGCCGAGGGCGGCCGTCTCCAGACCGCCTGGGGCAGGATCAGGTGCGTACTTGGAGAGAAAGTCGAGAGCTTCCTCGAGCGAGCGTGGTCGCAGCAGCTTGAACTGAGGCAGGCTCAATCTGCGCCTCCAGCCGGCGCTCGATCGCGCCCGGGGTCAAGGTCATGACGAAGCGGACCCTTTTCCCGATAGCACAGTGATCCGCCATGCTCGCGGAACTTCGTCGGTGCAGTCGGATCGACGCCCTCGGTCAAGTTGAGCAGCTTCGCGTTTTTCTTGGCACGCAATGCGGCCAGGACGCGCTCGGGTGTGAAAGGCGACTCGCGCAACCGCACGCCGACTGCATCGTAAATCGCATTGGCGATGGCGGGAATCGTCGCTGCCAGCGATCCCTCGCTGCACTCTTTCGCGCCGAACGGTCCCTCGGGATCGACGCTCTCGACAATGATCGGGTCAATTTCCGGTGACTCGATCGACGAGGGGCTGCGATATTCGAGCAGTCCGGGATTCATGAGCATGCCATCTTTCCAGACCATTTCTTCCGTCAGCGCCTGCCCCATTCCCATCCAGACCGAACCGATGATCTGGCCCTCCACCGCAACCGGATTTAGCGCGCGACCGCAATCGTGCGCCGCCCAGACTTTGTGCACGGTGACTTCGCCGGTGTCTCGATCCACGCTGACCTCAGCCACCTGCGCCGAATAGGAATACGCCGGAGATGGTCCGACGCCCCCGCCCTTGTGCTTGCCGCCGCGAGCCTCCTGCGGGGGGGCGTAGGAGCCAGTGCCGGTCAGTGCTCCATGAAAATCGATGGCTGCGACGACGGCTTCTTCGAAGGTCATCGCATCGCGCGGGCCTTCCTCTTTGCGTTTCTGCTGCAGGGAGCCTCGAAGAATCTGGCCTTCGACGTGACCGGAGACAGTCGTGCCCGAGTTATGCTCGAGCGGACGCCCGGGGGCGGCCGTCTCTCCATGATTTTTCCTACTCACAACGTCATCGCCAAACGCCAGCTCTTCCGGCGCACAGCCCATCTTCTTCGCAGCCGCGGCAGCGATCAGCCTCTTCACTTCGTTTGCGGCCCGCAATGTGGCATTTCCAGCCATGAAGGTCACTCGGCTGGAATAGGACCCGATGTCGATCGGCGTCAGATCGGTGTCAGCGGCGATTACGCGCACGCGAGAGAGAGAACAACCCAGCACCTCGGCTGCGATCTGCGCGGTCATTGTGTCCGAACCCTGGCCAATTTCGGACGCGCCGGTGTAAACCACCACTCCGCCATCGCGATCGATTTTGATGTTGACGGTCGAGTGCGGCATGTCCGAGCGAATAATCGAATTTGCCGCCCCGCTGACGTAGTGGCTGCAGGCGATGCCCAAGCCGCGTCCCTTGGGCAGTTTGCCGCGCCGCACATTCCATCCGGAGCGTTGAACGACCTGATCGATGCATTCCGGCAATCCGTAGCTCTGCACACGCAAGCTATTTACCGTGATGCAAGGCGGCTGCAACAAATTACGCCGGCGAACTT
>JASHPL010000150.1 GCA_030038125.1 Candidatus Sulfotelmatobacter sp.
CGCTACACACCGTGCAGGAGGCGTTCGGCTTTCTGGATCGGGACGCGCTACGGTATGTCGCGACGTCCTTGCATGTGCCACTCAGCCGCGCCTACGGCGTCGCTACCTTCTATCACTACTTCACGCTGAAACCCGCAGGGCAGCACACTTGCGTGATTTGTACAGGCACGGCCTGCTACATCAAGGGCGCTTCGCGATTGTTGGCGGCGGTGGACGACCTGCTGAAGATCGAGCCTGGCGAAACGACCGCCGATGGAAAAGTCTCGGTGCTGGCGGCACGCTGCCTGGGATCGTGTGGATTGGCTCCAGCTGTGGTTTTCGACCAGGAAGTTGCAGGCAAGGTCACTCCCGATAGCCTGCGAGAACAGATTGCCAAGTGGATTTCCCATGACGCCTGAGGAACTGCAGGAGATCTCCGACTCTGAAAAGGAAGCGCAAAGCAAGTATTCGCACACGGTGAATGTGTGTGTCGCTGCTGGTTGTCTATCCTGCCAAAGCCAGAACGTGAAAGACGCCCTTGAAAAGGAGATCAAGACACAAGGCCTCGAACAGAGTTGCTGCGTTAAGGGCGCAGGATGCATGGGGCTGTGCTCGGAAGGTCCGCTGGTCTCTGCTGACAACAAGATTCTTTACAAGAAAGTAGCTCCGCAGGATGCGCCCGCGATCGTGCAGAGTCTGGGGCAAGCTCCGGTCAGCCGCCTCGTCTGCGCGACGGATGTTCCCTTTTTTCAGAAGCAGAAAAAAATTGTCCTGGAAAATTCGGGGGTGATCGACGCCGAGCGGGTTGAAGATTACGTCGCCGCATCGGGATACGCGGCGCTGATCCAGGCCTTAACGGAGATGACGCCCGGGGAAGTCATCGAGCAGGTTACCAGAAGCGGGCTGCGTGGGCGCGGCGGCGCGGGCTATCCCACTGGCCTGAAGTGGAGCACGGTGGCGAAGGCTGCCAGCGCAAGAAAGTTCGCCATCTGCAATGCGGATGAAGGCGATCCGGGAGCGTTCATGGATCGGAGCGTGCTGGAAAGCGATCCTCACCGCGTTCTCGAAGGCATGTTACTCGCCGCCTATGCGGTGGGTGCGTCCGAGGGATATTTCTACGTTCGCGCCGAATATCCGCTGGCCATCAAGCGGCTTCGGCTGGCCATCAAGCAGGCGGAGCGACTCGGGTTATTGGGAAGCAACATCTGCGGAACGCGCTTCAATTTCCGCGTGGATGTGCGTCTGGGCGCGGGAGCGTTTGTGTGCGGCGAAGAAACGGCGCTCATCGCTTCAATTGAAGGAAAGCGCGGGATGCCGAGGCCGCGGCCACCGTTTCCGGCGCAGGCCGGCATGTACGGCGAACCCACGCTGATCAACAATGTCGAGACCTATGCGAACGTGCCCAGCATCATCCGCAATGGAGGCGACTGGTACGCCAAGATCGGTACTGAGAAGAGCAAGGGGACCAAGGTATTCGCGCTTGCCGGGCGCATTCAAAATACCGGCCTGGTTGAAGTCCCCATGGGAATCACGCTGCGCGAAATCGTTTTCGAGATTGGCGGCGGGATTCCCGAAGGCAAGCAGTTCAAGGCGGTACAAACCGGCGGACCCTCGGGCGGTTGCCTGCCCAGCCAGTTTCTGGATATGCCGGTCGATTACGAGTCGCTGGCGCGGGCGGGTTCGATCATGGGATCCGGCGGAATGATCGTCATCGACGAGACCGCCTGCATGGTCGATGTGGCGAAGTACTTCATGGATTTCTGCATGAGCGAGTCGTGCGGCAAGTGCATTCCATGCCGGGCGGGAACCTATCAGTTGTATGAATTGCTCAACCGGATTACTCACTATCAAGCTTCCCCGCAGGATATGGACGTGCTCGCCGAACTCTGCGACTTGCTGAAGAACACGAGCCTCTGTGGCCTGGGACAGTCTGCGGCGAATCCCGTGCTCAGTACGTTGCGCTACTTTGGGGACGAATATAAGGCCCATGTTTCCAGCCAAACCTGCCAGGCCGGAGTCTGCGGCAACAGCGGAGGCGCGAGATGAACGCCGCTGCCGGGGTCAAGACTCTCCGTATCGACGAGCGTGACTTCAGCGCGCGTGCTGACGAAACGATTCTGGAAGTCGCCCGCCAGAACGGGATTTTTATCCCCACGCTGTGCGAATTGAAAGGGCTCTCCGAAGTCGGAGCCTGCCGCTTGTGCCTCGTCGAAGTGAAAAACAGCAACCGGCTCCTGCCGGCCTGTGTCACGCGGGTCGAGGAGGGCATGGAGATCACCACCAATTCCCAGCGCCTCGAGCGCTACCGGCGCTCCATCCTCGAATTGCTGTTCACGGAACGCAACCACATTTGCTCCGTCTGTGTTTCCAACGGGCATTGCGAACTGCAGTCTCTCGCGCAAAAGCTCGGCATGGACCATGTACATTTTCCTTATCGTTATCCCAAGGCCCAGGTGGACGCGTCGCACCCACGCTTTCTCGTGGACCACAATCGTTGCATTCTCTGCAGCCGCTGTGTGCGCGTCTGCGACGAGGTCGAAGGTGCGCATACGTGGGATGTGAAAGGCCGCGGAATTAATACGCAGATCATCAGCGATCTCGACCAGCCCTGGGGCTCATCGGAAACCTGCACCGGCTGCGGGAAGTGCGTGCATGTGTGTCCGACGGGTGCGCTTTCGGAAAAAGGCCGGTCCGTGGCCGAGATGATGAAGCGCCGGCAATTTCTGCCGTACCTGACGCTGATGAGGGAGGACCGGGAGTGAGCAAGCTGCGCCTGGCAACGGTCTGGCTCGATGGATGCTCGGGTTGTCACATGTCTTTTCTTGATCTGGATGAGCGCCTGATCGCCCTGGGGGAAAAAATCGAACTGGTCTACAGCCCGCTGGTCGATACCAAGGTTTTTCCGGAGAACGTCGATATCACGTTAGTTGAGGGCGCGGTCAGCAGCGAAGAGGATCTGCATAAAGTGCAACTGATCCGGCAGAGGACCAAAACTCTGGTTTCTCTTGGCGATTGCGCGGTAACCGCCAACGTGCCCGGCATGCGCAATGCTTTCGGCACAAAAGCCATCTACGACCGCGCCTATCGCGAGAACGTGACGCTGGACCCAGGGATTCCCAACGAAACTGTACCGCAGTTGCTGGCCAGCGCGCGCCCGGTGCACGAGATCGTCGCCGTCGACTTATTCGTCCCAGGGTGCCCGCCGTCGGCGGACACGATCTTTTATGTGCTGAACAGTCTTCTTGAGGGCTGCGCAGCAGAGATTTGCGCAAAGACCAGGTTTGGAGCCTAGCTTGTGACGGATAAAGCCCACACCACCGTCGTAATTGACCCGGTGACTCGTATCGAAGGACACGCCAAGATCACTCTGCACTTGAATGAGGCGGGACGTGTGGAAGATGCCCGGTTCCACGTCACGCAATTCCGTGGCTTTGAGAAATTCTGCGAGGGGCGGCCGTTTTCCGAGATGCCGTCGTTGATGGCACGCATCTGCGGCATCTGCCCGGTGAGCCATTTGATCGCGTCGGCCAAGGCATGCGATCAACTGCTGGCCGTGCGCATTCCTCCCACCGCGGACAAGTTGCGACGAATCTTCGGGCTGGCGCAGGTGGTGCAATCGCACGCGCTCAGTTTCTTTTATCTCTCCTCTCCCGACCTGCTGCTTGGAATGGACGCTGATCCGGCGAGTGCTCACATTTTCGGCGTGTTCGAAAAAAGGCCGGAGGTGGCACGTCAGGGCATTCGTTTGCGGCAGTTCGGGCAACAGATCATTCAACGGTTGGGCGGCAAAAGGATTCATCCGGCGTGGGTGGTTCCTGGCGGCGTGAGCGAACCGCTGTCGGCCGAGAATCGTGACGCCATTCTTTCCGCCATCCCCGAGGCGCAACAAATCGCGACCCAGACGCTGGAATGGTTTAAGAGCACGCGCGAGAATTTTCGCGAAGAGATCTCCACGTTCGGGAACTTTCCTTCACTCTTTATGGGAATGGTGAAGCCTGACGGCGGCCTGACGTTTTATGATGGCCACGTCCGTGTGGCCGATGAAAGCAGAAAGATCGTTGCCGACAATCTCGACCCCAGGAATTATTCGGACTATATCGGCGAAAAAGTCGAATCCTGGACTTATCTAAAATCTACTTATTACAAGCCCAGTGGCTGGCTGGATGGCATTTACAGAGTAGGTCCGTTAGCGCGGCTCAATGTAGCCGATCGCATTGGAACGCCGCTGGCCAATCAGGAACTCGCCGAATTCCACGAACTGCAGCGGACTGCGGCCCTGAGTTCGTTCTATTACCACCATGCCAGGCTCATCGAAATTCTATATTGCGTAGAGCGCCTGGCTGAACTGCTGGAAGATCCCGAGATTCTGTCGAAGCATGTGCGCGCTTTTGCCACGCCGAATGCGTTTGAAGGCGTCGGAGCCTGCGAGGCGCCGCGTGGCACTCTGATTCATCACTACAAGATTGACGAACACGGCATCATGCGCTGGTGCAATCTGATCATCGCAACCGGGCACAACGGGCTGGCAATGAATCGCAGTATTTTGCAGGTTGCCAAGCACTTTGTGAATGGAGAGAAGATTGATCCCAGCATGCTGAACCGGGTGGAGGCCGTCATTCGCGCCTATGATCCATGCCTGAGTTGCTCGACACACGCTGCCGGCCAAATGCCGCTCCGGATTCAACTGGTCGCGGCTGACGGTAGGATTGTGGACGAACTGGTTTTTCCTGAAGGATGATTTCGCCAGATTCCAGATCTCGCTCTCACATTTGGAGAACGGCTACCAGCTTGGCGCCGACCAACTCTCTCTGCGGCAACCTCTTACGACGAATGGGCGAATGAAGTAATCCGTCCAGCTCCTGCGCATCGCAACACGGGAAAGGCGCTTGAAGAGCGCCCCTACTCTGGCGAGGCCCGCCCCATCCGCCTCTGTTACACCTAGCAAAGAAAAAATAGCCTGTCGCTATTCCGGCAACTCAATGCGGTCAGGATGTTTGCGCTCCCGCTCGTGCTCCTCAGCGAGAACCTTTTCGAGCCAATGAGCTTGGCGTTCAGCGCTGGCTTTATCCCTGAGCTGGGAATCGTGATAGATGACGAATTCTTCACCGCAGCCATCGCAACGTAAAGTGCCCATCTCGATTGGGCTGTCTATAGTTGCTTTCTTCTGCGTCTGACCTTTCTTGATTGCTACGGCCCGCATAGAAAAATTCTACTCACTTCCAATCATCGTGTCGCGTTCCGCCAAGTCAGCGAAATTCAGAACGCCGAGCGGTTGTCTTTTCCCCGGACTTGATCTAACATCCACGCTCCAAGGAGGCTGCCATGACATCCTCAGACAACATTTCCCTGATGCAGCGCTGGTACCGCGAAGTATGGCGGGAACGTAACGACGAGACGATCCGCGAGCTTCTCGCCCCCAACGCGCGGCTGTGGGGTCAGATTGCACCTGACCAGGAAATTACAGGCCCTGAAGGTTTCATTGCGTTTGCCCAGCGTATTCGCGAAGCGTTCCCTGACGCAGAGGTGGTAGTAGAGGATGCTTTTGCTGTTAACGACAAAGTAGCCGTACGCTGGACCGCCACTGGCACCCACAAAGGGGACGGCTTCGGAGTACCAGCAACAGGCAAACGCATCCGAATTAGAGGAACCACGATCGCGCGAATCGTCGATGGCAAGGTTGTGGAAGGCTGGGACAATTGGGACCGGCTGGGCATGCTGGAGCAGATAGGCGCCTACACTTCCCCCGAAACCGTGATGTTGGCGAAGACCGCGTAAACGATTCGCGGTCAGCAAACGGTGCGAACAAATCGCCGCTCGCGGCCTCGCGCGTTTTGGTCCCATGGCGCTCCAGTACCGTCATTTCTTTGGCGTGCCGGGGCTATGGAACAGCTATGAGCATAACCGAAAGATCATTTGAACCTGAACTGCTCAGCGGCGGCTCATTGCAGTTTCGCGAGCTCGGCTTTAGCTTGCTTCAGGATGGGGATGTCGGGATCGGCGTCTTTCCAGAGGGTGAGTAATTGCTGATATGCCGCAAGAGCCTTGGGACGGTCTTGGAGCCGCCAATAAGAGCGGGCTATGCCAAGCTGCGCGAAGGGAACGATTAGATCGGGTGGCCAGTAGTTCCTCAAGTTCAAGACCTGCTCAAACTCGCTGATTGCTTCTTGTGGCTGGCCGTCTAAGAGATAGGCATACCCTCGCGTATAGAGCGACTCCGTGGTGTTCTGATCATACTGTTGTGCCACTTTCATCAGGTCCAGGGATCGACTCGGTCGGCCGTGGTTCATTTGCAGCGTGGCACGAATTGTTGGTGCCTCGACTGACTGCAGGAATGTGTCATTAGGGCGCGATCTTGCCACCTTGTTTAGCAGCCTGAGCACACTGTCCTCTTCCCCACAACGTGCAAGGACATCGGCACTTCTAAGCATAATGTCCGGCGATTGTGAGAACGACAAAGCAGATTCAGCGCCACGAGTGGCAGGAACGCAGTTCCGCACCAGAGCTTCTGCGAATGCTTCATTGACGATGGCTCTGGCTTCCGACTCTTTCAGCCCAAGGCGCTGTGCCTCAGCGGCGCCGCGATTGTAAAGTTCTCGCGATCGCCGGAGCCGCCCCTGCGATGCCGCCAGTTCTGCGTCACGTTCAACGATGAAGTGCTCATACTCGGGACTGGTCATCGCCAGGCTGTCTTCGCGCTGCAAGGTTGCTTGATCCCCTGCCGCCAATGCCAGCAGGCCCAGATCATAGTGAATGCGTGGGCTTTCGAGCTTGCGCTGCAGAGCCGTTTCCAGAACGCTACGCGCGTCGGGAAGGCGATTCAGCCCCATATACGCGTATGCGGCGCTACTATAGGAGATATAGTCGTCGGCATCCAGCCGCATTGCCTCCAGCGCATTCTGCAGAGCCTGCTCAAACTTTCCCAATTGCAAATATAGGTTGGCAAGATCGCTGTAAGCGTAGTTCTGCGAAGGATAGCTTTGCTTGTAGAGTTCCCATGCCTGGATGGTGTTGTCCACCTCATTTCCAATCGAATAATATTCGGCAGCGATGAGCATTTTTTCCCGTTCGCTGGCCCGGTCCTGGTGCTCGAAGGCATTCTTGAAGGACTCGAGCGCCAGGCTGTCCTGACCCAAATTGGCGTATGCGGCGCCCAGGCTTCGATATGCCGAGGCGAAGTTGGGGTCGATAGCGATGGCACGTTTCAACGAGTTTAGGGCCGAGAGATTATCCCCCCGATTTAGCAGCAGTGTCCCCAAACTAAATGCCTTCAGTGCCTCCAGGGATGGTGTTGTAGCCTCGGGCAGGGGTGTATCGAATTTCTGAACGGAAGCCAGGGATTCTCCCAGCTTTCGGCGCAATTTTGCCGCGCCATTGCCGAGCGCATCCAACGCTTTCTCCTTGTTTGCAGCGGTGACCTGTTCCTCAGCGAGCGTCTCGCCATCTTGGCAATTCACTGCTCTCAGCCCAAGCACATATTCCTTTCCGAGAGTCGCAATCGATCCCTCGACATAGGCTTTGCTTCCCGCACGCAGGCAGATCTCGCGGGCTATCTCGGGCGTGAGGTGCCGGGTGTCAGCCGAGCGGGTCGTCAGTTTGAGAGTTTCGGCGACTTTATCGTCAGAGAGTAGATTTAGAAATGGAGACTGGCGCAACGCGATGCTCAGGGCTTGCAGCAATGTGTCATCGAATACCGGGTCACCTGTATTGTTTGTGAAATCTGCAAGAACGATAGTGTCTTTCTCGGTGAGTTTGGGTGTCCGGTGGGAATACAGGTAAACTGCGACCACGGCAGTCAGCAAAGCCACAGAGGCCGGGATCAGGGCCCACCAGCGCTTAGCAACGCGAACTGCCCGCTTGGTCGGAATTGGTGAGGCCGAGTCCAACTCGCGCCGCAGTTGTTGGAGATCGGCACAAATCTCGGATGCGCTCTGGTACCGGAGCTCACAATTCTTCTCCAAACTTTGGCCGGCAATTTCGTTTACTTTGGCGGGAAGTTTCGGATTCAACTCCGAAAGCGGCATCGGCTTGTCATGCAGAATCGCGCCGCAAACCGCCCCTGATGTCTTCCCAGCAAACGGCTGAATGCCGCTCGCCATTTCGTAGAGCACAACTCCCAGACTGAACAGATCGCTGCGCGCGTCCACTTGCCCGCCGCGAATCTGCTCTGGAGACATGTAGGGTATCGTGCCCAATAACAAGCCCGGCGTGCTGAGTGAATCTTCAAGGGTATGAGTTGTATCTTTACCCGCTCCTATCTCAAATTTGGGCACCAGTTTGGCTAGCCCGAAATCCAGAACCTTGACTCGGCCATTTCTCGTTACAAAGATATTTGCGGGTTTGATGTCCCGATGCACGATTCCCTGGATATGAGCAGCATGCAATGCGTCAGCAATCTCGATTGCCATTTCGAGCAGGACTGTTGTTTCCAGCGGGTGACCCGCGATCCGATGCTTTAATGTCATCCCGTCCAGAAACTCCATCACGATGTAGGGCTGATCCCCATGCTTCCCGATCTCATAGATCGTACAAATGTTGGGATGGTTCAGGGCAGAGGCAGCACGTGCCTCACGACGGAATCGTTCTAACGCTTGCTGGTCCTGCGCCAGATGTTCAGGGAGAAACTTGAGCGCCACAAAACGTCCGAGTTCGGTGTCCTCTGCTTTGTAGACCACCCCCATCCCACCGCCGCCGAGTTT
>JASHPL010000151.1 GCA_030038125.1 Candidatus Sulfotelmatobacter sp.
TCCGACAATCAGGAGAATCAGCGTGACTTCCAAGGCGATAGCAATGACGCTGATCAACGACCGGATCGGCCGGTTCGCCAGATTCGCCACCACCATTTTGTTCATCATGGGAATGTACGTTCGCCAACAGCGGGGCACTAACCACGGAAATAATCCTTACTTCTCTACCACGATCCCGGGCTGCACCTGCTCAACCAGGCTGGACTGCGGACGATCCAGGTGAATGACTTCCGCACCCGGCGGCTGGCTCAAAACGAACTGATCATCGTGTAACGGCTGATTGATTTCCACCTTCAGCATCTTGAATGTGAAGTCGTACTCTTCTTGCGGCATCGTAATCTCGATCTGAGACGGATAGCTGGTGCCGTCGTAATCCTGATAGTACGCATATTTTGAGTCGGTCACCAGCTTCCCGTCTTCCCCGTAAATATACTGCCGATGCGGCTTCAGGTCCGTGCGCCCGAATACGATTTTGCGTGATAGCCGGGGATTATTGTGGTCCTTGAGGATGATGATCAATTCATAGTCTGGCTGCAGAATCCGGTGTCCTTTGCTGTCATACAGGATCTCGTAGCCGTTGTCGTCCAAAACCGCCAGCTCCGTCTCGGTGTTGATAGGCTGGATCAGCAATGCCTCGTAGAAATTCTGCGGCCGGATATTCTCCATCGCTTTGTCGGTATTGGGTGTCGGCACATTTTCCAGTCCGACGACGAACCGATTCCTGGGTGGAATCCAGAGTTTAAATTCCGTGCCATTGCTGACCATATCAAACGCGGTGGTGCGCACGATGGGCATCAAGCCGACCATGTGCAGTTCTCCGGGCTTGCGGGCCAGAATGTAGCCGCGGATTTCTTTGTAGTCGGTGATCTCGCCTTTCTTGACGCCACCGGCCGAAGTATCGATGTCGACCGTCGCCTTCAGGGAATGGATGGAGTCGGCTTGCTGATTCGCGATGTCAACGAGGTCCTGGCGAGACGCAACCTTCAGCGGAGCTTTGGAGTACCGCTCTTCCACCCCGCGCCGGTGCAGGAGGCACCCGCTGGTCGGCAGAACCGCAATGACTAAGGCTGTAAGCCAGAAAGGCGCGCTACGTCTTCTCAAGATAAATGGCCTACCTCTATAAGACTTTGAGTATACAGCCCCGCCGTGGTTGCAGGTCTAAACAGCTTTCCCGGCAGTCCGCTCTTTTCGATACCTTCAAAAGAGCCCACTACGTTTCCCGCAACTTGCCGACGAGCATGCCTTGAAGGCTTTGTGCAATTCCGGCGCCCCAGCGAAAATCCGCAGTCCGCTTGCACCGCGGCAAGATGGTTTGATGCGCATGATCCGCAGTGGACACAACTTTATTGCTGGCCCAGATACGTCTGTATTTGAAAAACCGACTCGTGTCGAGAAGTCGCTATGTTCTGCATTTTCAGCGGGTCCAGAACACCGGGAGCGGTTCCACACGGCCAGCCCTCGTGCACGAAAGGCAGGCACACCATCGTCAGGTCACAACCGCTTTAGCCATCATCTAAACTGGAGGGGCTAACGGGACTGGGAGGGGCGCGCTCGCTGGCCTCATGCGGTGGATAGGTTGAGCGTCTGGAGCGGTTCTAGATTGATCAAAAAACTGGGTCGGTAGTCACTGGATTCTGGCATGAGAACGTTTTTCGGGTTCATTACTGTGGCTGTGCTCGCCGCCGCGGGGTGGTTCGCCTGGGCTGTGTTCACCCCCCTTGCACCCGCGCCACAGACAATTATCCTCTTGCACCCGGGATATTCCACTCGCCGGATCGCCTCCGAACTTAAAACGGCGGGCGTGATTCGCAACGCCCACGCATTCGTGCTGTGGCACTACATCGATCATCGGCGATCGCTGAAAGCCGGCGAGTATCTCTTCGACAAGCCCGTCAGTATTGTCGACGTCCAACGGCGCCTTCGCCGCGGCGATGTCTACTTCCACACCGTAGTTGTGCCGGAAGGCTACACGATGTTTGATGTCGCCCGCGCGATTGAGGCCGCCGGTCTTGGTCCCGCCAATGACTTCCTCAAGGTCGCGCACTCCGATACAGCTCTTATCTCCGACATCGCTCCCAATGCTCATTCGCTTGAAGGATATCTTTTCCCCGATACCTACGAATTTACCCGCATGATGACCATGGAAGAAATGGCGGGAGCGATGGTGCGGCAATTTCGCCAGGTTGCACGCCAAATCGGAATGATTCCCGGCCCCGCCCTCATTGAGAGCAGCCAGACACAGCCGATTTCAGTGGCTGATCCGCCGCAGACCAATTTTCAGAATGATCTTGAACGCACCGTCATTATGGCCTCGATCGTGGAAAAGGAAACTTCGGTTCCCGAGGAGCGGCCGCTGGTGGCCAGCGTCTACTACAACCGGCTGGCGAAGCACGTGGCCCTCGACGCCGATCCCAGCATCATCTATGCCGAACTCATCGCTGGAACTTATCAGGGCGCCCTGCACCACGATGACATGCAGTTTCGCTCGCCCTATAACACTTACCGTTATGTCGGCCTGCCGCCCGGCCCCATCGGCAATCCCGGACGCAGTTCGCTCGAAGCTGCCATGCATCCAGCACAAACCGATTATTACTACTTCGTCGCCGATGCACAGGGCCATCACCGCTTCGCCCGCACCCTGGAAGAACACGATAAGAACGTCGCTGCCTACCGCAAGGCCATGCAGGGACGATAAACAACTCAAGACGACATAGACCGGCCACGGTGGTCTGACGCCCGAACCCACGATGCTGGTACACAAACCTGCCTTTACATTTTGTCGGAGGCGAGCATCTCGCCGACAATCTCCGCCAGAAAGTGATATCCAGCCGGATCAATTGCTCCCTGTGTCGTTGCTCGAAACTTTGCCACGCGCTCCTGAGCATCGAAGTAGAAAACCAGATCTGCAACTGCCTCGTGCGCTTCGCGGCATAGTGCACGCAGATGCATGAACGCATCGATGTCGAGATTCTCACCCTGCAATTTCGCGATCTGATCGAGCACGCGCTTGAGCTGCGCCTTCCACTCCTCAATTTCGGACTCGTATTTCACGTAATATTCGGCGTCGCCCACGATCAGCAATTCGAGCGTTTTTAGGTCTGAGGACGTCAGGGGCTTGCTGGCCCTGAGTTTGGCAAGCAGAGCCCCCAGATCTAATTTCTCTTGAAACGCTTCGCGGGCCTGACCTTCGAGCTGATCGACTTGCTCTTCAAGAAATTCATAGTTCTCGCTGGTTTCGGCAGCATTGCACTGTTTTGCCAGTTCCAGCACTTTCTGGACGCTGGACCGGATCTGCTGTGTCTGTATCTGAGCCTTCTGGGATTGTTGGTCTTGTTGAGACATATGCCGGTTTCCTCTGGAAGAAGCCAGCCATTTTCGCATCGAAAGCAACAGTCGGCAAATGAACCGCCCCTTTGGTCTGAGGAAAACGCGCGAATGCGTCGATCCGCTATGCCGCTTGCCCGGGCGTCAGCGAGACAGGTGGGTCCTGCGTGCGGGTCCAGGTGTAGCGCATGCGATGGATGACGGTGATCGTCGAGAGTACCGCGATCACCCAAAGCACGGGGGCCATCCGGTTGAACAGAGCTCCCAGAATGACAAGAACCAGCCTTTCCGGACGTTCCATGAATCCCACTCGACAAGAGCCGATCAGCGATTCCGCGCGGGCGCGTGTATAGCTGACCATGATGGCGCTGACCATCACAAACGCGGTAAGAACCACGTAGAAGAAGCGTCCTCCGCGCGCATAAAAAACGAGCAATCCCAGAAACTGGGAGGCATCGCTATAGCGATCGACCACCGAGTCGAAAAATGCTCCGAAGCGCGTGACGCGATTAGTGGCACGGGCGACTTGTCCATCAACCAGATCGAAGAAGCCAGAAAAGATGATGACCAGTCCGGCATAGATAAACATCCGCCTCTGGTTAGAGGCATTGGCGGAACCGAACAGGATCGCGGCCCACGTGTTGACTAGCAGTCCCATGAACGTGAGAACGTTGGGGTTGATGCGGGAAAGCGCCAGCCAGCGAACAATCGTGTCGAGCAGTACGCCGCAGGCCCGGCCGAAGGCGCTCGTCCACGAGACACTCATTGGGAAAACCCGCTATCCGCTAAAGACGCGGAGGTACTGGAAGACAAAACAGCACACTTCGAAATTCGTCTGACTTCGTCTGCTTCTTGCTTCACAGAATTCATCATGCCTACGCCTGTTTCGACTCACCCTCGTCGAGTTCGTCGTGGATGGTTGAAAGGCTCAGAATTTCCATCTCCCGCTTCCCGCTGGGAGTGACCACGACAGCCTCATCGCCAACTTTCTTGTTGAGCAAGGCGCGTCCGATCGGCGAAGTCGTCGAAATCTTTCCTGCGGCTACATCCGATTCTTCGCTCGTGACCAGTTTATATTCGACTTCTTCGTTCTTGGTGTTGTCGTAGACCTTGACGGTCGAGCCCAGGCCAACCTTGTCGCGCGGGATATTGTTCATGTTGATCATGGACAATTCGGCGAGCCGTTTGCCCAGTTGTCGCACCCGCGCCTTGACGAACTCCTGGCGCTGTTTGGCCATGTGGTATTCGGCGTTCTCGCTGAGATCGCCCAGCGCTGCCGCTTTTTTAATCTCTTTAGGAAGCTCATGCACGAGCTCGTGTTCGAGCGCATTGATCTCTTCCTGCAGTTTTCGTCGGATCTGGTCTGTCATGGATTTACCGCGAGACTTGGGACATTATAACTCCGAAAGCCTTCACCACAGAGGCTTGAAGGACACAACAATTTTGGCCGCCGAGTCGATTCCGGGCAGCGTCGTTCGACTAACGTATGGGAGGATGAACCTCAAGCATCTTTTATTACCACCTATTGACAAGCCTGATGCTTATGACACCTCGGCCGTTAGCGCAAGCCAGCACGCGCAGCCAGGTCAAAAGCGGCTACGCGCTCGTGCCGCACGCAGAATAAGCGAAAAGCCGTCGGTTCCACACTTCGTCAATCGACGTTCCAGTGGAGTGGAAGCCCGTTCCAAAAGACAAAATCAATCGAGGAGAAGTCATATGCGAGTCATGGTTATCGTAAAAGCAACAAAGGATTCCGAAGCGGGAGTTCCTCCCAGCAAGGAACTCATTGATGCAATGACCCAATACAACGAGCAACTGGTGAAGGCGGGAATTATGCTGGCGGGCGAGGGATTGCATCCTAGCTCCAGGAGCAAGCGGGTTCGGTTTGAGGGACCGAAACGGACGGTCATCGACGGCCCATTTGTCGAAACTAAGGAACTGATCGCAGGCTATTGGATCTGGAAGGTGAATTCGATGGACGAAGCAGTGGAATGGCTGAAACGCTGTCCAAATCCCCATTGCGAAGACAGCGACGTCGACATTCGGCCTATTTTTGAAACCGACGACTTCGGCAAGAACTTTACTCCTGAGACCAGAGAGCGGGAGCGGCGCCTGCGCGAGCAGATTGCTGCAAGAAAATAAGTAAAGCGGAATGTCGAATTGGGCCTAGCTTGTTCGACAGACTCATAGAGCGGTTGATCCCGGCAAAAAGCGGCATGAAAAACCGGCTCATGAACTGAAATTCATAGAGGAGAAAACCATGCGATTCCTGAGCATCTACAAAACTGTCGAGAGGAACACCCCTCCCACTCCGGAGGAAATGGCCGGTATGGCCAAGTTAATTCAAGAGGGAATGAACGCGGGGTGGCTGCTCGCAACCGAAGGCTGCCTTCCCACTTCTCTTGGCGCGAGGGTTCGGCGCTCCAGCGGCAACCTGTCTGTCACTGACGGACCATTCGCGGAGACAAAAGAAGTTGTTGCCGGCTTTGCCATTCTGAAGGCCAATTCGAAGGCAGAAGCAATCGAACTGGCGCGTCAGTTCCTCACCATCGCCGGGGACGGCGAATGCGAACTGCGGCAGATCTACGAACCCAATTCTGCGCAGTCCGGCCAGCCTTCCTGCCATGAACTGGCCGAACTCGCGGTTCGCGGATAGGAAACGGCGATGTTTCTAATTGCTGCCGTCCAGTGCGTGGCGCAGGTCGGAGATCAAGTCTTCTGTGTCTTCAATGCCAACTGAATAGCGGATCAGGGCCTCGGGAATTCCCGCGGCCGCCCGCTCTTCGGGGGTTGATTCGACGTGACTCGTGGTCGCAGGCGGCCCAGCCACGGTTTCTACCGCGCCCAGGTTCGCCGCGAGGTTCGCATACCGCAGTCGCGGCAGGAAGGCCTGCACCTCGCTAAAGCCTCCGCGCAGCTCGAAACTAAGCACGCCCCCGAAGCCGGACATCTGTCGGCGCGCGATTTCGTAATTTTCGTGGGTGCTAAGCCCGGGATAAAAGACTTTCGCGACTCGCGGATGCGATGCCAGAAATTCTGCAATCCTGAGAGCGCTTTCGTTCTGCTGGCGGATGCGCAGATGCAGGGTCTTCATGCCGCGCAGGAGAAGATATGCCGACATCGCTTCAAGGCATGCGCCGTTAATTTCGCGAAAATGATAGATGCGGCCAACGAGATCCTTCGGTCCGCAGACCACCCCACCCAGAGCGTCGGCATGTCCGCCAAGAAATTTCGTCGCGCTGTGAAGGGCAAGATCGGCGCCTAATTCGAGCGGACGCTGGTTGATCGGCGTGGCAAACGTGTTGTCGACCACAACCAGCGCAGCGCGATCGTGCGCAGCACGAGCGAGCCGGGCGATATCGACGATACGAACCGTCGGATTCGTTGGCGTCTCCAGATACAGCAGCTTGCAGCCTTTTGCGATCTCGGCCTCGATCGCCCCATGGTCGGTCGTATCACAAAGCGCGACGTCGATCTGGAATCGCGGCAGAAATTCGATAAAGATCTTGTTCGTTCCGCCGTAAGTGTCTTTGATCGAAACCACACGGTCGCCAGGCGACAGCAAGGTGAACAGCGTATTGCTGATCGCCGCCATGCCCGAAGCGAAGCTGGTCGCGGCTTCCGCCGATTCCAGCTCACGCACTTTTTCTTCAAAAGCGGCGACCGTGGGATTGGTATTCCGTCCATAGATGTGGCCGGATTTCTTGCCCTGCGCCACTTCCAGCCATTCCTCAACAGTTTCGTATCCGTAAGAAACACTCAGCGCGACTGGGACTTGCGTGGCGCCGGCCCAGCGCTCGCCCCGCTCTTTGGAGGAAAGCTCCCCCGACCAGACGGCACGAGTGCCGAGTCCTGCTTTATCGTTTGATCGCTGCATATTTGGGTTCGAAAAGAATGCCCGAGCATCCGGTTCACAAGCTCTATTCAGCGCCCGCTGCTCGCATAGGGCTGAGCGTAATAGCCGGTTCGCGTGCGTGCTTTGAGCCCCGGCTTATCGACCTTGACTTCCAGGTCATGGTATTCATCAGGATGATCCGCAGGCGGAGAATCGAAAGAAATCGTGTAGAAGGCCTTTGCATCTTCTAAACAGTTTGCGATCTCTTTAACAATGTCGTTGCTGGAGTTCAGGACGCGCCCGCCACTTTGCGCCGCCAACACTTGCAGGGCGAGATTGCCGTTCTCGACTTTCTTGTACGAAGGCACTCCCTTCAGGAAGCTCTCGTAATAAAAGGTCTGAAACCCGCCCGCATCGCTCATTCCCAGTGGATCGATGCTATACAAGGTGATTCGTGCCTCGCGCAATTCCCCAGAGAGAGTGACAATCGTCTGAAAGAGCCACTGTTCATTCTTCGCAGTGAGCTGGACGTTGGGCCCGGAAAGCATTGGCCATCCCGGGCTCAGCCAGATGAGCATTTTTCTTCCCGGTCGGGTTGCCTCGTAACGAGCGAGTCCGTCGATAGCCCGAAGAGACAAGCTACGCCGTTCTTCGGCACCATAAAACCCTCCTGATCGGGTGAGAACACGCAAGCCGGGCGCGTTGGAATCGAGCGAGTCTGCCAGCGAATTTCCGTCACGAGTCGTTGTCGGCTGCACGCTGGTCGACGTATCGGTAAATATGACGAGCGACGAGGGCAGGGCAAGATGACCACCATCTTGCCGCAGAAACTTGCTTAATTGCATCCGCTGATAGGTTACAGCCTGAATCCCGGTGTTCACCGCGTCGATCACGTATATGACTCGCAGCGCTGGATCCGTGGCGCGGCTGGTTGCATCCGTCGCCTGAAACGACGCTATGGTGCGGGGCTGTTTGTCATCGAGGAGCGTGAAGTCCTGTTGTCCCAGGCCGGGCACGGCGTTCCCAGACTTGTCGGTCACGACTACGTCCAGCCAGACGCGATGATCTGTGGAGGACGGCGCTGCAGTAGGAACCGAAGCCGAACTTTGCGCCGAGCCTGCGGGAGGAGTTGCCTGTTTCGCGAAAACCGAGACGGAAAGGAAAATCAAACCTACGCAGACCCGCAACTGGGTGCGCATTATGCACCTCGCCAATTTGCTCGCATTCAGAGTGCTTCACGGCAGGGATGAAGCCTGGGACGCGATATTAACGCCAAGCCAGCTGAACTAGCAACCTTTGCCGGTCTTGTCGGTATCCGGTTTTTCAACGCTTGAGAGTGGGACCGGGTCGGGGACAACGAATTCCCGCATTTTTCTCACCACGGATTCCGGAGCATCCGCTTCTAAGTCGACGACGCCATCTCGATAGGTACGCGAATAAATGCGCGCCCGGGCTTCCAACAGCGCCAACAGTTTTCCTTCTTCTTGCGGGACCCGCAGACGCATGCGCGTGACTGGATCTTGTTCGATCATGGCATCAATTCGAGCCAGCAAACGATCCAAGCCAGTTCCTTCGACGGCCGAGACGTATAACACCCTAGCCTGGTCGTTCGCCGAATCGGCCAATAGACGTGTGGCTACTTCTTCATCCAGCAGGTCGACTTTGTTCATCACTCGCAGTCGCGGCTTGGTGTCTGCTTCGAGCTCCTTCAAAACAATCTCCACTTGCGCATCCTGCTCCGCCGAAAGGCGGCTGCTCGCATCGGATACATGCAAAATCAGAGATGCGCGTTGCACCTCTTCGAGCGTGGCGCGGAAAGCCGACACCAAGGTGTGCGGCAGGTTGCGAAGGAATCCCACCGTATCAGACAACAGCACTTTCCGCTTCGAGGGCAAGTCCACGCCACGAATTGTCGGATCAAGCGTGGCAAACATCTTCGGCGAAGCCAGAACGCCAGCTTTTGTCAGCGCATTAAACAGCGTCGACTTCCCGGCGTTGGTGTAGCCCACCAGCGCCACCGTAGCCACGGGAGCGGATTCGCGCCTTTGGCGCTGTTGCGCCCGAATGCGACGCACATTTTCCAGTTGCTCTTCCACATGCCGGATGCGGCGGTAGATTTTTCTACGGTCGGTTTCTAATTGCGTTTCGCCCGGACCACGGGTTCCGATCCCGCCACCGAGCTGCGACATCTCCACGCCGCGTCCGGCCAATCGCGGCAGCAGATACTGCAGTTGCGCCAATTCGACCTGCAACTGGCCCTCGCGGGTGCGCGCGTGTCGCGCAAAAATGTCGAGGATGAGCTGGGTGCGATCGATCACTCGCCGATGAACAATTTTTTCGATATTGCGCTGCTGCGAGGGAGTGAGATCGTGATCGAACAGAAGCAGGTCAGCATTGACGGATGCAGCCGCACCGGCAATTTCTTCGAGCTTGCCCGCACCGATCAGCGTCGCCGGCTCCGCTCGGTCGCGGCGCTGCAGAAGTTCGCCAATCACCTTAGAGCCAGCGCTCTCTGCCAGTGAACGCAACTCGGCCAGCGATTCTTCGGCGTCAAATTCAGGAATTGCTGGCTTCCCGTTGGACTTCGCTGTCGTCGTAGATTTCCTCGACTGGAACTCGGTCGCATCGCGAGCGGCCGCTGCCTGCGGCGTGACTGTGCCCTTGGAGCGCCGGGCCCGCAAATCAATTCCAACCAGAAACGATCGTTCGCGCCCTGGTTCTTCGAGCGCAGGTTGGCTGGCAAGAGACACACCGCGTCTTGAACGTGCCTCTTCGCTCGACATCTTGGAGGGAGAATGTCGCAAACTGAAAGCGCCTATCCCTCAGGCGCCGAAGCGGTCGCCGCGGTTACCGCCGCCACAGTCGCTCCTGCGCCGGTCGATGTCTTTTCGGCATGCACTCCGTGACCGATGTGGGGCGCCGTGGTGCGTCCCATGACCACAGTGGAAATAGCGTGCTTGAAGATAAGTTGCTCCTGACCGTTCGCCTCCAG
>JASHPL010000152.1 GCA_030038125.1 Candidatus Sulfotelmatobacter sp.
TCGACACTGATCTCACCCTGATGAAGAATTTCCGGATTCCACACTGGGAGGGCGCGCAATTCCAGGTTGGGGCTCAGGCTTTCAACATTCTGAATCACCCCAACTTCGATCAACCTGAAGCGAACATCGAAAACCCGCAATTTGGCTACAGCATCGCCACCGTGGCAACGCCAACTAGCATATTTGGTTCCTTCCTGGGCGCCAACGCTTCACCACGCGCGTTGCAGATTCGAGCGCAGTTGACCTTTTAGCTGCCAGACGTTCGTAGCAGCATGCGGCCCGGTCCTCCCCGGGCCGCTTTTTTGTGCCATGCGGGGCGCAGTCCTGGCCCGTAGTTGAAACATGAGGGCGCGCCCAGCTCAGATTGCGCAGCTTGGAGAAGTCTGGCCCATAAAGTGAATTACTTCTTCTGTCCAGGAAGGTGGGTGTTCTTGCGGTCTTTCTTGATCATCCGGCGCTCGGCTTTGCGCTGCGCTTTAGCATATTTTTTGTTTGCCTTGTCCTGCTTTTTCTGTGCCTTACGGACAGCCTTTGCTTGCGCCCTTGGATTGGTATTGGTCCGAGCGTAGCTGGAGACCGACAGACTTGCTCCTAAGGCCATCGCCAGAATGAATAGAGAAAGCTTTCTCATGAAGTGGAAGGCCAACTGCCCAGCAAATTTTAACAACAAAATCCGAGAAACTCCACGATGCCAAGACCGCCCGGCCTTGCAATGAGTACGCGCATTTTGCAATTTCTTGCAGAAAAAAGCGCCGGAAATGATTCCGGGTCAGCAAAACGACACACGAATACGTCGGGACGACGCTCAATACAGGTTGGCGGTCAAACCTCCAATGATTCTGTGACATCCTTTTGACAATCTGTTTGAACACCTCGCGTTAGAATGCCGATGATTTGCGGGCGGATTCTTAAGTCGTCGTGGGTTGACAGCGCAAACGCAGGTTGCCGGCTGCCTGGCTTACTTTGCCGCTCCATCGGAGAGCTTATGTGTCGAGGAAAAGGGTATGTGTGCGCTTGCGGGATGCTGCTGTTCGTCGCCTATCTGTTGTTGACGGGCTGCGGCGGCAGTGGAATGTCCATGCCTGCCAGTCCTGCCAGTCCTACTTTGTCGGCTGCCCAGGCCCAATCGGTCACAGAGCAGGTTTTGCAAGCCGTTCAGACCGCCTTCACCAACGCCATTACCGAAACTTCGCAGCCGGCGGAGGAAGGCCACCAGAGCCTTTCGAAATCGCTCGCCACCTTTCATCCTGACGCGACCACGCCCGGTTGCACCGCTACCTCGACCGGGCAAAACTGCAATTTCCCGCTGTCCTCAACCGTGCAGTGCTCCAGCGGCGGCAATATCTCCGTATCGGGCGATATCAGCGGAAGCCTGAGCAACTCTGGCAGCGGCATGGCCGACGCTAAGATCACGGTCACGCCCGCGAACTGCGCCGTCTCCAGCGTCACCTTCAGTGGAGAACCCAACATCACGTTGAGTAGCCAGTTTTCCTTCTCTGACAACAACGGCCAGATTGGTATCGTGTTCCCCATTGCGCTGAGCGAAGGTGGAGGGATCTCCTTCGGACCCAATCCATCGGGAACCTGCCAGCTCGATGTGACGTATTCGATCAATTCCGGGAGTTGCTCGGTAACTGGCACGGTCTGCGGGCAATCGGTGAACGGAAACTGCTGAACCAGCGAGGCGAAAGACAAGTACCCAACAGAGCACCGGCGCCTGAAAAACCGTTTGCAGTTTAGCGTGAGATTTATCTCTTATTTACCGAAGCTTATTTGCTCTCCGCCACGCCCGGAGACGGGCTCGCTCCAAAGTCTCGCCGGCTATTCGCAGCCGTGCGCGCGGCGCGGGTCGAAGGCGCGTTCAGCGCCGCGGTTCCATAGCGCTCAAGCAGAAGAGGGGTCATCGCGTTCTCGGCTTCCTTGACAAAAATCATCTTGTTTTCGGAAGCCATGTCGACGCGGACAAAATCGCCAAGTTTCACCTGCCCGGTCGCCACCAGATTTGCCAAAGGGAACACGAGATTCCGCTCGATGGCCCGCTTCAGATGCCGCGCTCCATAGCGTGGATCGGTGCCTTCCTTGAGCAAATAGTCTTTGACAGCCGAAGTGCAGTTGAAGACAAACTGATTGGTTCCTGCCGCCATCAGCACACGCTGTTGCACCATCCCCAGTTCGATATCGAGAATCTGTGCCAGATGCTCATCACGCAGTGTCTTAAATACGACCGTTTTGTCGATCCGGTTCATGAACTCCGGCGTGAACTTGCGTCGGGCTGCCTCGACAGCCGTGCGCTGAATCTTGTCGTCAAAGGATGCATCGACCTCGACCACTTTTGGCGCGAATCCGAATCCGCCATCAACCAGATTCATCATCTCGCCCGCGCCCAAATTCGAAGTCATGATGATAATGCACTGCGACAGGTCAACCCGGCGGTTGTCGCCCAGCGTCAGCGTGGCCTTGTCCAGAATTCCGAGCAGAAGCTGCCAGAGCGAGTCACTCGCCTTCTCGATCTCGTCAAACAGAAGGATCGAGAGTTTCAGCTTTTCCGTGAACCACTGGTTCAGCGCCTCCTGCGTCAGTAGTGGATGCGTCTCCCGATGTCCCAGATATCCGGGAGGCGACCCGATGAGTTTGGCAATCTCGTGTGAGTGCTGGAACTCGGCACAATCGATCTTGATGCAGGCTCGCGCATCACCAAACAGCGCCTCGGCCATGGCCTCGACCACGCGGGTCTTGCCCGATCCCGTCGGTCCAAGAAATAGCAAATTTCCCACCGGACGACCCGGCGGGTTCAGCCCAGCCAGAAACATCTGATAGATTTCGACGACTTTTTCGATCGCCTGGTCCTGCCCTACGATGCGGCGGCGCAGGGCGGCTTCAAATTCTCCAGCATCGTTGCTGCGACGGTTTGGATCGAGCACGGTTGCGAGGTTCGGTCTCATAGGATCACTGGCCGGCAAACTTGCTGGACCTTTCCTTTCCTGGGCCGTTTTCTTCGGCTCTGTTGTGTGAAAGTTCCTTTGGTTAGGGGCCTGTCGACCCCGGTCAACCCCGTTTTGTTCTAGATTTGTACCAGCCAAGACCTTCGCACTCGCGCCTTGGCACACGTTAGAATCAGCAAATGTCAGACCACGCATCGGGCTTGCCGATCCGAATTGCGAACTGCATGATTTTCCAAGGCTTAGCTCCAGATTGCACGGAACGATCGGAATTCGCATCTCACCGCAACCCGAGGAAGCGGAAAACCTTTTCACCATCGGGGGAAGCAACATGCGCTTACTCTAGTTCCGAGTACGAACCAGAAGCGCTGGACCAACCAGTTCTTGTGCACTATCTTTAGGGCAATTGGTGCAGGAACCGTATCAAGGTTCGGCCTAAGAACTCCGGATTTCCTCGCAGCCGATTTGGATGCAAGAAATGTAAGAGAAGTGACTCGCCAGGGGTCGCCCAATTCCCAAAATAATCGCCTCTCCGGAACTACTCTGTCGTCCTTCCTGCCGGCTCCGTACTCAAACCGTCAACCGTGTTGGTCCACACGTAACTAGCAACACATCTAACTGGCAGCTACTATCGCAATCGGGTAGGTTGCGGAGGAAAGCTTGCGCCTTTCGTCGGTCCGTATCCTCACGGGAATTTCCTGTCTTCTATTCGGTGCAGCCGCTTGGCGGCTCGGTCCGCACTCGGCTGCGGAATTTGCGGCCCAAGCCCAAACGAGCCAAGCCACCAAGAGCAGCGGATCTTCACCGGCATCTGGGCCAACCTATCAGCCGGCAAGCGTTAGCAGTCCGTCACTTCAGCGGACGCTGCCCGATCCAACGTCGACTGCCGCGGCCGGCACAGAAATCTGTAACGCCAAACACGGCGAATCCATCCCGACGATCGCGCGTCATTATCTTGGCAAGACAGCTTACCTGACCTCATCCGAGCTGGCCGAGGCAATTCGGGAGGTCAATCACAAGCCTGAGTCGTCCAACATACTGAAGGCCAACGAACAGATTGTCATTCCCGGGATTTTGGCGGCTCCAGTCGTCGCACATACCGTCCCCATCCCGAGGGATTTCGAGGTTCGCGCCGTTTATCTCACCGGAGTTATGGCTGGTAGTGATCACGGATTGCGCATCATCCGGCACTGGCGTGAAGTGGGAGGCAATGCAGTCGTTTTCGATATCAAGGATTCCGATGGCAGCGTCAACATCTCGTTCGATCATCCGCTCCTTGGTGAGCATCACATCTACATTCACGACGTGCCCAAGTTCGTGCACTTTCTGCATCAGCAGAATATGCATGCCATCGCCCGTATCGCGATGTTCCGGGATGAGAACCTGGTCGTGCATCATCCAGAGCTCGCCGTGCAATCGCGCCGCAACCATACCGCGTGGCGCGAGAACGGAAAATTGGTCTGGACCGACCCTTCCAATCCCAAGGTGCAGGACTACGACATTGCTCTCGCCAAGCATGTGGCGCAACTCGGCGTAGACGAAATCCAGTTTGACTATGTTCGCTTCCCCGCTGAAGGCGATCAGAAAGATGCGATGTTTGTCTTCCAGAAGGATCAACCCGAACCGGCGGCAGCTGAGAATGACACAGCTCAAGGCTGTCCGACCGAGGCGGCTCCTGCCGCGGCCTCGCAAGCGCAAAAAAATGCAGTCCAGACCGTGAGCCGTGGGTCGGACGGCAAACTGCACCAGGCCGCGAGGGGGCGGAAGAACCCCTGTGCGGTCGCGCCGAAACCTCATGGTTTGCAGCGTTCCGACGTTATCGCCGCCTTCCTGAAGCATGCCTACGCCGAGATCCATCCCAGCGGCGTTCTGCTTTCGCTCGACGTTTTTGGCGTGATGGCGTGGCAACGTCAGGTTGATCTCTCACACACCGGGCAAGACATCGTTCAGATGGCTCGTTATTGCGACGTGCTCTCGCCCATGATTTATCCTTCACACTTCTTTGGCATGGACAACATCCCGCACCCCGGCGACGAACCGGCGCACTTCATCGGCGAATCGATGGATCGCTTCATCTTGATCACGAAAGGGTCCGGCGTCGTGATCCGGCCATGGCTGCAGGCGTTCCACTGGCGCACCAAAACATATTCGCCGGAATACATCAAGATTCAGGTGGAAACCGCGCGCGCCAAAGGTGGAATTGGATTCTTGTTCTGGAACGCTGCCAATGACTATTCTAAGCCCTTCATCGCCATGCCCGAGATGAAAGCCGAAAACTATAAGGACGCTTCAGACAAGGAACGTTCAAAAGACAATCCCCGCTTCTTCCGCGGCGACGAATTGCGGACGACGACGAGCGCGCAGGCATTTCTGGAGCCGCCCGCAACGCCCAGTTCCAAGCCGTAACAACCCCGGATTCTGAAGTAGCAGGAGTCGGCGATGAGTTCGTGGATTGGGGATAACGCTGACCTGATTACTCTATCCGGCGAAGGACAACCCTCCGCCGAATCCTTTCGCGAGGACCGTCGTCCCGAAAACAAAAGACAGCGCACGCTTTCATCGGCCATGCTCGCTGCCGGATATTTTGCCGCATTCATTGGCATCGTGACAGGACTCCTCACCGGCCTCTCCTTCCACGCGACCCACGACGCTCTCGCGCAATGGCCGCACCGTCAAGCCATTGTCGACTCCTGCGAAAATTATCAGGTGCAGGTGCAGCACGGCGCCGAGGCTCCAACCTGGTCCTTCGAGTACGGCTTCCGCTGCCACCTGAGCTATAGTCCGCAATCTGTTCTTTATGATGCGCTCGTCGATATCGGCTATCGATCTTCGAACCCTAACGAGATGGCGGCATGGTCTATACGCATCCATAGCGGTGATCGCATTCCCATCATTTACGACCCCAAAAACCCCTCCCACGCCCATTTCGCCACCGATTTCCATGCAGCCTACGCACCCGCTCTCCACAGCCTGCACTTCGTTATCTCGACAGCCCTGGTCTCGTTGGGGTTGATCGCCTTCGGCCGCCAGCTGCGGCCGGCGAATCCGCTTGGATGACAATAGCTGGGGAACACTCGCGCGAAGCGCCTGTGCGCTGGCCCGTTATCTCAATTGCTTCGTGGGCGAGCGAATGCGACCAAGGCCTCCAGCTTGGATGCGGCAGCGCCGGAGTCGATGGATCGGGCAGCGAGCGGGATCGCAGCAGCGATGTGGTCGGCTCGCCCGGCAGCCACGAGGGCCGCAGCAGCGTTAAGCAGCACCACGTCGCGGCAGGGCGATTTCTCTCCCCTCAAGACGGAGCGAATGATACTTGCATTCTCCTGTGCATCGCCACCCGAGATTTCCTGCAACGTAGCACGCGAGAGTTCGAATTCCTCCGGCTCGATTTCGTAGGATCGCACAGAGCCTTCTCGCGCTTCCGCGATGCGGGTGGGCCCGGTGATGGTGATTTCGTCGAGCCCATCGAGTCCATGTACGACGAGCGCGCGGCGCAGGCCGAGCATGCTCAGGGCTTCCGCGAGTTTCTCGACCAGGTCGAGGGAGTAGACTCCGACCACTTGTCCCGAGGCGCGCGCCGGATTTGTGAGCGGTCCCAGCAGATTAAACATCGTGCGCATGCGGAGTTCACGCCGCACCGCCTGCACCTGCTTCATCGCGGGGTGCAGGTTGGGTGCATACAGAAAACAGATTCCCACTTCACGCAGGCATTGCGCCGCATGCTCAGGCGAAAGCTGAATGTCAACGCCGAGAGCCTCCACCACATCGGCCGATCCGCATTTCGAACTGATGCTGCGATTGCCGTGCTTGGCCACACGAACACCAGCTCCGGCTGTGACGATCGCAGTCGCCGTAGAAATATTGAAGGTTCCGCTGGCATCGCCGCCGGTGCCGCTGGTATCGATCAAAGTCGAGTTCAATGGGTCTTCGACGAGCGCATCGCGGCCGGTCCCGGTGACCGCGAGGGCACTCCCGATCTTCACCTCGCGCTCGATCGGTAAAGGCGCCGCAGCCGCGCGGATCGCCTCCGCAAAGCCGACGATCTCCTCGACCGTCTCGCCTTTCATTCGAAGCGCAACAAGCAAGGCAGCAATCTGGGCAGCGCTGCATTTTCCGCTGAGGACTTCAGCCATCACATCGCGAGCTTCGCTGCGAGTGAGCGATTGGCTGTGGTTCGCGAGGCGATGCAGCGCGTCAAGAAGCATGAGTTAGCGTAGCATTTTTCGCCTGAGGCACGGCTGGAACCCCGGCGCGAGGAGGTGCAAATCGCGAAACCGTCAGGGGTGCGAAGGACTGGGCGAACGCCACACAGTGCCCGGGAAATACTCCTAACGCTGGAGCTTCGTTTCTGAATGCGGAGGGCTGGCAGTCAATTGCGACGGGGTGGGCAGCTGCGAACGATCCCAGCCGCCGCCGAGAGCCTCGATTAGTAGCACGGATGACGTCATTTCTTCGATCTGAATGGTCGCCAGCGTCTCCTGGTCGCTCAACAAGGTGGCCTGGGCGGTCGTTACATCTACATAGGGATCGATTCCTGTTTCGTAGCGCCCCATCTCTAGTTGCAGCGATGTGTCGGCATCTTTGACGGCAGCCTGTTGTCTTTCGATCTGTTGCGAGTAGAGGCGCACGGCCGCAAGGTTATC
>JASHPL010000153.1 GCA_030038125.1 Candidatus Sulfotelmatobacter sp.
CGCAAGAACTTGATGTCTTCGAAATATCCGGTATTCCACAACGAGTTGAAATCGCGTTCCAGGGCCGCCGGATCGTAAATATCTCCCGACTTGGTGAAGATTCGCGCCAGAATGGTGTCTTTGGGGATGCGGCGGTTTCCGATTACGTCAATTTCCGTAATGATGTCGCTCTGCGCCCACACCTGCCGAGCGGAGACCAGCAGCAACATTCCTAAAATCAACCATCCCACTCCCCGCCGCCACGATCGCCGCCAAAACCGTAAGAATGAATAAGATGGCATCGACACGGCGCTTGCCAGGCAAGCACGCTGGGACACAACAAGACTCTCCGGATGAAAGCGAAAACGAATCGCTACGACCTCAATCTCTGGGATGTAAGAAAACTGCCATTATACGGTAGAGCAACATTGAGCGTCCAAGCCGATGCGCAATGCGGGCGCAAGCCCGCGGCCGAGATCCTGAGCGCAGCGAAGGATCTCCTCGACAAACGCCCACGCGCCGGGTTGCTTTTGTTTTAACTAAGTCACGCCCCGCCGCCCCTGCACCTATTTCATGGTTTCTGCTTGGATTCGTTCTACCTCAACCAAGACGGAATAAAACGTAGCCGAGTTGCCCATGTCGGCAAGTTTTTCTGAAGTCAATGCGTTGATACTTTGAAAGCCGGGCGTCTGCTTGGGACAGTTCAGTCTCGCCGAAACAACGCCGGGTTGCACTTTTCCATCCACCCGCGCTTGCAATCGAATCTCTCCACGATGATTGAATACACGCACCGGATCGCCGTCACAAATGCAGCGCTCCCGGGCATCTTCGGTGCAAATCTCGAGCAATCCAGCTTCTTCCATCGCCCCGACAGAAGGAACGTTGGAAAAAGTCGAATTCAGGAAGTTGTCATGCTTTCGCGCCAGCAACTCCAGGGGAAATTGTTTTCGTTCTGTCCCGTGTCGCGATTCCGATGGAGGGTTGAACTCCGCCACTGGATCAAGTCCCTGCGCTTTCAGCGCTTCACTATACAGCTCGGCCTTCCCGGAAGCCGTGCGGAAATTGCCGTGTGCAAAAGGGAGAAAGGGTTGTGTCGCACATGCGCCCACATCGGAGCGAACCTCGGCGGTCTGAGCCCGAACCCCTGATTCCTGACCACCGAAATTCAATCTGAGTGCACCGTGCTCCAATTGGTCGCGCGTCAATCCCTCCAGCCACGGATGCTTCGAAGCTAACGCGAGATCGATCATTTCGTCGTCCGTCTCACGGAAACACTCTTCTTCGAATCCCATCCGTTCTGCGAGGGTACGAAACAGATCCACATTGGACCGGCATTCTCCCCGTGGCTCAATCGCCCGATTCGACACCTGAATGTAATAGTGCCCGTATCCCTTCTGTAAATCCTTGTGCTCGAAAAACGTGGTCGCCGGCAGCACAATGTCTGCGTAATCCGTGGTGTCGGTGAAGAACTGCTCGTGCACGACCGTGAAGAGGTCAGACCGCAGCAAGCCGCGAATCACGTCATTATGATTGGGGCAAACCGCCGCCGGATTGGAGTTATAGACAAACAGCGCCTTGACCGGCGGATCGTTGACCGTGTTGAGTACGCGCCCGAGTTCGACCATGTTGATGATGCGCGCGTCGCGCCCGAGAGCACCGTGCATCAGATCCGGACGTCGTAAGGCTGCTGTATTGAACTGTGCTCCTCCGCTGGTCGAAAGTTGGAGCCCGCCGCCAACTTCCTTCCATGATCCAATGATGCAAGGCAACATGGCGATGGCTCGCGTCGACGTGCCACCTCGCTCCGAGCGCTGCACACCATAATTCAGGCGAATGACTGACGGCCTGACTGTCGCATACTCCCGCGCCAATTTGCGGATATCTTCGGCTGAAATGCCCGTCCACTGCGCCACTCGCTCCGGCGAGTACTTTTTTACTTTGTCGCGTAGTCGATCGAATCCCACCGTGTATTTGGCCAGGTAATCCGCATCGTGCAGGTTTTCAGCGATGATGACGTGCATCATGGCGAGAGCAAGAGCGGCATCCGTACCCGGATTGATGGGCAAATGCCAATCGGCGCACTGCGCGGTTCGCGTGCGATAGGGATCGATCACGACCAGCTTCGCCCCGTTTCGCCGCGCTTCGGCGATAAAGGGCCACAGATGCACGTTGTTGCCATGAATATTCGCCGCCCAGGCAATGATGTACTTCGAATGGCGGAATTGTTCAGGTTCGGTTCCGAGCTTGATGCCGTAAACCGATTCCAATCCCGCCTCTCCGGCAGACGAACAGATGGTGCGATCCAGTTGCGATGCGCCCAGCCGATGAAAAAATCTGCGGTCCATCGCAGAGCCGTTCAGCGCGCCCAGCGTTCCTCCGAAAGAATAGGGCAGAATAGCCTCGCTGCCGAACTCGCGCGAGATAGTGCGGAAGCGAGAGGTAATCTCGTCCAGCGCGTGATCCCAGGAAGTTCGCTGCCATGTTTCGGAACATGTAGGGACAGCCGCCCCCGGCTGTCCAGAAGGAGCGAAGCTGCGCTGTCCCACAGGACCTTTCGGCCCGATTCTCCGCATGGGATAGAGCACGCGATCTGGTGAATATACCCGATCCAGATATTGTGCGACTTTTGCGCACAAGAATCCGCGCGTAACCGGATGTTCGGGATCTCCCTGAATCTTCGTCGCGCGTCCATCCTCGACCGTGATCAGGACTCCACACGCATCCGGACAATCATGCGGACACGCGGCGTGGACGACACGCTTCGACATGGGAACATTATAGAGTGGTTTGGCAAAATGCTCCGGTGATGCAGGGAGCGGAAATCAACAATCCCCACCCTGTCTCTGCAAAAAATGCTGCAGACCAGGGTGGGGCACTCCCAGTTTGACTTGCCCCACTTCTCACCGAGAAGCGGGAATCGGAATTACTGTCCGGCCGGCAGAACGCGCACGCGTCCCGCGACCACGACCGGCTTGCCGTTGAGCTGATCCTTGAACACTAGACCGCGGGAAATCAGGTTCGGTGTTCCTGCCGCTGCCAGACCGGACAATCCGTCGATGTTCTCAAACACAGTCGCATTGCCCGTGAAAACGGTAAACGGTCCGCCGGCAGCGTAGCTCATCAACGCGTCGTTCTGCATCTGGAAGTAACCGAGATTGCTTCCCGAACCACCCGTGATAGTGACGCTGTCCGCGACCAGAGCCCCAACTACGCCCTGCCGCCGCAACGAAACCATATCGGGCGTAAAGACTCCACCGGAAACGGTGCCGCCGATGAAGATGCGCTGTCCCACGACCAACGCGGTATTGTTGAAAAGCTGTCCCGTGAGCCAGTTGTCGAAGAAGCAAACGTCGTACTGATTGACACCGCTCAGATCGATTGTCTGAACTGTATCCACCGGGATGACGCCCGACGTTCCCAATTCTTCGCCGATCCACATCGTCACCGTCGTGACCGCGCCGGAAGTTGGAGTCACCTCCAGAACTCGGCCGGAGACGAACGCTTTGTCCGTGGTAATCAGCTCGACGTCTTTGGCTAGAATGCTGCCGTCGGCCTGCATCGTGCCGATGACAGAAACAATCGCATTCACCGTGAGCGTGCCAATGCTGTTCGAGCCGTTGTATTGGGTGTTGGAATTGACATCGATGGTGCGCGGCATCCCGTAGGGACCCTGGATCTGGAATGAACTGGGCGCGTTCACGGAAGTGACGTTGCCGGTGAACTCGGTGATTTCGCCCACCTCTTGCGAAGCGGAAACCGCCCAGACATTGATGACCGGATTAATCTTGCCCGTGATCTGACCACCGGTCGTAGCCAACGAATCGTCGACATCAAAATCGATGCGCAGGCCGGCAAGTTCGTTGCTGCTCACGATCAGTGGCGCACCAGACGGGAACGGAACCGTGACCGTTGTCTGCGAGAAGGAGCCCGTCAACATCTGGACCGATGGCGGAGTGGTATTTAGCTCCACATAGTTGATCACCGGAGCCGGATTCGTGTTTTCAAAGGTAAAGGTCACGCTCGTGTACGTGCCTTGCGGAATGGTGTTGAATCCGAGCAAGGTCCGCAATCCGATCAGCCGCGCAAAGTCCACGGCTTCCGGAGTAGAGAGCGCTGTCACGGTCGAGGAACTGTTGTTGAGGGTGATCTTGTCGATGGTTACGTTGAATCCCACCACCGAAGACGATGGTGCGTCTTCTCCCGTCATGTAGACCGGACCGGAACTATTCTGCTGAAGATTCTGGCCTGAATTGCTGGCGCCACCGCAAGCGATCGTCGCCGCAATCCCGAGCACAAGAGGTAAGAGCAGTCCGCGTTTCATGAAACTCCTCCGAGCCGATTCCTTGGGGGAGTGAATCTTGACTCATGCAAATCGAACACAGCGATGTTAGTAAAGTTGTGTCAAAAGGTTTGTTAAAGAGGTGAAGAATTTTGCACAAAAGTAACGTGACCAGAGATTACCAATGCGCGCAGATCGGGCGATCCGCAAGGGTTTTCATGGTTTTCGGTCTTTGTTGCGTTGGCGCTTCGCAGGCGTTGACAGCGTTTTGCGAATGGTTCTCTGAACCGGCAAGAAACCGGGCGCGCGCTATTTCAACTCGAGCACTTCTTTTTCTTTCGCCTTGCTCATCTCTTCCATCTTCTTGATTTCATCATCCGTGAGACGCTGGATTTCGTCCAGTGACCGCTTTTCTTCGTCTTCCGTAATCTTCTTATCTTTCAGCGCCTTCTTGATCGCATCATTTCCATCGCGGCGAATGTTACGCACCGCCGTGCGATGTTCTTCGAGAGCTTTGTGCAGGTGCTTCACCATGTCTTGACGGCGTTCCTGCGTCAGCGGCGGCACGGGCACGCGGATCATCTTGCCGTCATTCATCGGATTCAGACCCAGATCGCCGGAACGAATCGCTTTCTCGATCGCTCCCAGCTGCGAAGGATCGAACGGCTGCACCGTGATCAACTGCGCTTCCGGCGCATGCACCTGCGCCACTTGGTTCAAAGGCATCTGGGAACCGTAGGCTTCGACCGTGACGCCATCGAGCATATGCACGGAGGCGCGGCCAGTGCGGGTGGCGGCCATCGCCTTGCGGAAGTCCTCGACTGCCCTCTCCATGCGCGTTTTCAGTTGCGCGTAAGTATCTTTCAGGCCCGCGATCGCGGCCATGCCTGCTTGTGCCATAGGATCAGCTCCGAATACTCAAGACTCAAAACGCCGAATTATAAACCCGCAAACGGCAAGGGGGATTCCCAAACGTCGGCCCGCAATCCAAGGCAATTTCAGTGCGCGGACGCCGTCCTGAACTCAATGGCGATACGGATCGGGCTCGGCTTCCCGTCACAAAGGGAAGCATGGAAACGCCATTTGCGGATTGTTCTTACCGCATCCCGATCATAGCCCTTGCTGCCCGATGACCAGACGAGTTGGGGATCGTGCACCGTGCCTTTTTCATCGACCAAAACGCTGATTGTCGCTGTGCCTCGGTCGTAGAAGTATGTCGGCGATGGAGCGTACGTCGCTTGCGGATGTGTGCAATTCTTCTTCGGCACATCTGGCACCTGAGCGCAGAGGCAGCACGCTCGCAATAAGACAGGTGCGGTCAAAAGGGCAGCACAAAGATCCATAAGTTTACGCGCTCACCAGCGACCCGATCTTTTCGCCCGTCACCACGCGCCGAATATTGCCTTTCTCATTCAGGCTGAAGACAACAATCGGAAGATTGTTGTCCTTGCACAGGCTGATCGCAGTCGAGTCCATGACTTTCAGCCCGAGCTTCAGCACGTCCATGTACGTAATCTGATTGAATTTTCGCGCGCCATCGACCTTCATCGGATCTGCGT
>JASHPL010000154.1 GCA_030038125.1 Candidatus Sulfotelmatobacter sp.
TCCTTCGTTCAGAGCCACGACATGCAACTGATTCATCACCCGCGTGCGCATCTGCACCAGGCGGTGCCGATGCCACAACAGTTGCCGCAGATCGCGATTCCCCGCATCGGGCACCCAGATTCTCGGGAAACGACCTTCCAGCAACAGCCGCAGCAGCAACTGTGCGTCTTGCCGATCCGTCTTCTGCTTGCGTACTCGTTTCGTGCGGATCTCGGCTGCATCTCCGATCCACAACTCAAACTGCAGCTCCCGCAGCAACCGCTCGAACCACCGCGAGTGCCCACTCGATTCCATCCCCACCCGCGCGGCTACGTTTCCTTCCTTCAGTTTCCGGTAAAACTGCTCGGCCTGTTCCGGATGACCGAGCCGCCATTCGCTCACCTCACCTGTGTCTGTATCTACAAAAGCAATTTGCTGGAAGCCCGGATGATAGTCACAACCTATAATCCGCATGTTCGGCTCCTTTCCTCCGAGCCCTTTGGTTGGTTGGCGCCTCCAAAGCCTACTCGGCCGACGGGAGCCGACATTGTTATGGAATCATTACGCTCAAAACCCCTCAATAAGGGCTATCCCCTTGATTTCAACAGTCAGTACCCGAATGCCGTCAACCTCCGAAATTGAAGCTGTGGGTCGTGCTAAGGTTATGAGCGTGCAACGACCCGCGCTAGTCGTGATCGACATGCTGAATGATTTTCTCGCCTCGTGGGAGGAGTCTCTAAAGAGACGGCTACTGTCATCGACGAACGATCTCGTCGGAATGATGAGGGAACGGAAACATCCCATCATCTGGGTCCGCCAAGAATTCGAGCCTGATTTATCGGACGCCTTTCTGGAGATGATTGAAAAGGGAATTAAGATCACGATAAGAGGTACGGAGGGGTGCCAGATCGTTCCGGACTTGGCCGTTGCTGCATCGGACCCCGTGGTAGTTAAGAAGCGGTACAGTGCATTTTTCAAAACTGATCTCGACAACACGCTTCATTACCTCAAGCCTAATGTAATTGTTCTCGCCGGAATCAACAGCCATGCGTGCGTCCGGATGACGGCTATCGACGCCTATCAGCGAGACTGGAAAGTCATTGTGGCCGCAGACTGTGTTGATTCATACGACCGCGAACATCACGAGATTTCGTTGAAATATTTGAAGGACAAGATCGCTTCGGTTATGACCAACCAAGAAATCAAACAATTGCTATCGGCAGCGTAAGAATAGCAAAATGCACTGTTGACGTTAAATTGCGTTTGTACTCAAGTTCCGACTCTTGGAACACGCTCCAGATGTGAAGTGAATCGAAAGACTCTCGAGGAGCGATTGGTTCGCTCGGTGCACATTGGGCCGACGTGGACCCAGTCGCGACTGCGACGCCCGAAATAAAGACAAATTGGGAGCGCGGCGAACGCGCTCCGAGGTGATGCTATTCAGCGAAAGGCCAGAGAATTCTTCGGTCTTCAAGGACCGTGGTACACGGTTGGCTATCGCATGGCCGTGATGGTGGAAAGGAGTGATGGCCGACAAGTTTTGATCGAATGCATGCGCCTGTTCTCAGCAGTTGACATTAACTGCCGGTTAGCTCGGCTTGTGCCTAGTCCTTGAATATGATACTTAGTGCCGCATGAAAACCCTCACCGTCGTCTGCCACTCTTTGCTCGCACTCTGTTCTGCTTCAGGAATGTCGCAAACTCAGGTGGAACCCCATCCCATCTCCATTGCGGTGAACGCTGGCAAGGCGCAGCAGCGGGATGACGATGGTCGATATCTGCACTCATTCCTCGCGCAAGGCCGTTAAGGGATCAATCCTTGCGGCCCGATAGGCAGGAATGACGCTGGCGAAAACAGCCACGAGCCCAAGGAGTAGCGTGACCGCAGCAATGGTGAGTGGATCGCTCGCAGCCACACCGTAAATCAGATTCGACATCACGCGACCCAGGGCCAAAGCGCCGGCCAGCCCCACGGCTACTCCGATGCAGGTCGGCTTAAGGCCATCTGCTACCGCCATGCCTACCACATCGCGAATCTGCGCGCCCAGCGCCACGCGAATTCCGATTTCGCGCACTCGCGAGCGCACCGCGTAGGCCAGCACGCTGTAGATACCGACGGCGGCCAGCAGAAGCGCCAGCCCGGCGAAGCCCGACAGCAACAGCATGGTGAAGCGCTGCTGCAGCAGGGATTCATCAATCGTATCCTGCATGGTCTTGACATACAGCAGCGGCACTTCGTTGTCGATTTCGTTCACTGCGTTCGTGATGGCCGAAATTACGCTGCGTGGATCAATGTGCGTGCGCACTGCCAGGGTCATGCTGAACGATTGCCACTGACCATCTCTGCCAGCCGAGATCTGTCCTAGGGGCATGTAGAGCATCGAAGCGGAGCGAGTTTGGCTCAGTGCATCATCCTTCACATCAGCAACCACGCCGACAACCTCGCGTGTCATCTGGGGAAAAAAGTACATCGTCAGATGTTTGCCAATCGGATCTTCATCGGGCCAAAATTGCCTGGCCATGGATTGGCTGATGAGCACCACTCCCGGCCTTCCCGCCGCATCGGAGTCATTCAAGTCGCGCCCCCGCAGGAGGGGAATGTGCATAGCGCTTCTGTACCCGGGGCTGACTAGGCGAACGTCAACCTCAGGCTGGTCCGCCATTGCCTGTACCGGTCGCCCCTCGATTTGCACCGGCTGATGCGAGCCCCCGCCGGTCAGCGGCAACGCATCAATGACGCCGTCCGACTGTACGCCGGGTAACACCTGCACGCACCTCAGCACGCGATCATAGAAGCTGATCTGCCGCTGTGGCGTAGTGAACTTGGTTGATGGAATCGACAGGGACATCGTGATCACGTGGTCGGGATCAAAACCGGGATTGACGCCGCGCAGCAGCCACAGGCTGCGGATCAGCAGGCCTGCACCAATAAGCAGCATGAGCGACAGAGCGACCTCGGCAACAATCAATACGCTGCGCGTCCGGCTACCACCCGATTCGGAAGCGGTGCGGCCAGCGCTTTGCTTCAGCGCGTCGCCGACATCCTCTTTCATCAGGCGCAGCGCGGGTATCAGGCCGGCGAGAGTTCCCGTCAGCAGGGAGACTCCAAGAGTAAAGGCCAAGACCCATCCATCAAGTCCAATGGCGGCTGATCGCGGCAATCGGTTGCCTACAAACCTGACCATGAACGCAGTCCCGTAATGCGCGAACATCAGACCCAACGCGCCGCCCGCAATCGCCAGAATCCAGGTTTCCGCGAGCACCTGTTGCAGCAGCCGGTGGCGACTGGCTCCGAGAGCAGAACGGATGGCGACCTCTTTCCGTCGCGATAGCATCTTGGCCAGCAGCAGATTCGCGACATTGGCGCAGGCGATAAGCAGCACCAATGCGACCGCGCCCAGCAGAATCAGCAGCGCTGGACGAACATCGCCGACCAGATCATCACGTAGCGGAACGGCAGTCGCGCCCCAACCTTTATTGTCCTGGGGATATTGCTGCGCCAGATGGTCGGATATCGTAGCCAGTTCAGCTTTGGCCTGCGCCAGCGTGACACCCGGCTTTAATCGGGCGATCACTCCATAATTATGGTTATCGCGAATGGCGCGTTCGGCAGCGGTCCAGTTCTGTGGCTTCCACATCTGCGGCTGATAGCCGGGGTAGATAGGGTATTCAAAGCCACGCGGCATTACCCCGACAACCGTAAAGGCGTGGTCGTTCAGCTGGACGTTGCTTCCGACGATCCCGGTGTTAGAACCGAACCTGTTGCGCCAGGTGTCATAGCTCAGGATGACTTCGCGATCTCGACCAGCCTGATCTTCCCCTTCAACGAAGACGCGACCAAGCATCGGTTGGGCATGCATCACGGAAAAAAATCCGTCTGTCACCGCAACCATGCGAATTACGTCCGGTCGTCCCTTGCCGGTCAGAGTGTACCGCCCGAAGCCGTAGGCCGACATGCCTTCGAAGCTGTGGGCCCGCGCACGCCAGTCCAGGAAGTTAGCGGGCGAGACGGCGAACAGCGTCATACCCGGGAAACTAGCCGGCGGTGGGATATGGTAGAGCGAAACCAGCCTCTGCGGCTGATCAAAAGGCAGCGGCCGCAGCACGACCGCGTTTACGACGCTAAAAATTGCGCTGTTGGCGCCAATGCCGAACGCCAACACCAACACTGCAACTGCCGCGAACCCCGGACTCTTTAACAAAACGCGTGCGCTGTATTTCACATCAGTTAGGAGAGTTCTCATCTACGTCTCCTTAGAGCGAGTTCTTGATGAACTGCACCTTTCGGGCCGAGCGTATGTCGTCGCAAATGCATGCAACAATTGGCTACCGAGGAATGGACGTGTCACGAGGGTGTATGTAACTGTTCGTTTTCGGACGGGATTGTCCGAATTCGCTATCGCGATGAGGAAATTCAAATTAACGATTCGTGTTAGAGAGCTTGACAGCGCAATTGTCGATAAATCGCGATTGCACTCCGTCGAAAATCCTCTCCCGGTACTTAGAGTGCAGGCTTGGGGACAAGTTGGTTTATGGGAGTAATGGTCACCTCGTAGCCGAGCTTGCGAAGTGCTCGCGCCAGCATCTGGGCACGTTTCTTCTTTTCTCGGGGATGGACTTCGGCGCCGTGCTCGATGAATCGCACGCCT
>JASHPL010000155.1 GCA_030038125.1 Candidatus Sulfotelmatobacter sp.
CTGCTCGGGATGCTGAATTCCTGCGCATCGAACGTCAGCGTGGTGAATATCGACAACGGCTTCGGCGCCGGATATGTTGCTTCGCTGATTAACCGACTGCCGTGAGTTCGAGCCCATCATCTCAGCTGATAAGAAAGGCGCGGCTTAACGCCGCGCCTCGTCACCGCTGGCAGAACTGCTACATCCCCTGCTGCTGGTTTGACCTGCCTTCCACCTGCAGCTGATTGTCGACGCTGAAAGTACCGGGAATCTGGCTCGCCCGAATTCCCGCGATCTGCTTATCCATCTTGCTGTCGACCGCTCCATAAAGAGTCACGTGTCCGTTGGCAACGATTATGCGAATCGGGCGCGCCGGATCGATGGCATACTTCGCCAATACCGGATCTCCGTAGATGGCGCGCGCAGTGCGCAGGCGCAGGCCGTCATCAAAAATTGAAGTCGGTTCGATCGAGATATTGTCGATCACGTCCTTTACGCCGGGCATGTTCGCGATGTCGCCCAGAGCTTCCTCGCGGCCCACGCCGGTGCGGTCTTGACCCTGCACCGTTACCACGCCGTCTTTGACCCCGATGGCGAAATAATCGAATGCATTGTCATATCCCAGGCGAACATAGGTCAGCTTGGTCGCGAGTTTTTGTTCCAGTTGCTGGTCGGACACATTGGGGCCGGCCACTTCAATCAGGTTGTGCACACCTTGCACGTACTTCACCTTACGGGCGATCTTGGCAGCATCGAGTTTGCGCTGGTAGAGATCAACGTTTCCGCTCAGGGTGACGATGCCGTCTTCCACGGTCGCGTTCACGTCCTTGAATTGGGTTTTCCCCGCAAGCTTTTGCGTGACGGCAGCTTGAATCTGGCTGTCATAGCGAGCAGCCGCCGAAGTCTGGGCAGCAAGCGTCGTGCTCAAGAGCCCGACCGCGAGCAGCATGCCCGTAAATACTGACAAAGTCTTTCGAATTCCTGCTAATGCCGAAGTCATAGGCGCCTCCATCATTGACGAAACTTTACGAATTAACCATTCGGTTAATTCTTCGATGAAGGTGCCATCTTCCAAGATGCATGAGCAGGTAAGAAAAAATATCTCGCAGCAAACCGTCCGCAAGCGCAACTTTCCTTGCCAATACGGGTTCGAGTAAATGCGCAGGCGGATGGATTTGTTTTAACGTTCGAATCCCTCGTGTTGAATTAGCGTTTGGGACGATTGGCCCGAATCGGCGTTTTTAGGGCAGTTTTGGATCGATTTCTAAAGGCAGCGCCGCTGAAGCACCAATAACCGGCCAGCGTCCCTCCAGCAAAAACCGACCACAAGGCAGTTTCCGAATAAGCGCCATACTTTTCCAGCCCAAGGTTAGCGAGATCCCACAGCGTGAGCGGCCATACGACGACGGCATAGAGGCTTACCACCGCCAGTACGGCGGTAATTCCGACCCCAATTGCGAACACACCGGCCGAGCAGCTTTCAAACAACAGCATGCTCCAGTGCTGATCGGAGGGATGGGGCCGTTGCACAGGTGCGGTTCGGCGTCTTTGGACGAGCGGAGACATGGGTATTTTGAGAGTCGCGCGGGGAACGTGTCCCCCCAGAGTAGAGCATAAACAGAGGGCATAGACGCTCCAAGTTACTAAGGGCCGGGAATCCGCTCCCAGCTTGGATTCTGCCGTTTGGGATTACCCCCGTAACTTTCGAGGCGTTATGCCGCACTTTACGATGGCCAAGTCGTGCGAAATTCTGAGGGGGAATCGGTTGTGGGTGAACGTGTCACCCAAACAGGGACGGAAGAACTTGCGCGCGCACGGCAGCTTCGAAACGCGCTACGGAAGAGCACTTCCCCAACGTCTGGCCAGTCTGACATCGCCGCACCTGTCGAAGAAAATCACTGTTCCGCGCACTCGTCTGCAATTCCTGAACCTCCGAATCCGAGTCCGAGCCATCCTGAAACCCACTTGCAATTCCTGGAACAGATGTTCCAGGCTTCACCCGATGCCTTAAGCATTGCTGATCGCGAACACCGCGCCCTGTGGGCGAATGAGACGTTCTCCCGCATGTTTGGCTATCGTCTCGCGGAAATCATCGGAGAGCCGCTGGAGAACCTCGTGGTGCCTGATGATCGTCTCGCCGAATCGCGATGGATTACGGAAGCTCTAGTCAAGGGTCTGCCCATCACTCTGGAAACCCAGCGAAAGAAAAGCGACGGCAGCCTGCTTGACGTTTCCGTATCCTGCGCGCCTTTGCGAATCAACGGCGAGATCGAAGGCTACTATGCCGGATATCACGACATTTCCGATCGCAAGCGTGTCGAGGCGCTGAGTTCGGCGCTCTATCGCGTGGCGGAGAAAAGCAGCAGCGCCCATGACTTGCAGCAATTTTTCTCTGCCGTTCACGGGGTTGTCGATGAACTGATGTATGCCAGGAATTTTTATATTGCCCTTTACGACCCCGCCAGCGAACTGCTGAGCTTTCCCTATTTCGTTGACGAGAAGGATTCAGCGCCGCCAACCAAAAGAATTGGTAATGGGCTGACCGACTACGTCATACGTACAGGCGAGTCTCTCCTGGCCACGCCCGAAGTGTTGCAGGATATGGAACATCGTGGCCTGGTTTCCCGAAATGGATCGCGCTCGCTTGATTGGATGGGCGTTCCGCTGAAAGTGGGCAATCACACGTTCGGAGCGCTCGTCGTGCAGACATATTCCAAGAACATCCGCTACGGCGAGCGCAACAAGGAAATCCTGACGTTTGTCGCGCGGCAACTGGCCAGCGCGGTCGAGATCAAGAGAAATGAACAGGCCCTTCGCCGGTCGGAGGCGCGCTATCGCTCCTTGGTGCAAAGCTCGGTTTACGGAATTTATCGTTCCAGTCTCGATGGTAGATTTCTGGATGTAAATCCGGCGCTCATCACCATGCTGGGCTACTCGTCGCCAGATGAAGTTTTGCTGCTGGATGCGGAGCGAGATGTTTTCGCCAACCCCGAAGAACACGTTCGGCTTTTCGAGCAATTCCGCGATTCGGGCAGGTTGGACGGAATCGATGTGAGGTGGAAACGCAAGGATGGCAGTACTATCACCGTTCGAATCAGCGGACGGGCGGTGGCTAGCGAGGATGAGCCCGCTGATGTGCTGGAGGCGATCGCCGAAGACGTGACAGAGCGCCGGGCTCTGGAAGATCAGTTCCGGCAAGCACAAAAGATGGAGGCCGTCGGACGACTGGCCGGCGGGGTCGCGCATGATTTCAACAACCTGCTGATGGTGATCAGCGGCTACGCGGAAGTGATTCTGTCGAAGCTCGATCTCGATAATCCTCTGACGGAGAAAGCTCGTGCGATTCAGCAGGCTGCCGACCGCGCCACTACGCTCACGCGGCAGTTGCTGGCTTTCAGCCGGAAACAGTTACTCGAACTGAAAGTGGTGGACGTGAACGCCATTGTCGCGGACATGGAGCGGCTTTTGCGCCCATTGATCGGCGAAAATGTGGAACTGGTCGCAAAGCTCGCGGCCGACGCCGGTTACACCCGAGCCGACGCCGGCCAACTCGAGCAAGTGCTCATGAATTTGGTCGTGAACGCGAAAGACGCCATGCTGAGCGGTGGCACGCTTACCATTCAGACCGAGAACATTCTGCTCGATGACAACTCGCGTCGCGGCCAGAACTTCATTCGCCCCGGAACCTACGTCATGCTCTCGGTCAGTGACACCGGCATGGGCATGGACAAAGAGACCCAATCGCGGATTTTCGAGCCGTTCTTTACCACCAAAGAAAAAGGCAAGGGAACGGGTCTGGGGCTCTCGACCGTCTACGGCATCGTCAAGCAAAGTGGCGGATACGTCATGGTGCAGAGCGAACCAGGGCATGGCAGCACGTTTCACATCTACCTGCCCCGTGTGGAAGGGATCGCCGAGAAACATGCCATCCCGGCTGCCCGCACAGCAGTGGGTGGCACGGAGACGATTTTGCTTGTCGAAGACGAAGAATCAGTTCGTCAGTTAGTACGGGACACGCTGGAATCAAAAGGCTACAAGGTACTGGAAGCCGAGAATGGGGAAACCGGCTTGAAAGCCGTAGCTAAACATGAGGGCAAAATCGACCTTGTCATTACCGACGTGGTCATGCCCGGCATGGGCGGACGTGAGATGGCCGAGCAAATTGCCAAGACACGCTCCGGCACAAAAGTCCTTTATCTCTCCGGCTATGCCGAAGACGCAATTCTCAGCGAAGGCACCATTGATAGCGGCACGGCATTTCTGCAAAAGCCGTTCACGCTGCAGAATCTTTCCCGCAAGGTTCGCGAAGTTTTGGGGTAACAGGGCGTTCGACCATGCAGTTCCCCAGCCCGCAACCAGGTTCATTTTCAGCGTCTGAAACTTTTTTCTGATCTCTGCGTCCTATTGAGGGTAGTTTCGCATTTGATAATTCTGCTTCTTGGGGTGGGGTTCCCGTGCTGATCAAGAAATCAGGAGAGATTCCTTCGTCTGAAATCACGCCAAAAAATGTGTATCTGAGTCGTCGTAGATTTCTCGCAGGAGTCGCAATTTCAGGAGCCGCGGCGGCAACCGGAATCACATTGCGAGAGCTCAGCACGCCTTCGGCCAGCGTTCTTGCAGAAAACAAGATCGCTGGGCTAAAGAAAAGCCCCTTTAGCACGACGGAGACAGTTACTCCGTATCAGGACGTCAGCCATTACAACAACTATTACGAATTCTCCACCGATAAAGACGGACCGGCCGAACTTGCCAAGAATTTCCGCACGCGACCGTGGAAGGTGAAGATCGACGGCCAGGTTGATAAGAAACAGGAACTCGATGTCGACGCGATTATCAAGATGGCTCCGCCCGAGGAACGAATCTATCGTCATCGTTGCGTCGAGGGATGGTCGATCGTGGTTCCCTGGATCGGATTTTCGCTGAGCGAACTGATCAAGCGCGTGAATCCTACCAGCAAAGCAAAATTTGTGGAGTTCACGACCATTTACGATCCCAGTCAAATGCCCGGTCAGCAGCGAAATGTTTTGGAGTGGCCTTACGTCGAAGGCCTGCGCATGGATGAAGCCATGCATCCGCTTACGCTGCTCTGTTTTGGCATGTACGGACAAGAACTGCCAAACCAGGACGGGGCTCCGCTTCGCATCGTCGTCCCGTGGAAATACGGATTCAAGAGCGCCAAGGCGATTGTGCGGATTCGTTTCACCGAAAAGCAGCCGATGAACACTTGGAACATCTCCGCTCCAAATGAGTACGGGTTTTATTCCAACGTGAATCCGCATGTGGATCATCCTCGCTGGAGCCAGGCGAAGGAACGCAGGTTGGGAGAATTTTTCAAACGTCCGACTCTGATGTTTAACGGCTATGACCAGGTCGCGAGTTTGTATACCGGCATGGATTTGAAAAAGTATTTCTAAGGCTCTTAGCGATCAGCATTCGGCGCTCAGCTGCTCGCGACTTTCAGGATTTGAGTGCGGAATGCTGAGTGCTGAATGCAAGCTCGCTACTTCAAACCGGCAGTTTTCCTTGCCTCCCTGACTCCACTCGCGAGTCTGGCGTGGCGCGGGTTTCACGCGGAACTCGGCGCCAATCCGATTGAAGCGATTACGCACGGCACCGGCGACTGGACGCTGCGATTCCTGCTCATCACGCTTTCCATTAGCCCGCTACGAAAGCTCACGGGACAATACTGGCTGATCGGCTTCA
>JASHPL010000156.1 GCA_030038125.1 Candidatus Sulfotelmatobacter sp.
CCCGTGCCCAAGATTTGAACAGATTCTAACAGTACTAGCCTACCTTGGGTAGGAGAGAAAAGACTCTGGAATTTCGCTTCTAACCGGAATTTTTCTGCCGTTTTGGAACGGAATAGGGCGCCAGCATCTCGATGCGTTTGCCTCTCTGTGAAGCGCCGATCAGTTGATCGAGCCGCCTATGCCGTGTTTCCTCTTTCTTGGCGCTGACCACCCAAAACGTCGCGGTGCTGCGGTATCCCGGCGGCTGCGATTGGAAGTAGTCCCATGCGCCGCTCCTGGCGCGGAAGCGACGTTCTTGTTCCGGGCTGAGGCGGGACTCATGCCGTTGCTCATAAGAGTATTTGCGGGGTTGATCGGCCGCTCCTCGAAAGGCCATTTCGCCGGCCGGTTGCATGCGCCCAGATTTCGCGAGTTGTTGCGCGCGTCGAATGTTCACCGCGCTCCATTGACTTTTGGGCGTGCGTGGCGTGAAGCGAACGGAGTAGGCATGGGCACTCAGGCTTCTGCGAACCCCATCAATCCAGCCGAGGCACAGAGCCTCATCAAGTGCCTCCGAATAGGTGATGCTCGCCTTGCCTGACGATTTCTTGTAAAACCCAACCAGCAACTCGGTGCAGGAGTGATGGTTGGCCTCAAGGAATCGCCGGAACTCGGCGGGGGTAGGGAAAAATGCGGCTTCTGGAGAAGCGACCATGCCCAACCATCACAAAGATTCGGAGATCATTCTATGCCGTCGAGGACCCGCTACGGCAACAGCGAGGGAAACGCGGTCTTAGCCCGCTCCGGACGATGGCAAGTCCCTGGAACGATGGGTTTTCTGGGGTTTTTGACCGATCCTTCCTGACTACGGAGCGGTTCTGCTTATGGCACGGAGGGCGCATTGACAAGGGGCTGTTTTCGCGCGAAACTCCGCTAAGCGCAAACTCTTTCATACTGCGCATGGCGTAGTCCCACAGGTGGCTGATGCCGGAATCGCAAGCGTCCACGTCCCTTCCTTCCGCTGCCGGTATTCTGCGAGCCATGCCGCCTCTCAGCTTCGAGGCTGATTTTGCGGATTTGGCCGCCCGCTTTGCCGCCAAGAGTGGCGGTGGGTTGTCTCCGGAACTTTCTGCCGAACTTGCCCTCGAAATCGTTCTGAACGAAATTGTGGAACAGGCTTGCCAGTCGACCGGTGCGACGGGCGCCGCCATCGTGCTGGAGCGGGATGGTGAAATGATCTGCCGGGCCACCAGTGGCGTGACCGCTCCGGAATTGGGCTCGCGTCTCGAGACCCTGAGCGGACTTTCGGGCGAGTGCCTGCAAACGCGCCGAACCCAGTGGTGTGACGATACGCGAACTGATCCCCGCACTGACGCGGAAGCCTGCGAGCGCTTAGGAATTCGCTCGGTTGTGGTTATGCCGCTATTGCGCGGGAATGAATTGGTAGGAGCATTCGAGCTGTTCTCGGACCAGCCGTATGCCTTCGGCATACGCGACGAGCGTGCGTTGGAAATCCTGGCCGATCGAACGCTGACGAATCTAGGGCACGCGTCTGAGCCCGTCGAGATGGAGCCGATTGAGGCGCAAAGCGATCTGCCGGAAAATCCTTCGCAAATTCATGAGCGACAGAAACTCGACCCGCAGCGTGCCGATTCCAACCAGATTGCGGAAAAAACCGCGGAATCCCTGCCTGCCGAACAGAACGTTCATGCCCAGCAAAACCCGGCCACACTACTTCCGCCATTCCCGAAGCTGGAGGCAGATTACGCCGAGGCAGAACTTTCGTTCGCGAGTTCGACTCCCGCTGCCCCGCAAGGAATCGATTACCTGACCTGGATGCTCGCCGCGGCCGTGGTGACTGCGGCGGTTTTACTGGGAATGGCGTTGGGCCAGCATTTGGTGTTCAAGCAGGCCAGTGCAGTGGCTCGCCCACTGGCTCCCGTGCGGAGCACGAGTGATCTGAACCGCCCTGCCACCGCCGCGTCCTCCAAAACCGAGTCTGTGCTGGCAGAAGAAACCAAGTCGACCAGCACAAACGACGAGAAAACGTCGTTGCCGCTGCATCCTGCGACTCAGATCAGCAACGAGCCAGAGCGTGTTCCGCCTGGCGGTTTGCTGGTTATGGAGGACGGCAAAGAGGTGTTTCGACTCCCACCGACGAAAAACGGAGCTGGCAATACGAGGGGACAGGTAGTCGAGCCGGCAGCGCAGATCGATGAGGATTCCGAACACGTTGTCGAACTCCCTTCGGCGAGTGCTCAACAAGAATTGTTGCGCCGAGTTGAGCCCGCCTATCCGGAACTGGCGCGCCAACAGAATATTCAGGGATCGGTATTGCTGGAGGTTCACATCCGGGCTGATGGATCAGTGGAGGATGTCCAGGTGATCAGTGGGGCGCCATTATTGGCGCAGGCCTCGGTTGATGCCGTGAAGCAGTGGAAATTCAGGCCGTACCTGAGCAACGGGCGCCCACTAGAAATGGAAACCCAGGTCACACTGGACTTCAGATTACCGCAGTAGATTTCCGGAGGAACTTCGTTAATTGCCGTTTCTGCGAACCGCCTGCCCGTCCACGGATTTCCCTTCCAGTGGCTTTCTCTCGACAGTCCGGGGCTGCTGGGCTGCTCTGAATTCGCCCCTGCGCGCAACGGAAGTGGAATGAGCCTTCCGGTTGTTGGGCGGATTTATGGCATGCACGTCCGAGTGACCCAGCGCATACAGCACGACTTCTACCCGGCTGGAAACCCCCAGCTTATCGAAAATTCGAAACAGATAATTCTTGACGGTGTGCTCGGTGAGCTTCAGGCGCTGTGCGATCTGGCGATTCGTCAGTCCTTCTGCGACGCATCGAACCACATCCGTCTCGCGCGCAGACAGGGGCGAGTCGCCATTCGCCTGCAGGCTTGCCAAAGCCGGCTTGGTCAGCGCTTCCATGACAAAGTGCAATTCATGGCTGCTTGCCCAAATCTGGCCAGCGTGCACACACTCAATGCATTTCGCCAACAGGCGAAATGGTTCCGTGCGGCAGAACACGCCGTGAGCGCCAGCGCGGAACGCTTGCACGACTGTGGACGGCTCTGAGCGGTCGAGCATCACAATCACCCTTGGACAAGGCGACTGCGAACGAATATTGCGGACCAGTTCGAAAGGCTCGCCATCTGGACCCAGCGTTGCGCTGATGAGAACGATATGCGGTTGCTCCTGTTGAACAAGGACTTGAATTTGCCCTTGGTCAGAAGGCGCTTCGATCAATTCAAACTGCTCGTTTTTGCCCAAGGCTTCTACCAACAGCTGACTTCCCATCGACGTGCTGTCGGCTGCCAGAACACGCAGCTTGTCCCGGTTAAGATTTGGGAAGCGGTCCATAGATCGGTACGGAAGCTAGGGCGAAACGGGCGTAATACGCCTTTTTACCAGAGACTTACCGCGATAACCCAGCCCGGTTTCGCGGAATGATTATGCCAATTTATGAGAAATTCGTCCAGGAGTAAATAGCACTATCGGGCATCATGCACTTGTGAGAGGATCGTGCATCGGAACCAAGCCATGGAGTACACTTTCGAGATAGCTCTTCATTGCTCTAGGTGTTGTACGCTGTTAGACTTCAGCAACGGAGGAGACTGCCCGAGGGCCGTGAAAGTGGAAAGGCCCACCCCCCTGCGGTTCAACCTGTTGCTGCAAGAGTTCGATTCAACAGGACATTGGATAAAGCGGCAGTTTCAAAACCTGGTTAGTCAGCCTGCTTTAAGAAACAAAAGGAGATAAGCGTTTCCTGGACGGATCTCAACCTACGGTTGGCGAGATCCAAAGACCGAACAGACAGCGCAAGTCAAGAACGAGAGATAGAGATAACAATGGAAAACTCCAAGCCCGACGAATTACTAGCCAAGATTCGCACGGCATTCAAAGCTGCATTCGATATTGATCCCCAAACCGTCACTTTGGACACTGTGCCGGGTGACATATCCGCGTGGGATTCCATGGGGCACGTGACGCTTGCCAGCAGCTTGGAACAAGCCTTCGGTCTGACCTTCGACGTCGACGACTTGATGGCAATGGAGAACGTTCAGGAAATCTATCGCATCGTGCAATCCAAACTTGGCCAGACGCAAAATGCATAAAAGGCAAAGTGCATAACGGCAACGAGGCGAACTTCGCCGGACGATTAGTCCGGCGCTTGGGAGAAACCTCATGCCTGATCGACGCCGCCACCGGGCAGACATTTTCCGGACGCGAACTGGCGGAACGTATTGCCGGCTTCGTGCACGGTTTTCTTTCTTCCGGATTGCAACCAGGAAATCGCGTATTGGTGGGATGTGGGGTCAGTCTGGCGAGTACGCTCGCCTATCTCGGCGCCATGTATGCCGGAATTGTGCCGGTTCCCATCGAAGAGCGGCTGCTGGGAACCTCCGCCGAAGCGATCCTGGCCAAGGCGCACGCCAGCGCTATATGGACTGCGAGCGGAACGGGCTGGGCAAATTTCGGCATTCGCCATCTGGAAGGAATCTTTGAGGCTCGCTCATTAGATTCCGTGGTGCTGCATCCTTGCGCGGAAGTTGATCTTGCCGCGTTGATGCCAACCTCCGGCTCGACGGGCATGCCGCGGCTGGTCATGGTGAGCCACGGCAATCTGACCTCCAACACCGAGGCGATTATTCGCAGCCAGCAACTGATCGAGAACGAACGCGCCATGCTGATCATGCCCATCAGCTATTGTTTTGGCGCCAGCGTGATGCACACGCATTTGTATCAGGGCGGAAGCGTGGTCTTCGACTCACGATTCATGTTTCCCGACAAAGTTTTGCACGCCGTCAACACCTACGCGTGCACGACATTCGCCGGCGTTCCCATCATTTACAACATTTTATTGCGGCGATCGAATCTGCGGTCGATCGCCTTACCCGGCCTGAAACGATTTTTGCAGGCCGGGGGCGCATTAGCTCCGGAAAGCGTCCAGGAAATGTGCAGTGTTGTTCCCACAGCCAGGTTTTACGTGATGTACGGTCAGACCGAAGCGACAGCACGGATTTCCTGTCTGCCTGCCGATCGCCTGCAAGCCAAACTGGGCAGCGCGGGCGTGTCTCTCGACAATGTACAGGTTCGTGTGGTGAAGGAAGAGGGCAAAGGCCTGGCGACCGGACAGGTAGGAGAAATTCAAGTGCGCGGCCCGTCCGTGTGCCTGGGATATCTCGACGATCCCGAAGCGACGGAGCGAAAATTCGCCGGAGGATGGTTGCACACCGGCGATTTTGCCTGTCTGGATGAGGACGGATATCTTTGGATCAAAGGGCGCAGCGACGATTTCATTAAGATTCGCGGTGTGCGCGTGAGCGTGGGGGAAGTAGAAGCAAAGGTCGGCGCGATGGCTGGCGTGAGTGAATGTGCCGCGATCGGAGTGAAGCATCCGGAAGCCGGAGAGGCGCTAGCGCTGCTAGTGGTAGCGGAGACAAGCGCATCGGAGACCTCATCTTCCGGAAACCACAAAGAGGACCTCGGCGAACGCGTGCGGCGCGCGTTGCCTCCGCACTGGACCTGTGTTTCAGTAAAGCTTGTCCCACAATTGCCGCGTACCGCGAATGGCAAGATTGCGCGCGCGGAACTGCCGGCATTGCTATGAGCCAGATTGCAGAGCTTCGGGTATCGGAGATTGAGCAGTTCATCGCGAAGCTGCTCGATTCGCCGCCATATTCGCTCGATCCGCAGGAAAGACACGATGCTCTGCTTTCTCTGTTCAAGCAGGAACTGGAATATGCCTGCGAGCACAGCCCGCATTTTGCCAATTACGTGCGGCATTGGCCGGTTCGGTTGGCCGCCGCCAAAACGATTGCCGAACTGCCGTATCTCCCGGTAAGCGTGTTCAAGAAAAATCCGCCTCTGAGCCTGGTTCCGGCCAGCGAGATCAAACGCACGCTTACTTCCAGTTCGACGAGCGGTCAGGTTCCGAGCCGCGTCGTGCTCGATGCCGCCACTTCCCGGCGAATGACCAAGGGAGTGATCGCGATCATTCGCGATTTTATTGGCCCTGCACGCCGCCCTTATCTGGTCGTCGACACTAAAGAAAATTTAGGGCGGCAGACGGAGTTGGGAGCGCGCGGCGCCGCCATCCAGGCGCTGGGATCGTTTGCCACCGAGATGGTGGCGTGCTTGAGCACTGATGCGCAAGGCGAGCCCAGTCTCGACATCGACAAGTTGTTGGCATTCGCTGAGAAATGGAAGCAGGCCGATGTTCTGGTGTACGGCTTTACCTACGTCCTTTGGACGCAACTGGTGCGGCCGCTCCAGCAACGCGGCATCACCCTGGGGATGTCGAAGGTTCATGTGCTGCACAGCGGCGGATGGAAACGGCTGGAGCAGCAGGCAGTCACCAAGGATATTTTCGTGCGCGATGTGGCGGCGGTGTTTGGCTGCGCTCCTGATCGCATCATCGATTACTACGGGATGGTTGAAAATGTCGGTGTCGTTTATCCGGACTGCGTGCGTGGATACAAGCACGTCCCTGCATTCGCCGAAGTCATGATCCGCGATCCGCTTACCCTCGCGCCCGTTAAGCCGGGCAAGCAGGGAATGGTGCAGGTGTGTAGCGTTCTGCCGACGAGCTTTCCGGGATTCCTGCTGCTTACCGACGACATAGGCGAGATCGTGGGGGAAGATGGATGCGCTTGCGGACGGCGGGGAACATATTTCCGTTTCTTGCGCCGTGTGCCGAAGGTCGAACTGCGAGGTTGTGGGAATCTGGAAACCACGCGCCAGCGCCGTAATGGAACCAGCGCATGAACGAACTGGCGCAGATGCACGAGATCATCAATCAAGTCGACTCTCCGCATCAACTCACCGATGCTGCACGGCGTCTTCGTGAAGCTGCTTCCGAGAAAGATTTCACGCCGCAAAGGGTTCTGGAAATCTTTGAGCAATGGGCCGCTGCTTTGGACGATCGCGAAGTCCGCGACATTCCCGGTGTGACATTTCTTCGCCTGTGGCTACGGCGCGGAACGCTCGAGCCGATCCTGATTCGCGAACTGGGCCCGGAGTGGCTGGCTGGAGAATGGCGGCAAGATGGACGGGCGAGGCTGCGTGCCTTTCCTCTGGGAGTTGTCGGACATTGGCCCGCAGGCAATATAGAAATTCAAGCAGTCTTGTCGCTGACCTGCGCCCTGCTTGGCGGAAACACCTGCATGGTGCGGGTTCCGAGCGGGTTAGTAAATCCGACGCGGCGCATGATGGAAGCCCTGGCGACGATCGACAAAAGTGAGTTCCTGGCGAGCCGCATTTTCCTGGCGAGCTTCGAACATTCCAGAATCGATTTGCACGAAGCCATCGCTCGCAGCGTAGATGGTGCCATGATTTGGGGCGGGGAAGAAGCGGTCTCGCAGGTCCGGGCATTGCCTTTTCCCCATTGGGCGCGAGTGGTAGTCTTCGGTCCGCGCCTGTCGGTTGCGGCGATGGACGCGGCCGCCTGGGCAGATAAGAACGAGAGCGCATCCTGGTGCCGTCGCATTGCGCGTGACGTGTGGCAATTCGAGCAGCAGGCTTGTTCGTCGCCGCAGGCGTTATTTGTCGAGCGCGATGGCGCGGCCGATCCCTCGGGGTTTGTCGAAAATCTGAAGCTGGCGTTCGAAGAAGAGAATCAGGCGCACCCGCGGGGGGAAATTGAACCGGCGCTCACTTCGGCCATCTGCCGGACGCGAGCATCGTGGCTGCTGGAAGACCTAGGCAACCGCGCGCTGTTCCCTCAGTCAGCCGACTGGACAATCTTGCTGGGGACGGGAACCGAAATTCCTCAGCCAACCCAGGGAAAAACGCTGAGTGTGTTGGTCGTCGATGACCTGCTCGAAGCCATTGCGAAATTCGATGGCAGCGTGCAGACTTTGGGATTGGGGGTGAAGGATGCGAGCAAAGAAGAAGCGATCGCCGAAGCGGCGGGCCGGCATGGAGTGGATCGAGTGGTGCGGCTCGGCCAGATGCATGTTTTCAGTTCGCCGTGGGACGGAATGGATCTGGTCCGTCCCATGATGCGCATGATCCGGCATGTCAAATCATACGACTAGAAGCTATTCCTAAATGGTTTTAGGAAAGGGCACGGCTTCAGCCGTGCCGCTTAGCCGCTAAATAGATGGGGGCTTCAGCCGGTGAGGGAATCTATGGTGTGACTTCGGTGTGAATGAGAGGTTTATTAGCATATTGTGTTCCGGCTGTTGTGGCGAGGAATCCGGTTGAGAGTGTACCGATGAAAAATGCGCAAGCATTTCTAGAAGCATTGGATCGCAAAGCGAAGATGCTGGCTCCGGCAGCGCGAGCTACATTTGAAGCGAATCGCGAGCTGTGTTCGTGGCTGCTCGATCCCCTGGCCCGCTGGGCCGAGGCCGCCTATGGTCCCGAGGTGTTTGACGCGGCCGCTCGCGGCTACGCCGAGTATTGTGTCGGAGTCGCCAAGGCGAAAGCGATTTACGAACGCGAAGGCCGCTACACTCCCGAGCGCATGCCGGAAATCATGTCGGGCGTGTATCACGACGAGGGCTACATGATTCCCTACATGTGGGCCGCGATTTTGATCTATCCGTTCTGGCCGTCGATGGTGAGCCACATCGCGATGTTCCGCGACGAATTCGTCCGGCGCTTGCCGAAAAATGCGCGCGTACTCGAACTGGCCTGCGGCCACGGCGTTTTGAGCCTGCTCGCCGCCGAGGACCGGCCCGATCTCGAGATCGAAGGTTCTGACATCAGTCCTCCGGCGATTGCGGTGGCGAATCGACTGCTGGCGGTTTCGGGGCACGCGGACCGCGTGCGCTTTGAAGTCAGCGACGCACTCAAGGTCGACACCAACGGCGATGGACGATACCATGGAGTGATTTCGGCGATGCTGGCTGAGCATCTGCCCAATCCGACGCCGCTATTTTCTACGATGGCACAGCGGGTGACCAGCGACGGCCTCGTATTCTTCAGCACCGCTCTGGAGTCGCCGCAACGCGATCATGTTTTTGAATACAACCAGGAGAGCCGTCCTCTGCAAATGGCCGAGGCCGCTGGATTGCGGGCGAGCCGAATGGCCTCGGATGCAAGCGCCATCCCTCCGGGCTCAAAGTTCTTGCCGCGCGCGACTGCCATGATTCTGCGCGCGCGCTGAATTCTTATGTAAGGACACCCGACCTCGGCTGTCCGGCGGAGCGCAGCTCCGCAGCTTATGTGACTCGATGTCTCCGTGGTAAGAACGAATCTATGACCACAGTCGCAATGACCTTCGAGGAAGTCCGCGCCACGCTGAAGCAACGCTTTCCCATGCTTATGGTGGACCGCGTCATCTCGCTCGATCCGGGAAAGCGGATCCGCGCCATCAAAAATGTTACCGGCAACGAAATCCAGTTCCTCGGACATTTTCCGGAACACGCCGTTCTGCCGGGCACGCTGATCGTAGAGGCTGTCGGTCAGGCAGCTTCGATCTTGTTTGCGAAATCAATGGGAAGCGGCACGAGAGCAGGGGAATTTCTGGTTCTCGGTTCGATCAACGAAATGCGATTTCTCAAACCTGTCGTTCCCGGTGATCAGATGGAGATGGATGTCCAGGTATTGAAATTCATCGACGATTTCGCAGTGGTCGAAGTTTCCGCCACTGTGAGTGGCATCGAAGTCGCGAAAGGAAAGCTGGGCTTCGCACGAAGGGGTTTTCAGAAACCATCCGCTGAGACTTAAGCAACCCGAGAATTTTTCATTCCGAGCGGAGTGAGCAATCTGCTCTTTTTGTCATTCGGAGCGCGACGGGAGGGAGCTTATCCACTCGACGCCGAAGCCCGCAATCTCTTGTTTTCGGGTCGGGCAACTTCATCCAGGCGCACATCGCAGAGAGCTTCGATAAGTCTGCCTGCCCAGCGATACACGTTGTTTTCGCGGACGGCTCGCCGCATGTGCTGCATGCGCGTTTCCTTTTCCTGCGGTTCCATTTCCAGAGCGGTGCGAATCGCTTCCGCGGTCTGGTCGATGTCGTAGGGATTCACCTGCAGCGCGTCCTGCAATTCGCGGGCAGCCCCGGTAAAGCAACTCAGAATCAGTACTCCGCGCTCGTCATGACGCGACGCCACAAATTCCTTGGCGACCAGATTCATGCCGTCGTGCAGAGCGGTCACCAGGCAAAGATCTGCCGATCGATAATAGGGCGCAATTTCACTGTGGCTGTGCTGGCGATTTAAAAGCACGATGGGTTTCCAGCGCTCCATCTGGAAGCGCCAATTGATGCGCTCGGCTTCGGCTTCCACTTCCGCCTGCAGATCGTGATAGCGCTTGATATGCGTCCGGCTGGGCGCTCCAATCTGCACAAAAGTGAAAATGCCCTGGTATTCGGGATATTTTTCCAGGAAGCGCTCCACCGCCAGGAATCTTTCCAGAATTCCCTTGGTGTAATCGATCCGGTCGACGCCAATTCCCATGCGTGCGGCATCGATCCCCAGAGCTTTCAACAGTGAGGTCCGCTCCTCATAAGCCGATTCCGCAGGCACTTGCGGCGGGCTATCGGAGAACTCCACGCTGATGGGGAACGGCCGCACGGCAGTGTGATGCTCCAGGCGCTGCACCGAGAAGTGTTCCCAATTAATCCGCGATTCCACGACGCGATCGACGGTCTGCAGAAAATTGTTGCAGTGCGATTGAATGTGAAATCCCAACAAGTCGGCGCCAAGCAAACCGTCAACCAATTCACGCTGCCAGGGGCAAATTCGAAATGCTTCGGCATTCGGCCAGGGGATATGCCAGAAAAGCGCGACCCGCGCGTCCGGTCTTTCCTGCTTGATCATGCGCGGAAGCAGCGCGAAATGGTAATCCTGAACCAGCACCACCGGGTGTTCCACGCCTTCCATTTCTTCCACCAGGGCACGTGCGAATTTGCGATTTACGTTCTGATAGTGCTCCCAGTCGCTGGCGCGAAATACCGGCCGCGTGTGGGCGATGTGACAAAGAGGCCAGATCCCTTCGTTGGCAAACCCGTAGTAATAACCCTGCTCTTCCTCCTTGCTCAGCACAACGCGGCGCAGCGTGTAATGCGGGTCATCGGGAGGGACAAGCAAGCGGCCGCGTGAGTCGACGGTTTCCATATCGGCATCGCCGGAACCATGCGCTACCCAGGTTCCGCCACAGGCACGCAGCACAGGTTCCAGAGCGGTGACCAGACCGCTGGCTGGAGTTCTCACTTCGATGGATTTGCCGCTATGCACATGCAGGTACGGCTCGCGGTTGGAGACGATAAATAGCTGTCCTTCTTCCAGACGGGCGCGCACTCGTATGGCCAGACGATCCGCGGTCCACAAGGATTCCGCGCTCTCGCGCAGCCGGGCTTCCAGTTCCGCGGCAGAGCGAGCAGTGTTGAAGCTGGCGGCCAGCGTCGCCACTTCGCGGGCCAGCGGCCGAAAAAGTTCCAGATCGAGAGGCTTGATCGAGGCGGACGCCAGCCGTCCCGTGCGCAAGGCTTTCATCCACGTTGCGGTTCGCGCGATAGGCCCGGCAATGCTCCAGCGCACGATGAGCAGCGTGATGAGCACGATCAGAACTACGTGGGCCAGCGCACTGAGAAACGTTTCGCGCCATATCCGCAAACTCTCCGCGCGGATGTAGTCCGTATCGTGAACGATGGCGAGGCTTCCGGTGATTTCCGCGTCATGATGCAGCGGTACGGCATAAATATGGACGCGCGCATCGCCCAATCGCTGGAAGGCTTCCGCTCCCTGATCACTCTTGAGGGATTGTGTTACCACCGCCGGCGCGGTAGCCATTTGGGTGGCGAGATCGTTCGTGACCGCCATCAGATTGCCGCGCGGATCATAGACGGCCAGCCCGGTCAGATGTTCGCGATTGGCGAAACGGTCAACCGTCCGCTGCAGCGTGTGCTGGGGGTCGTGCGATAGATCATGCTCGACATTTCCCGCGAGACTGTCGGCCAGCACCGCGGCCCGATGTTGCAGATCGCGTCGCAGGCCGCGCTTCAAAACGATGACCTGATAATACGAGGCGCACAGCGACACGAACGTGACGCCGACGATCAGCGATACGATAAGTCGGGCACTCAGCAGTCGCATCAGTCCTTCCCCAGGGCCCCCGAAGCGGGGCAGGCTTTGCTACCTTCGCGCGGTCAGATTCGTCGCAATTCTGCTCGAAACCAAAATCCTGTTCGCTATTCCGGCACACAGTCGCAAAGGGATGCGGAGAGACAGAGAGGCAATGAAATTTGCCGTCGTCGTGCGGAACAAGACATTATTGTTGTCGTCCCGCGTCTGCCCCACAATACATGAATCACCCTAAGTGACCATCTGAGTATGGGAATTGCATCAATGATACCAAGTTTGACGCGTCGATTTTTCAAGATCTTACCGGAAGGACTAGACCATTCGCGTCAGGTAATTCTTTCATTGTCCGCGGATTCTTGGCTCCGATACCCCTCGCCCGAGTTATCGCTTCTAATTTCAATCGTTATGGACCTGCGGCTCCGCATTCGCCGACAAAGTTGTTCTTCGACTTAGCGCTTGTGGGCTATAATCAAAAAACCGTGCCCAAGTATTCTATAGTTGTGCCCCTGCATAATGAGCAGGAGAACGTGACCGACCTCTATGATCGTCTGAAGGCGGTCATGGAGACTCATGGGGAAAGCTTCGAAATCGTTTTGGTGGACGATGGATCGAATGACCACACGTTCGCCATGTTGCGCGAGATAGCAGCGGTGGACAGTCGCGTTACAGTGGTCAAGCTTCGCCGTAATTTCGGCCAGACCGCAGGACTTGCCGCCGGTTTCGATCATGCCCGCGGCGAGTACATCATCGCCATGGATGGCGACCTGCAGCATGATCCCAACGACATTCCGTTGTTTCTCGAGAAAATCGCCGCCGGATATGAAATTGTCAGTGGGTGGCGCAAAGTTCGGGTTGACAATTTCTGGTTGCGCCGCCTGCCTTCGCGCATCGCCAACTGGGTCATGGCGAAGATCAGCGGCGTCGATATCCACGATTTCGGCACGACGTTCAAAGCCTATCGCCGCGACATTCTTGAACAGGTACCCCTTTACGGAGAATTGCACCGCTTCATTCCGGCTTTGGCCTCATGGCATGGGGCTTCGATCTGCGAAGTGCCCATCCGCAATGTGAACCGCGAACGGGGCCTATCGCATTACGGCATTTCACGGACTTTCCGCGTCTTTTTCGATCTGCTCACCATTCGTTTCCTGCTGCGTTATCTGTCGCGCCCGCTGCATTTCTTTGGCACCTTCGGCATGATGAGCGTCTTTGGCGGCACGGCCATCGTGTTCTGGCTGGCCATCGAAAAGTTTCTGCGTCACGTGCCGGTCATGGCCTCCCACGGCCCGCTCATGATGGCCGCTCTCGGTCTGCTGCTCGGCGGATTGAATCTGCTCGCCATCGGCTTGTTGGGCGAGATGCAGGTGCGCCACTATCACGAGCCCAGCCGCCGTGCTCCCTATTCGGTGGATCGCGTTCTGCGCTCGCAGAACGAAGAACACAGCGTCTCCGACTAATTTTCGAGTGGAAGGGCGGCTATTCATGGCCGCTTTGGTCGGACATTCCTTCCGCAGCAATGATGAGCTTTGCGATTTCGGCGCTATAATGTCCCGTTTGCCCTTCTGCTGCTTCTCATAAGGAGTTTTCCCGCCATGGAGAGAGCTACCCAATACGAATTGCAGCTCGCCGGCCGCATGTCGCGTCTGGGCACCGAGACTGCCTTTGAGGTTCTGAGCAAGGCGCGAGCGCTGGAGCGGCAAGGGAAGAAGATCATCCATCTGGAAATCGGCGAGCCCGATTTCAATACTCCCGAAAACGTGGTCGAAGCCGGTGTCGACGCGCTGCGCAAAGGCTGGACGCATTACGGCCCTTCCGCGGGCTTGCCGGAGTTGCGTCAGGCCATCGCAGATTATGTGAGCCGCACCCGCGGCGTGAAAGTCTCAAGCGATGAAGTCGTCGTCGTTCCTGGCGGCAAGCCCATCATCTTTTTCACCATCCTGTCACTCATCGACGAAGGCGACGAGGTTATCTATCCCAATCCCGGTTTCCCCATCTATGAGTCGATGATTCGTTATGTCGGCGGCGGCGCCGTGCCCATTCGCCTGCGTGAAGAACGCGACTTTTCGCTCGACGTGAACGAACTCGCCTCGCTTATCAGCGACCGCACCAAGCTGATCATCATCAATTCGCCGCAGAATCCCACCGGCGGGGTGCTTGCGCGCCGCGACATCGAGCAGATTGCCCGCGTCATCGGCGACCGCAATATTACGGTTCTCTCCGACGAAATTTACAGCCGCCTGCTCTTCGACGGCTTCGAACATTTTTCCATCATGTCGGTTCCCGGCATGCAGGAGCGCACCATTCTGCTTGACGGCTTTTCCAAAACCTACGCTATGACGGGATGGCGCATGGGTTACGGAGTGATGCGCGCCGATCTCGCCACGCACATCACGCGCCTGATGACGAATTCCAATTCCTGTACCGCGAGTTTCACGCAGGTCGCAGGAATTGAGGCGCTGCGCGGAGATCAGAGTTCCGTCGACCGCATGCGCGATGAATTTCAGCGCCGTCGCGATGTGTTTGTGGTCGGTCTGAACAAGATCAAAGGATTTTCCTGCCGCATGCCCAAAGGCGCCTTTTACGTCTTTCCCAACATCAGCGAGACCGGATGGAAATCGAAGCCGCTGGCTGACGCGCTCTTGGAGCAGGCCGGAATCGCGGCGTTATCGGGTACGTCCTTCGGAGAATTCGGCGAAGGCTATCTCCGCTTCAGCGTCGCCAATTCGCTCGAGAATCTAGAGGAAGCTCTCGTCCGCCTCGATCGCTGGACCAAGAACAACGTGTAGCGGTTGGCTGTCCTTGTGCCATCCCTTGCGACGTTAGGGTGAGAACTATTGCGTCATCCCGAACGCCCTCGTTTTCACCAGCGCGGAGGGATCTCGCGAGCAGAGGAAAACTCCTTCAATGGGCCCGGTTGAGACCCTGCCTCATTATCGATTCCCAAAGACGCAGCGCGTCCCGACTTTTCCATAGCCCCACCACTCCGCCTTGTGACGAACCGACCTTGTCCGAGAATACAGACAGTACAAACTATGGGCATGTTTGATCACCGCTCCGCGGTCGAATTCCCGAAAGAGGAAAAAAAGATCACCGATCTAACTCGCTAAAAATGAAGGTCTTATCCTTGAGTGTAAGAAAAAAATATGCGAATCCGAGCGAGTGGCCATTCTTGTCCCATCCCTTGCGAGGCCAGGGTGGGAACTTATGCGTTATCGCGCGCATCCCTCAACCATCTACAATTCGCCAATCATTGGGCTTCTCCCCATGAAAGGTTGAACGATGGCAACCGCACGACAGCGCAGAACGAAAACGCCGAAGGCCACTCGTCCACACGCGCCCGGCTACGGATTCCCTAAAGGCAGCAAAGGATTGCTGCCATGGTCCTGGGCCGAGCAGCGCCTCAAGAAATCGCACAACTATTGGATCGGAACCGTGAAACCTGACGGGTCTCCGCACGTGATGGTCGTCTGGGGCATGTGGCAGGACGGAAGGTTTCTGTTCTCGACCGGCAGCCAGTCGCGCAAGGCGCGCAACCTGGCCTCGAATCCGAATTGTACCGTCTGCAGCGAACACGCTCATGAAGCCGTCATCGTCGAAGGCGTCGTCGAAATCGCCGATGTAGCCGCTCGCCGCAAAATGATTCCCGCGTACCAACGAAAGTATGATTGGGATTTGTCCTCGATGAAGGACGACCTGCTCTCCATGAAAGAGCCAGTGTTCTCCGTGCGTCCGAAAGTCGTATTCGCGCTGTGGGAGAAATATTTCCAGACCAAGTCCACGCGCTGGAAGTTCGAGTGATCGAGTGGCGGGCTGTCTGGCACGCGCACCGGCCCGCGACTCAGGGTTATGAGGTCGTTGTGTTGCCTCGCTTCATCTATGGAAATCCGTGGCTCAGGAAGCCGCCTTATGTGATTTCAATCACAGCCCGACCCTCCGTTTCCGCATACGCTCGTCACATCAGATCTGCGCTATATCCGTGCGGCGCCGAAAGGGATTGCTATGGCCCTTACCGATTCCTCCAGCGGACGAATCCTCCGCGATTACACCATCGAAGAACTCAGAGACGCCGCTAACCTGATGCGCGGCTATGACCTGGTTGCGCTGTGCGCGGCGGGCTCGGGGCATGCCGGTGGCACGCTCTCGATCATGGACATCGCCGCCGCTCTCTATCTGAAAGTTGCCAATCATGATCCGCGCAATCCGGACTGGAAAGATCGCGACCGCATCATCTGGTCGACGGGACACAAAGCCCCCAGCCTGTACTTGGGGCTGGCGTTCGCCGGATTCTGCGGGCTCGAGGACGTAGTCACCTTGCGCAAACTCGGGTCGCCTTTTCAAGGACATCCGCATTGGCTGAAGTTACCCGGCGTCGAGGTTTCCACCGGATCTCTGGGACAAGGGCTGAGCATCGCTGTGGGGATGGGTCTCGCGGCCAAGATGAACAATCGGAGGCACAAGATCTTCTGCATCATGGGCGATGGCGAGCAGCAGGAGGGCCAGGTCTGGGAAGCGGCCATGGAAGCCGGCCACTATCACCTCGACAACGTAATTGCCATCATCGACTGCAATCGTTTGCAGATCGATGGTTGGGTGAGAGACGTCATGACCGTTGAGCCGCTGGCGGCGAAATATGCGAGCTTCGGGTGGGACGTGTTGCGCATCGATGGCCACGACATGGAGCAGATTGTCGACTCGCTCGAACAAGCCCGGAGCGTGACGCGACGTCCAGTCCTGATTCTGGCCGACACGGTGAAAGGCAAGGGTGTCAGCTTCATGGAAGATCAGGCGAACTGGCACGGAAAATCTCCGAACCACGACGAACTGATGAAGGGCCTGAACGAACTGGGATTGAGCGAGCGCATTCCCGTGCAACATCTGCTGGATCGTGCGAAGCACTATCAGGACGAGATAGATCGCAAGTTGGAAGCCGCGATCCCGAGGTTCTCGCGCGATTACTGGTGGAATGCGGGCGACAGCATGAAGGTGAAAATGGAGCCGACGCGTAAAGGCTTCGGCCAATCGCTGGCAGAAAACGGCTGCGACGAGCGCGTGGTATGCCTGGGATTGGATATTTCCGGATCGATTACCATCAGCGATTTCTATTCTGGCAAGCCGGAGCGCAGGAAACGCTGGATCAGCATGGGCATCGCCGAGCAATCGGCAACCGCCGCGGCGGCGGGATTGGCGAAAGAAGGGAAGCTGCCCGTGTTGGGAACGTATGCCACGTTCGCCGCGGCGCGCAATCTCGATCAGATTCGCACTTCGGTCTGCTACGGAAACTTCAACGTCCTGATCGCGGGAGCGCATGGCGGAGTCTCGGTTGGTCCTGACGGCGCTACGCATCAGGCGCTCGAAGACCTATTCGCCATGCAAGGTCTGCCAAATATGTCGGTCGTGGTGCCGTGCGACATCGTCGAAACGCGCAAGGCGACCACGTATTTGCTGCTGCAACACAAGGGACCGAAGTACATTCGATTCGCGCGCGAGGCCACGCCAATTGTCACCGACGACAAGACACCGTTTGTATTCGGGAAGGCGAATGTGATTCGTCTGCGACGCGAGGATCCAGGTTTTGCCGAAGCTTTCGAAACTGTTCTCGCTTCGTCATACAAGAACGAGCACGAGGATTTGAGCATCGTCGCGTGCGGGCCGATGGTTCCCGAGGCGATGCGGGCGGCATACATTCTGAACGAGGAATTCGGTTACGAGACGCGCGTACTCAACCTGCATACGCTGAAGCCAATCGACATGGAATCGATCATTCGCGCCGCCGGCGAAACCGGGGTGGTCATCACGGCAGAAGAACATCAGATCGGGGCGCTCGCCTGGCGCGTCAGCGGCGTGCTCACCGAAAGTTCGGAGCTCTATGGTGTTCCGGTCATCACCGGTGCGATTGGCGTTAAAGATCGCTTCGGGGATTCCGGCGCTCCCTGGGAGTTGATCAAGGAATTCGAAGTCAGCGCCGAGCACATCGCGCAGAAGGCGGTCGAATTGATGCGCATCAAGCGATCGAAACCTCTCCACTACGAGGAAACGGTTCTGACCGGGCAAACCGTCGGATAGTGCGGTCATCTGAAGCTCTCAGGGGCGTTGGGAAAACGCCAAGACATGGGGGCGATCCGTTTCTCGGCCGCTGCGCCGGGATCTGAGGGGCGATTCGTCAGCCATCTTCAAGCGCATCTTTGGTTACCTTGGTTACTCCCGCCGCACTCTTCTCATCACCTGTCAGCGCGGTGTCCCACCCTATAATTCGTTCAAGCCGCACAGACGAACTTTGCGCCGGGATAGCCGGGGCGAGCGCGTGTAGCTGATCTTCGGCGTCGTTCATGGAACAGTTCCAAGACAAAGCGAGAGCACAGACTGCTCCCTGGATCTACAATCCCTGGCTCGACCTGATTGTCGGCTGCGGCGGGTGGTCTGCGCCGCTGCTATTCATTTCCTACTTCTCGCTCGCCTCCAGCACGCGCACATGGGCGATTGTGTTTTACGTGCTGGCGCTGTTCTTCAACTATCCGCATTACATGGCGACGATTTATCGCGCCTTTCATCGCGCGGAAGACTTCTACAAATATCGTGTCTTCACCGTTCACATCACCGCACTCATGGTGCTGACGCTGGTGCTTTCGCACTTCTGGCTGGCGCTGTTGCCGTGGATCTTCACCATCTATCTGACCTGGAGCCCGTGGCATTACAGCGGGCAGAACTACGGTCTGTTCATGATGTTTGCAAGGCGCGCCGGGGCCAATGTCGACAAGCAGACACAGCAGGCGCTCTATGGTGCGTTCATTGCCTCTTACTTGATCTTGTTTTTAGGATTCCATACGGGGCCATCGAGCGATCCATTATTCCTTTCGCTGGGTATTCCTGCGTTCGTCAGTAAATGGGAGCAGATCATTCTGTGCGTGGCGTTCGTAGTGCTGTCGGTTTTCGGATTTGCGCGCCTGGGGCGGAGTACGGAATGGAAGAAATTAGTCCCATGTTTCACGCTATTTTCTTCGCAGGTCTTGTGGTTTTTGGCTCCGGCTTCGTTTTCACTGATCAAAGGCTGGGCGCTTCCGCAGAATCGCTACAGCACCGGCGTACTGGCGGTGATGCACTCGGCGCAGTACTTGTGGATTACGAGCTACTATGCGCGGCGGGAGGCGGCGAACGCGGGCGGAGGCGGCGCCTCGACTGCGCGAAGCTGGCGGCCGCTGGCTTATTTCGGAGTGCTCATTCTTGGCGGCATTGCGCTGTTCGTGCCCGGACCGTGGATGATGAGCCGGTTTTTGCATTATGACTTCACCGCCAGCTTTCTGGTTTTCACCGCGTTGGTGAATATTCATCATTTCATTCTCGACGGCGCGATCTGGAAGCTGCGCGACGGACGAGTGGCGTCCCTGCTGTTGAATTCGCGCGATCGGATTGCAAGCGTAGCGACCGGCGCTGGGGGTTGGATTGCCGCGAGTGCACGCTGGCTGGCCGGCAATGCCACTCCAGCGCGGGCTCTGCGCACCAGTGCGGCGGTCCTGCTGCTGGCTTTCGGAACGTTAGATCAGGTTCGCTATTATCTCGGGCAACGCTCCGATAACCTGACAGATCTGCAACGCGCGGCGAAACTCGACGGCTTTGACAGTACGCTGCAGATGCGACTCGCCCGCAAGGCCATGAATGTTGGTCAAATGCAGGAAGCCGAAAACGCCTGGAGACAGGCGATGCAGGAGAATCCCACGGATCCGGCCGCGCGGGAAGGCCTGCTCCAATTGCTGATCGAGCAGAGCCGGTACGACGAAGCGCTGCAATTGACCGAAACTTCGCTCGCGTATGCGCCCAAAGATCCGAATCTGCTGGTAGATCGTGGATTGCTGGCGATGAGGGCAGGCCATGCCAGCGAAGCGCGAGCCGACTGGGAAATGGCTCTGGCCGCCGATCCCGATCATCTCAACGCGCATCTCTATCTGGCTGCGGAACTCGACCACGAGGGCAAAGGGCGACAGGCAGCGTTGCACTACGACGCCTACCTGGAAGGGATTGCACGGCAAAAGGGAAAAGATCGTCCCGCGCCCGACAAGATCATTGGCCTGGTTTTGCGCATGGCGGATTGCCAGGCGCGGGCGTCCCAGATCGATCTGGCGCTGAAGTCTTATCATCTGGCGGAGAGCCTCGCTGTTGAAACCAGTCAGCCCAGGCTGGAAAGCATTGCCGATGTGAATGAAGCTGCCTTGCAGGCCCGGGCCGGGCGGATAAGCCAGGCGCTACCGCTATATCAACAAGCGCTGCGCATTGATAGTTCGATCCAGGACCGCAGCGCCAGCGTCCAAGACTGGCTGGCCTACGGACAATTCCTCGACAACGCTGGATTTTCGCCCCGTCTCGCCTACGCTTGCATTGTGAAGTCCGACGAGATGCGCAAGACGCTGCACGGTCCGCAGTCGGCAGATCCCTCCCTGATCATGCGCGAATCGCTGGCGAAGCGGTTGGGAAGCGCCGCCACTACCGCGCGACGCGACCTGGAGCCCGCCCTGGCTCAGGCTTTGGAATTGCGGCCCTGAAGCGCTCGACCACAGACAGGCCATTCCCGCCAAAACCCCATTTGCACAGTTAAAGCTGCATCCAGGGACGGCCTATCTTGCATCTCATAACTCTAGGCGAATTTGACAGTGCCGCAATCCTGCTAAACAATTGGGTGATCTGCAATCATTTGGATATTCACTTCCTGAGGAGGAAGTATGGCCGACGAAGACGTTCAGATGCAGCTCGAGAATCAATCGAATGCCGGCAAATGGATTCTTATTATCGTGGCGATTGTTGTGATCGCGGGTTTCGCATACGCCCAGTACAGCACGCACACGAAGCTGGGAACGCTCTCCGACCAACTCGAGGCCAGTAACGCCCAGGTGCGAGAGTTGCAGGCTCGCATACAAAATGCCGAAGCCCAAGAGGAAACACTGGCGCGGCAGGCGGGCATGACCAAGAAGGAACTGACGCAGCGCACCGCCGAGCTGCAGGCTCAGCAGCGGGCGGAAGCGAGCCGTTTCGAGCAGGAGGAGAAAGCGCAGAAACAGGCAATCAGTGAGGTAAGCGGCGATGTCGCCGGGGTCAAGACGGATGTCGGGGGAGTGAAGACGGATGTGGCCTCGACCAAAGCGGATCTGGAAGCGACCAAGGCGAAACTGCAGACCGCCGTCGGAGATATTACCGGCCAAAGCGAACTGATTGCCACCACCCGCGCCGACCTGGAAGTGCTCAAGCACAAAGGCGACCGCAACTATTATGAGTTCACACTGCTGCGAGGAGCGAAGCCGCAGGCGGTTTCTACCGTCAGCTTACAGTTGAAAAAGACCGATCCCAAACACGGCAAGTTCACCATGAATGTGACGGCCGACGACCGGACCATTGAGAAGAGGGACCGGAATATCGCCGAGCCCATCCAGTTCTACTCCGGCCGCGACCACCTGCTATTTGAATTGGTTGTTTGGACGGTAGACAAGAAGAAGGCCACCGGATACCTGAGCACGCCGAAGAATGCTCCCGTACCGGTGACGGCAAGCAACCCCAGCAGCTAGCCACTTCACGGGACTGCCAAGAATTTGAGGCAGACAGGCGCGTCGACTTCGAAACTCTCTCCCGCGCGGGTGAGTCGGCCGGTTTTGCCGTCAACCCGAAAGATCACGACACGATTTGAATCCTGAATGGCGGCGAAAAGCCGCGTTCCAGTCGGATCCATCGCAAAGCTGCGCGACTCCTTACCTTCTATAGGCGTGATTTCGACGAGCGTCAATGTTCCTTTCTGGGGATTGATGGCGAAAACGGCGATGGCATCATGGCCGCGATTCGAGGCGTAAAGAAATTTTCCCGACGGAGCGATTTCGATTTCCGCGTCTTCTTTGGGGCCGGTGAAATCCGCCGGCAGGGTTGAAATGGTCTGTAACTTGCGCATGGTTTCAGTTTTCGGGTCGTTCGAGAACACTGTGACGATCGCGCCCATCTCGTCGAGAGAGTAGGCAAATCCTTCGTTTGCAGACAGCGCGAAATGGCGCGGCCCGGCACCGGGATCTACCGTGGCGAATGGAGGATTGTTCGGTGTAAGCGTGCCTTTCGTGCTGTCAAAGCGGTAGACGAATAGCTGGTCGAGTCCGAGATCACTGACGATCGCGAATCGATTATCGTGCGTCAGCACAATGGAATGCGGATGTGGGCCCTCCTGGCGCTCGGAGTTTGGGCCGTGTCCTTTGTGTTGGACGACGTCAGAAGCCTCGCCCAGCCGGCCATCCGCGAGGATGGGAAAGACGGCAACGCTTCCGCCATCGTAGTTGGCCACGAGGGCATATCTCCCGGTTTTGTCCACGGTGATGTAGCACGGACCCGCTCCGCGCGACGCTACCTCATTCAAAAAGGTCAGCTTGCCGCTGGCGCGATCGATGGCGAATGCGCTCACGCCTCCGCTGTTCGGGCCCAGATAATTGGCGACCTCGTTCACCGCATACAAAAATCGGCCATCGGGGTCGAGCGCCAACCATGAGGGGTCGGTCGTTGCCGCCGCTAACCCGAGCGAAGTGATGTGACCATTGACGGCGTTATATCGGTAGGCGTAGATGCCTTTGCTCGTGCTGCCGTTCTCGGTGTATGTGCCCAGGTAAAGAATGTAATTTTGATCGCGCGCGGCGAGCGTTGCGGCAGAAAAAGTTGCGAGTAAAACGACGAGGGAAGCGGCGAATCGATACGAATTGCGAGTGGTCGTGATGGAAGCACCTCGTTCGGAAGCACGATTGTACAAAGAATTGATGAGATTCGCGTGCGCGTTCTATTGGGTGAGCACGATCGGCAACTGCTCG
>JASHPL010000157.1 GCA_030038125.1 Candidatus Sulfotelmatobacter sp.
CCCGCGGTCGCAACCGCAGTGATTCGATCCGATATGGCGCAGCCGGCGTGCATGGCCATAAATCCGCCCTCCGAAAGGCCGGCCATGTAGATTCGTGCCGGATCGACGGAAAATTTCGAATTCAGCTGATCGATCATCTGAGTAAAAAATGCAATGTCATCGGCTTGCGCCGGCTTTTGCTCGTCGGGCGGGCGAGACTGCGGCTGCTGTCCGCCGCCGTTGGGAGATCCGCCGCCACCACCACCGCCGCCGGGGTATCCACCGCCGGGAGGGTACCCTCCGCCGCCGGGGTAGCCGCCACCGGGATAGCCGCCACCATAACGCCGGCGCCTCGGGTATGCCGGTGCCTCCTCATGCTCCTTGGGTCGGACCCCGACATTCCAGCGGCCGTGCATCGCGGACGGGTAGACCGCGATGATGCCGTCTTTATCTGCAATTTGGTCGAATCCAGTCAGCCGCTCGATGTCGGCCGGGTCTTGATTCGCCCCATGTAGCAGAATCACCACCGGATAGTGTTGCTGCGGGTTGTAACCGTTAGGCAGACGGACCAAGAAGGTGCGGTCCACATCGTCGACCGTAACCTTTTCTTTGGTTTCCTGTGCGCGCAGGGATCGTGAAAAGAGCAGGATGGCCAGACAGCCGATCGCGGGCAATGCGGAACGCATCCCGCGAGATTTTGCAATGTTCATGCATTCTCCGAGAGCGACCCGAGCCCACCCCAAGGTAACACACAAAGAGCTTTGAAGCATCTCTTTCGCCGTGAGTTGGCCAGAGCGGAACTTTTTGGGCCTCCAAGTCGTATCAGCCAATGAGCAGCAAACCACTACAGCTTGGCCCCTCGGACCAAGCGGAGGAGAGGCGACACCATGGACGGAATCACGGGTTTGGCGGCAGTGGTAATGATCTTTGGAATGCCCACGGCGATTTTCGCCACGTACATGTATTACCGCGTACGGAAATTGCGTACCGAGGAACGACTAGCGGCAATCCAGCGGGGCGTCAATGTTCCCATGGAGGCGGAGCTTTCCGAATCAGCGCGCTCGCGGCGTTATGGCATTTTGTCCATTGCCGGAGCAGTAGGCTACATGCTGGCGTTCAGCATTGTGGCCAGATACGAGCCCGACGCTCTCATCGCTGCCGCCTTTGGCGCGATTCCATTCACGCTGGGATTAGGCTTCCTGCTCGATTCGTTCCTGATCCGCCGGGATGCACACGCCGCGTAGAAAACCGTGAGGGAACCGAACAGATAGCCGCAGTCCGCCATCGGTGGGACTGAAGTCTGAATCTCGACGTTGGGAAAATCAAGAGCCCCACTCTGTCGCTGCAAAAGCAGCGGGGACAAAGGTGGGGCACCTTCAAGGGGCCGATGTCGGTTCATTCTCCCGTCAGGAACCTGAACTGTGCCTCATTCAGCGGCACGACACTGAGTCTTCCCTGCCGTACGAGGGGCGAATCGGCGAACAATTTGTTCGCTTTTACCTGCCCGAGGGTCACTGGCTTGGGATTCGCCTTGCCAGCCTTGATCTTTACTTGTGGGTTGCGCGCGTCCGAAGCATCAACCGACACGACTGAGGCGGTGCCGACCGCACTTTTCTCATCTCCCGTGTGATAAATAATCAACCGTTCGCCCGGCTTCATCCCGCGGAGATGCTTCAGCGCCACCGGATTCGAAACGCCATCCCAAATCGTCGTTCCCTCCCGCTGCAGATCAGCGAAAGAGTAGGTGGAGGGCTCTGTCTTCAGTAAGTAATCCATATTCACATTCCCTTCGGGGTCAACTACAAGGTCATCGAAACTCGCGCGCACACACTGAGGATCAGTGCGATCTGAGACCGGTCCAACGAACTATTTCTTCTCATCAGACGGGGCATTTTGGTCGGGCGCATTCGACTCCGCGGGATGACCGTCATAGACCGAGTACTGGTGCTGCGGCCGCTTCAACTTGATCGTGAACTCCATCTTCGGTTTGTCAATGTTAAAGTCTTCGCCATAAGTCTGAAATCCCTGGGCCAGGACCTGCACTCGCAGCATTCCATAGGGGATACCATCAAAATCTGCCTTCCCGTCGGTGTCGGTTTTCAATTCCATTCCGCCCTGTTCCTGCCTGCCCTTGGGGTTGACGGGGTGCATGATGACGGCGGCGTTGCGGACTGGCTTGCCGTTATCGTCCTTGAGCACGAGGAAATTCAGCCAGGAGGTGGGCACATTGGGTTCATCTTTGTCTTTTTGCGCAAATGCGGCGACCGAAATCCCCAGAATGCTCATCGCCATTACCAAGGCGGCAAATTTCTTTTTCATGGAAAACATTGTATGCAGCCCCGAAATGGATGTCATCTTGGTTCATGGCACGCAGGAAAGGCTCCCCCACTCCTTGTCTCTGCGTTTTTGACGGGATAGGATCGGGATTTTGATTTTCCCGACGAAAGGATTCGGAGCTAGGAATCCTTCCCTTATTTCCCTTTACAATTTCCACGTGAAGACTTGGGACGTAATCCTCATCGGGGGCGGCATCATCGGCCTGTCGCTCGCCATCGAACTGCGGAAGCATAGAGCGACGGTGCTCGTTATCGAGCGGGGCGAGCCAGGCCGGGAGGCTTCCCACGCAGCCGGTGGGATGTTGGTCGATTGCCCTCTCGAAACTGCCGCGCCTTTACAGTCGCTCGCGACGGCTAGCGCCCGCATGTATCCAGAATTCGCACACGAACTGGAAATGGAATCGGGGATGAAGGTTGATCTGAGGGATCAGGGAGCCATTGTATTTGCTTCGGATCAAAATGCTTCGAAAGGGGCCCATTCCACCCTCTTGCCGGCTGCGGTGGCAGAGTTGGAGCCCTCGCTCTCTGATCAGAACTGCGCGGCATTCTATGTGAAGGAGCGCAGCGTCGATCCGCGAGCCCTCACGGCAGCCGCAGTGAAGACAGCTAAAAATCGCGGCGTGGATTTTTCCTCCGGCGATCCGGTCACGAAAGTGAACCTTGCGCACGGGCAGGCGCTCGGGGTCGCTACGACCAAGACATCGTTTGCGGGGCACAAAGTCGTCAACTGCGCCGGAGCCTGGGCCGGCGAAATCGCCCCGGAGCCTTTTCCTACGCGGCCCGTGAAAGGCCAGATGCTCTGCCTCGCGATGCCCACGCGCAATTTGCTGAAGCATGTGATCCGCTCACCAAAGGCTTATCTGATCCCCCGCAGCGACGGACGCCTGCTCGTCGGCGCCACCGTCGAGGAAGCCGGATTCGACAAGCGCACCAATCCCGATACCATTCAGCGACTGCATCATGCGGCAATCGAACTGGTTCCGAAATTCACGGATGCCAGAATTCTGGAAGATTGGGCAGGCTTGCGCCCCGGAACGCCCGACGCTTTGCCAATTCTCGGCGCCACTTCCACGCCGGGCTATTACGTCGCCACCGGACACTACCGCGACGGAATTTTGCTGGCACCGATTACTGCACAAGTCATGACGGCTGCGATCGAAGGCCGCACTCCTGAACAGGACCTGTCGCCCTTCTCTCCTGCCCGATTTAGCTGATTTTCCTCTGCGCCCTCTGTGTCCTGTGTGGTGAGAGCTTCTTGGGCTGCGCCATACTTGGTCGCTTCGCGCTATACTGATCCGTTTGCTTGGCTCTCTGGATGGCACTCACAGGCTGTCCACCAAGGTCAGATCGTGGCGATAAAAGAAAGGACTCACCATGGCTTCTCCTGCCGTCGATTTTGCCCGCACTAATCAGCAACGCTTCTTAAATGAACTCAAAGATCTTCTCCGTATTCCCAGTGTCAGCACTCTGGAAGAACACAAGCCCGACATTCAGAAAGCCGCCGACTATGTGGCCAGCGAACTGCGCCGCATCGGCATGGAGAATGTCGAACTTATCCCCACGCAAGGCCATCCGCTCATCTATGCCGATTGGCTGCACGGCCAAGGCAAACCAACTGTGCTCATGTATGCGCACTACGACGTGCAACCGCCCGATCCGCTGGATGAGTGGCACACCCCGCCGTTTGAGCCGACCGAGCGCAACCAGAATCTCTATGCCCGTGGCGCGGTCGACGACAAAGGTCAGCTCTGGATGGAGGTCAAGGCCCTTGAAGCGCTCATGCAGTCCGGCGGAGGAAAGCTGCCTTTGAATGTGAAGGTGATTTTCGAGGGCGAAGAAGAAGTCGGCGGGGAGTCGATCGCCGAATACATCCGCAAGCAGAAAACCAAGCTGAAATCCGACTTCGCTCTGGTCTGCGATACCGAGCTCTTCGCGCCCGATCTTCCCACCCTCTGCGTCGGCCTGCGCGGCCTCGTCTACACCGAAATCGAGGCTTACGGCGCAAAGACCGATCTGCACTCTGGCATGTATGGAGGCGCCGCGCCCAATCCCTTCTTTGCGTTGATCGAGATGATCAGCAAAATGAAGGACTCGAAGGGCAAGGTCCTCATCCCGGGCTTCTACAAAGGGGTAAAGGCGCCGACCGCGGCCGAACTTAAGGCCTGGAAGCGTTTGCCCTTCAACGAACAGGAATATCGTAAGAAAGAAGTCGGATCAAAAGTTCTCACCGGGGAGCCCGGATATTCCGTTCTCTACCGCACTTGGGCGCGTCCCACGCTCGAAGTGCACGGCATGCCGGGCGGGTTCACTGCCGACGGTGCCAAGACCGTCATTCCCGCGAAAGCCAAGGCGAAAGTCTCCATGCGCCTCGTGCCGAATCAGGATCCTGACGACATCCTGAAGAAGTACATGGCATTTGTAAAGAAGGTCACGCCGAAAGGGATCGAGACGAAGGTCAAAGTGTGGAGCAAAGGACCGGCATGCGT
>JASHPL010000158.1 GCA_030038125.1 Candidatus Sulfotelmatobacter sp.
TCCATCAGGATGTCGAAGCGGAATTGCTGCCCGGCACGAAAGGCGCGCAACATTTCATCGTGCTTGCCACGATGCCGCAAGCCGAGATCGATGATCTCCCGCCGCCGCCGCTCACCCGCAACCTGCACTGCCTGCCGGATCTGGCGATAGGAGTGATGGCAGTGCTCGTACAACAGCGTGGTGGCAATCTCCACTTCCAGCGGTTCGTCATCGAGCAAGTCCACGATGGCTTTTGACGGCGCCAGTTGCTCGTGCTCCATCAATTCCTGGGCGGCCTGACGCAATTCGCGCCTTGTCTCCATCTCATACGGATTCGGATCCGCATACTTCACCAGTGTGGGTGCGACCCGCACTTCGCGAAGCAATTCCTGCTCGGCCCGCAGGCCCAGTTCCGGATCGATGGCGCGTATCTGCTCGACCAGTTTCCGCAGAGATTCTGAATTGATGTTGTAAGCCGCGCCGGTCGTGGCCTTCTTCAGCGAGTCGCCTAGCGCACGCACCTCTTTGTGCGTATGCGAAAGCAGATGCGCGATCTGCATCTCCAGCGTCCGCGCGTTCACGATCTCGCCCAGCGACGTATTCGTGGCCAGCGGCAGTAAGTAGCGTGTGATATCAAATGCCCGCGCTCGCAGCGTGCGCTCGTACATCTCCTGCTTCATGTCAGCGGGCTTCGGCGTGATGCTGATCAGATAGTCCGTCATGTGCGCTGAAAGCGCTTCGTACTCTGCGAAAAGAAAATCGAGGGTGTCGCGGTAAAGCCTGCGCGCGTCCTCATCGCTGGCGAGATCCGGGGTGTAATAGCCACTTTTCTTGAAGTCCTGATATCGTGTCGATCGCTCCTGCCCATCCCAGCGCTGCTCGTCGGCCAACTCAATCGCGGCCAGGATCGAGAGTCGTTCCACCGCCAGAGAGATATGCGCCAGGTCTGCGATCGAGCGATGCCCATACTGGAAGTAAAACGTGTTGAGGAATTTTTCCGCCTTCTGCGAATTGATCTCGCGCAGCGATTCCTTCATTGACAGCGCCGATCGCGAGTATTTCGCCATGGCGTAAGCCTGAATCTCCGGCTCAACGCCGAACACGGCGAAGACTTCGGTCAAAGGCTCGGCAGCTGGAACCTGTGTGGCGCGGATGCCCTCGTCTGCACTCGGCATCTGGGCCGAATTCCCCGCGCGCAGGGGCGACCGGTGTCCGGCGGCATCTTTTTCAGCATTGCAGTTTTTGTCGGAAGGCTTGGGCATCACTACCACATTTGCAGTCTGCATAGGAGTGCTCGCATGGTATCTGTCGCACTTGTGAATCCGCAATCATCATTTCGCACCCCCTGTTCCCAGACAAGTCCCTCGTCTTCTTCGTGTCCTCCCTCGAAAATTCATGTAGGCACGGGCGCCATCGCCCGTCCAGCCGAGCGAAGCTTGGCAGCGACCACCCTTTTCATTCCCGGTTGTGGGTGGATATGCGATTGTCCCACTGTGTAGCTAAGGGTCTTTCAAAGTGACCTCATACAGGGTTGGCAGAGCCGATCCCGCTCCCGTCCAGCATCACCGGGATATAATTCGGCGTTTCGCATACTGGAATGCCGGGAGAAATATCATGTCCCTCAATGGCCACGTCGCCTTCATTACCGGAGCCTCGCAGGGCATTGGACGCGCCTGCGCCCTGCGACTGGCCAAAGAAGGTGCATCGGTCGCAGTCGCTGCGCGCAATCAGGAAAAGCTGAACGAATCGGTCGGCGAAATCACCTCCGTCGGAGGAAAGGCCGCTGCCTTCGCGCTCGACGTTGCCGACGAAGAGCAGATTAAGTCCAGCATTAAGGCCGCCATTGCGCAATTCGGCAAGGTCGACATCCTGCTCAACAACGCCGGCATTACCCGCGACCAGCTGGTCATGCGCATGAAACGCGCCGACTGGGACGCCGTCCTGCAAACGAATCTCACCTCCGCTTTCCACTGCATTCAGCAAGTGATCGGGTCGATGCTCAAGCAGCGCTGGGGACGCATCATCAACATCACCAGTGTATTCGGGCAAATGGGCCAGGCCGGCCAGGCGAATTACGCGGCATCAAAAGCCGGACTGATCGGTCTCACCATGGCGATTGCCCGCGAAGTCGGATCGCGCAACATTACTTGTAACGCGATTGCTCCCGGTTTCATCGAAACCGCCATGACCGCTCCACTTGGAGACGAACTCAAACAAAACGCGGTGAAGCAGATTCCGCTTGCGCGCATCGGAACACCGGAAGACGTCGCGGCCGCCGTCGCCTTTCTCGCCTCCGATGACGCGTCTTACATTACCGGCCACGTGCTCAGCGTGAACGGCGGGATGTTGATGGGATAAATGCCTCCTTCGCCGTGAATGCGAACTCACCGAGAAGAAATGGCCACGAAGCCTAATCCGAAAACGGATGATTCCTTGTCCACCACGCTCTCAGCGGTGAAAGAGTTGAAAATCTTTCAGGCCGAATCGTCCGCGCACATCGCGCAGGCTCGCGAACTCTTTCTGGAATACGCACAATCGCTCGGCTTCAACCTCTGCTTCCAAAGCTTCGACAAGGAACTCGCCGAACTTCCCGGCAAGTACGCGCCGCCCGCAGGCCGGTTAATGCTGGCAGAACTCGACTCGCAGCTTGCCGGATGCGTTGCGCTTCGCAGGATTGGAGAAAACATCTGCGAGATGAAGCGTCTCTACGTGCGGCCACAGTTCCGCGGCCAGAAACTCGGCGGCGTTCTGGCCCACCGTATCATTGCTGAGGCCCGCGCCATCGGCTATGAACGCATGCGCCTCGACACCGTCGAGCCTGTGATGAAAGATGCGGTTGCCATGTACCGTAAGCTGGGTTTCCGCGAGATCGCTCCGTATTGCGAGAATCCCATTGCGGGCGCGCTCTACATGGAGCTGCAGTTGTAATTCTTTGCCCGCTTCGGCAACAATATCTCCCCAACTATGTCAGGAAGGAATCCTATGACTCGGACCTTAGTTCTTACTTCCGCAATCCTGTTGTGCGCTTCCGCCGTTTTCGCCGCCGACGGCAAGACTGTTTCCTACAAAAGCGGCGACGAAACGGTTCAGGGAATCCTCTACGCACCGCCGGGCAACGGACCGTTTCCCGCGCTGATTGTGATTCACGAATATTGGGGCCTGAATGATTGGGTAAAGGAGCAGGCGTCGAAATTATCGGATCAGGGCTATGTCGCGCTGGCGATCGATTTGTATCGCGGTAAAGTTGCAGCCACGCCGGACGTAGCCCATGAACTGATGCGGGGCGTGCCCGAGGACCGCGCCAAACGCGACCTCAACGCTGCCTTCGAGTTTTTGGCATCGCAGCCGGATGTCAGAAAAGACCGCATCGGCGCCATCGGATGGTGCATGGGCGGCGGCTACGCGCTCGACGTGGCATTACAGGAGCCAACGCTTGCCGCCGATGTGATCAACTACGGCCATCTCGCCACTGATCGCGACGCCCTCAAGAAAATCAACGCGCCCATCCTCGGATCTTTCGGCGCGCAGGATCATGGGATTACTCCCGATGACGTACACAAATTTCAGCAGACGATGGAACAGCTCGGCAAGACAGTTGAGATCAAGATCTACGATGACGCCGGCCACGCTTTTGAAAATCCCAACAACAAGGAAGGATATCGTCCCGCCGACGCAGCTGACGCATGGCATCGCACGGTGGAATTTCTCTCCTCTACGCTCAAGAAATAGTCATGGAATAAGAAAACGCAAAATGCTTGCCAATCGGGGCTCTCCACGAGTCAGCTATTTCTTATACGCTGTGCAACTTACGCAGCGTCTACGAATTGATTTCAGGCGCTGCACTGGAATCCGTGCATAGCACCATCGTTCCCCGCATAGCACAAATTTCCCACTTGCCAGACGATGCCGCTGTGGTTACTATGGGGCCTTCCTGAATGCTCCCCACAATGAATATCGGCGAGACGATCCGCAATTACCGGCTCCAAAAAGGAATGTCCCAGGGCGACATCGAAAAACGAACCGGTCTTCTGCGCTGCTATCTGTCTCGGGTGGAAAACGGACATACCATCCCCTCGCTTGATACGCTTTCGAAGATTGCTGGCGCCATGGAACTTCCGCTTTCGCAATTCTTCGCCGAGCCCGGCCACAACAACGGCTCTAAAGGATTGCCGCAGCTTTCCGACGACGAAGTCCGCTTCCTGAGCCAGATTCGCCGCTACGCTACCAACCTGAACGACAGCGATCGCAAGCTGGTCCTCGCCATGGTCAAGAAAATGGCGTCGAATTCGGGAAAATAGAATCGCGAGTCGTGAGCGGCGATTAAAGATCTGACGTGGTTTCCCAACCTGAGGCTGACGCCATTTCAAGGGGCTCAATACTTACGGCTCATTACTCACTCTCTTACTTACTTTCGTACCATTCCCTTCGGTGACCCTCGGGTACCTCGCCCCGGCTCTCTCCACTTACTAAACTGTGCATGGAGATTTCTGTGACCACCGACGAGGAGCTAAATGTTCTCGATACTCAACTGCGCCGCTTGAAGATCGAGTACGAAGTGTATTTCAGCAATCCGACCAAGAAGCCCCCCACCGATATCGAGTGGAAGGTGCTGGCTTTGCTGCGCAAGTTCTCCGACGGCGGGCGCATGAATTTCTCCCAGCGTTTTCGCTACAACGAAATGGCGCAGCGCTATGCCATTTACAGCGATCTCTGGCGCAAGAAATCGCGCATTCGTGAAGAAGGTTATCGCCGCCCGCAAGATGCCCTGCTTTCGGTCCAGGGAGTTCGTTCCGGCCAGGAAGATCACAAGCCGCAACATCCGAAAGCGTATGGACTCAGCCGGGCCGCGGCGGCTGCAGCCGGAGGGGAATCCTCTCCGCACTTCACCCTGCACAGCGTCGACCCGGCCGAAAGCGAACAAGTGGAGCGCCTCTACAACACGCTGATCGCGGCCAAGAAAAAAGCCGGAGAGAACGTCAGCGGTAGCATCGATTCCTTCACCGCTTTCGTCCAGAAGAAGACGAAGGAGATTCGCAAGCAATATCACTGCGACGCCGTCGAATATTCGGTCGAAATCACCAGTGGTCACGTCAAGTTGAAAGCCAAAGCGAAAGCCTGATCCCGTCCTCTTCAAATTTTTCGGGATATTCTCTCCGCAGCTTCGTGCCCCTTGTGGCTTACCTGTTTCGGGTTTGCATCCAATACTCCATCAACTGATAAAATTTCTACTCACGATTCACTGAAGCGCTGCTCAACTTTCTTGGCATAGTCGTCTGTCCGGTAAGAACCTGACGAATGCCGCTGGAGATCCGTCATAATCGCCGTGCAGTTGTCTTTTGAATGAATCCCATGTCAGCCAATCGCAAAATTCATCGTGCCATTCTTTCTGTCACCGATAAAACCGGACTTGTCGAGTTCGCCCGCAAACTCGCGGCTCTCGAAGTCGAAATTATTTCCACCGGAGGCACCGCCAAGCTGCTGCGCGATTCCGGCATCGCCGTCAAAGATATTTCCGACCTCACCGGCTTTCCCGAAATGCTCGATGGCCGGGTCAAAACGCTCCACCCCAAAGTTCACGGAGGGATTCTCCATCGTCGCGACGATCCTAAACACGTCTCCGCGGTTGCCCAGCACGGCATCGCACCAATCGATATGGTCGTCGTGAATCTTTATGCCTTCGAGAAAACTGCTGCGAAGCCCGACGTGAAATTCGAGGAACTCATTGAGAATATCGATATCGGTGGTCCGTCGATGATCCGATCTGCCGCCAAGAACTTTCATGATGTCGCCATCGTAACTTCGCCAGCCGACTACGATGCCATCGGGGAAGAACTCGAACGCTCGAATGGCAGTCTCTCGCTTGCGACCAAATGGCGTCTGGCGCAAAAAGCCTTCGCCCTGACCGCGGCATACGATTCTGCGATTGCCTCGACGCTCGATCGCATTAATGCCGAAAATTTTCAAGTCCAGAACGAAAGCAGCACATTTCCCACCACCCTGCGACTCTCGTTTCAAAAAGTCCTCGACTTGCGATATGGCGAAAACCCACACCAAAAGGCCGCCATGTATTCCGACGGTTCGGGCATCGGCGTAGCTAACGCGCGCCAGCTTCAGGGCAAGGAACTCTCCTATAACAATATTGTCGATCTGCAAGCCGCGTGGGACCTCGCACGGGATTTCAAAGACGATGCTCCGTTTTGCACCATTGTGAAACACACGAACCCCTGCGGCGCTGCCACCGGCAAGATTCTCGCCGAAGCTTACGTGCGCGCTCTCGAATGCGACCCTGTGTCAGCTTTCGGCGGCGTGATCGGGGTGAATCATCCGGTTGACCTCGCTGCCGCTGAAGAAATGCACAAGCTTTTTCTGGAGGTCATTGCCGCACCCGCCTTCGACGAAGCCGCCAAAGCCAAATTCGCCTCCAAGAAAAATCTGCGCCTCGTGGAAGTAGTGCCTGCGGATCAAAAATGGATTCTGAAAAATGTTTCCGGAGGCATGCTCGTACAGGACGCGGATGTTCGCACGCTGCAGGATTCCGACTTGCAAGTAGTCACCCGGCGCGCTCCTACGCCGGAAGAAACGCGCGCTCTGCTTTTTGCCTGGAAAATCTGCAAGCACGTCAAATCGAACGCGATCGTTTACGCTCGTGACGGTCAAACCGTCGGCATCGGCGCGGGCCAGATGAGCCGCGTTGATGCTGCCAAATTCGGCTCGATGAAAGCGCAACTGCCGTTGAAAGCTACTGTCGCTGCCTCCGACGCCTTCTTTCCATTTCCCGATGGCGTGGAAGAAATTGCTAAAGCCGGAGCCACGGCGGTCATCCAGCCCGGAGGCTCTCAGCGCGATCCCGAAGTCATCGATGCCGCGGATCGTCTGGGCCTTGCCATGCTGTTCACGGGCGTCCGCCACTTCCGTCACTGACTGAATATGGACCAAGGAACTTTTCACTTCGTTATGAGACTTTTGTCCTCAAAATTCGCCCGGAAATTACTTTTCTTGACACTCGCGGTGGCAACCCAGAATCGCTACCCGAGAATCCAACTCTCCCGACGAAAACAAGTGAGCACTCCCACGAGTACATCCATGAAAATCTGCGGTCGTTGCTGGCTGGTGTGCGCTTTTCTGCTGTTCTCGAGCTTTTGCGCATTCGCCGCTCTGGGCGGCAACGAAGCCTCCGTGGAGGACGATGTCGCCCGCATGCAGGCCACGGTGAAGACTTCTCAAGCCGCTGCTTATACCTTGCACGAAATCAAAATGCCGACGGGCACAGCCGTTCGCGAATATGTCTCAGCCGGCAAAGTTTTTGCTGTCGCCTGGAGCGGCCCCTATCCGCCGGATATCAAGCAACTTCTGGGCTCGTATGACCAGCAGTATGAACAAGCCATACAGAATTCACCACGCCGTGTGGGACACGGCCCCATGACGCTGAGCCAAGGGAATCTCGTGGTTCAATTCGGTGGCCATATGGGAGCGTTTTCCGGTCGAGCTTATCTTTCCGATCAACTGCCCGGGGGCGTGAGTCTGGAGTCAATTCGGTGAGTGCGAAATTGCGAGTTCACGCGTCTACAGCCCTGCTGCTGGCGGGAGTTTTTTGCGCCGGTTGCGGCGGCGGCAGCAGTACTCCGCCAAATACGATCGCTACTTCTGCCTCCAATGTGCAGACGATCACCGTCGATTCCGGCCCCACCGGCGGCTACGCGAATGGCGTTTTCACCAGCGTGACGGTATGTGTTCCATCCAGTTCGAATTGTCAAACCATCAGCGGGGTTCTGGTCGACACCGGTTCCTATGGCTTACGCCTGCTCTCATCCGCCGGCGGTGGAGCGCTCACCTTGGCCCTGCCGCAGCAAACCGCGTCCAATGGGGATCCCATCGGCGAGTGCACTCCTTTTGTCAGCGCATACACGTGGGGTTCTGTCGCGACCGCTGACGTCACCATCAGCGGCGAAAAGGCCAGCAGCTTGCCTCTGCAGGTCATCGATCCCACGTTCGCCGCGGTTCCCAGCGGTTGCTCAAGCTCCGCCCCGGCCGAAAACGATACCCTTCAGACCTTGGGCGCGAACGGAATTCTCGGCGTCGGCCTGCTGGTGCAGGACTGCCCGGATTGCGCCCTTACCGGCAGTTCGAATCCCGGCCTATACTATGAGTGCTCCGGCACGACCTGCACGGTGACCACCGAATCTCTGTCGCAGCAAGTGCAGAACCCCGTTGCCGCCTTCGCTACCGACAACAATGGAGTCATCGTCGAGCTGCCGCAAACGTCCACTACTTCGAGCCTCAGCGGATCACTCGTGTTTGGGATCGGCACTCAGTCGAACAACGGGCTGGGCAGCGCGACGGTGTACCCCATAAGTACGGATCCTTCGAGCCCTGATTTTCTCGCATTTAATACCGCGTATAACGGACAGACTTATCAAGGTTCCTTCATCGATAGCGGTTCGAATGGCTACTTCTTTCTCGACCAGAGCACGACAGGGCTTCTCACCTGCGGCGATTTTTATTGCCCCAATTCGCAGCAGAATCTTTCAGCAACGGTATCGGGTACTGGGGGAGGCTCGTCAACTGTAAAGTTTTCGATTGGGGATGCCAATTCGCTTTTCTCAAACCCTACCGCCGACGTTTTCCCGACCTTGGGCGGGCCGAGTTCGGGAGGACTGTATTTTGATTGGGGATTGCCTTTCTTCTTTGGACGCAATGTCTTCACTGCCATCAATGGAGCGAAAACCCCCGGCGGGACCGGGCCCTACTGGGCCTTCTAGGGACAGGCGTTCTTGGACTTTGGATTGTGAACTGCGCTCGCCCCGGCATGATACTTTTTCCCCACAAAGTGCGAACCGGGTTAGAATAGTAAGAACTTTCCCTCGGCCGTCTTGCATCCAAACTAGCTGAGGCTTGGGAATGCGTTCTAGCACGGTCAGGTGAGCATGAATCGAATTTTTCGTCCCTTTTCCACGATTCTTATCGTTGCGCTGACGGCCGCCTTGGCGGCGGCTCAGGCCAGTTCTTCCTCCTCATCGCAAGCTTCGCAGCCTGCGCCTGGGGCCAATCCTTCTCAACTCCAGTCCACGGTTCGCAAGCCCGACCGTGCCACTGCCTATTATCATTATGCGCTGGCGCACATGTACGAGGAGCAGGTCACAGTTTACGGCCGCAGCGACCTGGCCAACAAGGCAATCGACGAATATCGTCTCGCCATTGATGCCGATCCGTCGTCAGAATTTCTCAACGCTGGACTCGCCGAACTCTACGTCAAGACCGGACGCATTCGCGACGCCGTGCTCGAGGCCCAGGACATCATCAAGCGCGATCCCAACAATCTCGAAGCGCACAAGCTTCTTGGCCGCATCTATCTACGTTCGCTCGGCGATATGCCCGGAGGCAACGGCTCCGATAACGTCCTCAAGCTCGCCATCGAACAATACGAGCAAATCGTAAAAATCGAGCCTGACAGCGTGGACGATCACCTCCTCCTCGGCCGCCTCTATCGTTTAAACAACGATATGCAGAAGGCCGAAAGCGAGCTTAAGATCGCAATTAAGTTGGATCCTGGCTCGGAAGAAGCCGTTACAACGCTGGCGATGTTGTACACGGATGAAGGTGACACCAACCAGGCTCTGCAGGTGCTGAGTTCTGTTCCCGATGCCTCGCGCTCGGCCAAGCTGTACAGCGCCCTCGGCGCGGCTTATGAGCAGCGCAAGGACTACAAGGACGCCATCGAGTCGTATCGCAAGGCTGTCATGCTCGATCGCGACAATCTGGATGCGATCCGCGGCCTGGCCGAAAACTACCTGAATGACGGCCAGTTCGAGGCCGCGCTTGAGCAATACAAAGTTATCGTCGACTCCAATCCGGAAGATGCTCAGAGCTACATACGCATGTCCGAGATTTATCGGCGGGAAGCCAAGTATGACCTTGCGCTCGAGAGCCTGAAAAAAGCCGATACCCTGGTTCCCGATGCGGCGGAAGTCAGCTACAACATGGCTGCGGTTTATCAGGCGCAGGGTCGCTACGACGATGCCATCAAACTTCTGCAGGACCTGTTAAAGAAAACTGACGCCAATCCGCAAACCGACCGCAACAATCGTGCCATCTTCCTTGAGCGCCTGGGAATGATCTATCGCGAACAACAGAATTACACCGCGGCGGTTGACACCTTTCGCAAGCTGATTCCTCTCGGTGAGGACAACGCTCGCGGCGGCTATCAGGAAATCATCGATACCTATCGCGAAGCCAAGCAGTGGCCGCAGGCGACCGCTGTTGCCAAAGAGGCGGTTCAGAAGCTGCCCAACGATCGTGACATGCGCATGGTCCTCGACGCACAGCTCGCCGACACCGGCGATGTCGACAGCTCGGTCGCTGACGTTCGCTCCATGCTCAAGGGTGGTCCGGAAGACCGCGAAGTTTATCTCCGGTTGGCGATCATGCAAAGTCGCGCCAGGCGCTGGCAAGACGCCGAAGATTCTTTGACCAAGGCGGAACAGTTGTCGACCAAGGCGGACGACAAAGCCTATGTTTGGTTCCTGCGCGGCGATCTGTTGCAGCGTCAGAAACTCTACGATCAGGCCGATACTGAATTCAGAAAAGTGCTTTCCTCCCTGCCGCAAACCGATCCACAGTATGCTGCCACGCTCAACTATCTTGGGTACATGAATGCCGATCGCGGCGTAAAGCTCGATGAAGATCTCACCTTCGTCAAGCAGGCTCTGGTTGCAGAACCCAGTAATGGCGCTTATCTCGATTCGCTGGGATGGGTTTACTTCAAGATGGGCAAATACGATCTGGCGGAAGAAAGTCTCACCAAAGCCGCCGAGCACATGGGCGCCGACCCGACTGTGCAGCAGCACCTTGGCGATCTTTACCAGAAAACCGGCCGCCTGAAAATGGCCGCCGTGCATTGGGAGCGCTCCGTTCAGGAATGGAATAAGACCGTTCCCGCCGAAGTCGATGGTGACGCCTTGGCTCGAGTGCAGCAGGAACTTGATGCCGCCAAGGTCAAGCTCGCCAAAGAAGAGACGCAAAAGCAGTAGCGAGTTCCGACAGCATGTGCGGACAGCCGCCCCTCGGCTGTCCGGCGCCGCGCTGCTCTGGGAATTATCGCGAAGTCCCAAAGCTCGCAACTTGGGACTTTCAACTCGCAACTCGTAACTCTGCTAAACTCCAACCATGCTCGCCGCTTGCGCGGTGCATGTTGAGCGCTCCCGCGGACGCCGTTTCCCCGAGCCGCAGCACCCCTACCGCAACGATTTTCAGCGCGATCGCGACCGGGTGATTCATGCTCGTGCCTTCCGCCGGCTCGAAGCCAAAACCCAGGTTTTTACCCGCCGTCCCAGCGATCACTTCCGCAATCGCCTCACCCACACGCTCGAAGTTTCCCAAATTTCGCGGACCATCGCGGCTGCTCTCGCTTTCAACGTCGATCTTGTCGAAGCTCTCGCGCTTGCCCATGACATCGGCCACCCTCCCTTCGGCCACGCCGGAGAGAAAGCCCTCGATGGCGCCATGCGCGAGCACGGGCTCTCTTTCGATCACAACCTGCATGCGCTTCGCATTGTGGAGAACTTCGAGCAGCGCTATGCCGCCTTTCCCGGTCTGAATCTGACCTTCGAAGTTCGCGAAGGCATCATCAAGCACTCGCGCGATTACCATGAGCAGGACCATCCTGAACTCGCCGAATATCTTCTTGATCAACGCCCGCCGCTCGAAGCGCAGCTCATCGATCTCACCGACGAAATCGCCTATAACACGGCCGATCTCGATGATGGCTACGAATCGCACTTGCTCTCGCTTAACGAGATCCGTGAGGGAGTGCCGGTGTTCGAGCGCTTTTTCTCCGAGGTGCGGCAAATTTATCCTGAAGCCCCCGACAAGCTGAAGTTCAATGAGACTCTCAAGCGCGTGCTCAACCGCTTCGTCGACGACCTGATCCGAACCACACAGAAGCGCGTCCATGAGGCGAAAACTCAAACGCTCGATGACGTCCGCAACTACCCCGAACGTCTCGCCGCATTCAGTCCAGCGGTCGATGCCGAGCGGAAGCAGTCCAAGGATTTCCTTTACGAGAATCTTTATTTCAGTTCCGCTCTCGCCGACGAAAAAGACGATGCGGAACGTATCGTGCGCGAGCTATTCAGCTTCTGGACGGGCAATCCCGGCGCGCTGCCGCCGAATTACCGGGAAAAGGTGAAACTGGAAGACGAATCTTTGCCCCGTATCGTCTGTGACTATATCGCGGGCATGACCGACCACTTCATTTACGAGCAGTACGAAAAGTATTGCGGAGGCTAACCCAGGGCTCTTCCGTGCTATTCGAGCTCCGTATGCTGCGGCAAGAAACTCGGATTTTGCCCAACTGCATCGCCCGTTGCTCCATCAATCTCTGCTTGCTGCAGCAACCACCACGAGCTCTAACCCTATTTTCCGGAAGCGCCGACTCCTCTGTCCTACGGCCGCCGACTCGAACGCGTTCTCTATACTTAGCCGCGTACCCACGCTCGGCAACTCAGGGTACCGCATTGATCGTACCAATCGGGTTTCCAGATTTGGTAACTATGTCCTTGGGATCGCAAATTTTGATGCAACTTGCTCCCTTCCACAGGTCATCTCCGACTATAGTAGTTATAAATCTGCAAAGCAGAGAGTTGAGGATTGGTGCGAGACCGTAGGTGGAGTGTGTGTTGATCGTTCGCATCCGTTCGATTCATTCCAAATTAATAAGGAGCATGCTAGGAGTAACAAGTATGGCGAAACCAAGGACACCCAAGAAGAAACTCAATGGAAACGAAGCAGTCCCTGCCCCCAATGCACCAATCGAATCCACTCAGGGAAATGGATCGGCAGAACTCGCCACAGCGTCTACAGAATCCGGGAGTAGCGAAATGAAGAATACCGTCAGGAAATCCGCGCGCAAGCCGGAGATCGTGAAGACCGAAATCCGCTCGAACCTTGTCCCGATCAACCTGGAGGACGAGATTCGTCGTCTGGCTTACTTGATGTCGGAACGCCGCGGCTTCGAACCCGGCCATGAGACGGACGACTGGCTGGCCGCGGAGCATGAAGTTCTGGTGCGCTATCAGCAGGAGACAGTCCAGACCGCGTAGCCGTCTCAGTTTCGTGGAACTGGCTGGCGACCGAGCGCCCGGCCGCCTCGCGCGCGGGAAAATTTGCGTGGAGTTCGGTAAACGTTTACATCTAACCGGTCCTTCGCCAAATCGTTCTGAAAAGCAAAAAGCGGCATTAGGCCATTGATGTTTCCTGGCGACCTGCTTTCAAGATGCGCCCCCAAATCCCGAAACCCCCGCCTCTGCGGTTGCCACAGTCCGGGGGTTTCTGAAAAAATACCTCGGGGTCCCCCTCCATGTCGGACATCGGTAGCTATTCGCTCCTGCTCGCCCTAGCGCTGAGCGTCTATGCGTTCGTCGCCGGGTTCATTTCACTCCTGTTTCAGAACCCTGTCGCCGCTCTCGCTGGCGGACGAGAGCGGGCTGCTTCCGATCCCTCCTTTTCCGGACTGCTTCGACAAAATTCCGAACGCATCGGGGAAACCGCGCGCCGGGCCGGCATTATGGTTTTCGCGGCCGTATTTGTGGCGGCAGCCGCGCTCGTGATCGCCGCATTCAGCAACGATTTCTCGATCGCCTACATTTTTCATCACAGCAACCGCGACCTTCCCGCCGCATACAAGTTCGCTACGCTCTGGTCCGGTCAGGAAGGTTCGCTTGTGTTCTGGGCGCTGCTCCTTTCCGGATACGGCTTCGTCCTCCGGCTTCGCTACAAGACCGATCCTCGCCTCTTTGCCTACGCCGGAGTGGTGCTCGCCGCCGTGCAGGTTTTCTTTCTTGCCCTGATCAATTTCGCCGCCAATCCCTTTGGACTGCTCCAAGGCCCCATGCGCCCCGACGGCACCGGGTTGAATCCGCTGCTGCAATATCCGGAAATGGTGATTCATCCGCCCATGCTCTATCTCGGCTATGTCGGATTCACCGTGCCTTTTGCCTTCGCGCTGGGCGCGCTGATTATGAAATACCCCGGCGAAAAGTGGATTCACATTACCCGCCGCTGGACCATGGTGACCTGGGGATTTCTGACCATTGGCATCTTCCTCGGCGCACATTGGGCGTATTCGGTTCTGGGTTGGGGCGGCTATTGGGGGTGGGACCCGGTCGAAAACGCCTCGCTGATGCCCTGGCTCGTGGGCACGGCATTTCTGCATTCCGTCATGATGCAGGAAAAGCGTGGCATGCTGAAGGTTTGGAACATGTGGCTGGTGTTTGCCGCGTTCTGGCTTGCCATTCTTGGAACCTTTCTCACGCGCAGCGGCATCATCAGCTCGGTCCATGCCTTCGCGCAATCCTCAATCGGGGACTGGTTCGCGTATTTCCTGGCAATCACATTCGCGGTGTTTGTGTACTTCTTCCTGAAAAACAAAAACCACCTGCACAGCGAGCACAAGCTGGAATCGCTGATGTCGCGCGAATCAAGTTTCCTGTTCAACAATCTTCTTTTCGTGCTGCTGTGCTTTACGGTTTTGTGGGGAACATGGTTTCCCAAGATTTCCGAACTGGTGCAGGGCAATAAAGTCACCGTCGGCGCGCCGTTCTACAATCGCGTCGCCATTCCGGTGGCGCTGTTGCTTTTGATCCTTACCGCGATTGGCCCGCTGCTGGCGTGGCGCAAGACCTCGTTTGAAAGCCTGAAGCGTAATTTCCTCTGGCCGACGATTGGCGCCGTCGCCGTGATGGTATTCCTGATGATTACGCCTGCGGCCTGGGGATCTCCCTTCGGCCTGCGCCCCTGGCTAGATATTTCTTATTTCTATTCCCTGATGGCGATCGGGCTTTCAGTTCTGGTCGCCCTCACCGTCGCCAGCGAGTTCTACCGCGGCGGCCGCGTCATCTCGGAAAAGACCGGGCAAGGCATGTTCGCCTCGATGGTGCAGCTCACCCATCGCAACACGCGCCGTTACGGTGGCTATATTGTCCACTTCGGAGTCGTGGTCGTCATCATCGGACTCGCCGGCGCAGCCTTTAATCAGGACAAAGAAAAAGAAATGGCTTACGGCGACAAAATGGAGATCGGTCCCTACACCCTGGTCTGCCGCTCCTACACCGATGAAGAGTTCCCGAATTACGCCGCAGAGTGGGCCGTTCTCGATGTCTATAAAAATGGCCGCCAGATCGATACGCTTACGCCCGAGCGCCGCTTTTACAAGGCCAGTCAGCAGACTTCGACCATGCCGTTTATTCGCTCCACGCTGAATGAGGACCTTTACGTCGTCTACGAAGGCTTGAATCAGGATACCGGCCACCCAATTTTGAAAGCGCATTTGAATCCGCTAGTGATGTGGATCTGGCTCGGGGTGTGGATCATTATCGGCGGCACGGCCCTGGCGCTGGTGCCGAATGCGCCTGCGCCGATGCGTATGCCTTCTGCGCGGACGGTGGAGAGCCGGGCGAATGCAGCACCCGTGCCCACCGCCGGGGATTAAGGAAAGAACGCAGGGACAGCCGCTGGAAATCCTCGGCGCCGCCTCTGCGGTTCAGCCGCTCAAGGCTAGGCACCTCGATTTGATGATGACAAACCAACACCGACTCCGCTGCCTCATGCACTGCGGCCTGCTTGTGTTCGCCGTCTTTGCGCTGATGGGCGCAGGGGCCGATCCCGCATCGCGCTTTCACGACATCGGGCATCGCATGATGTGCATCTGCGGATGCAATCAGATCCTGCTCGAATGCAACCACGTCGGCTGTCCTGACTCGGACGGGATGCGCAACGAGCTGATGGCCGCCGTCACCCGCGGCGATAGTGACAGCCTGGTCGAGCAAGCCTTCGTGCAGAAGTACGGGCCTACGGTGCTGGCAGCTCCGACCACGCAAGGGTTCGATCGCACCGCGTATATCGTCCCATTCGTCGGATTAATTCTTGGTGCAGGGCTTGTCATTCTTGTGGTTCGAGCATGGAAGAATCGTCCCACGCCGGTCCTCGCAGATGGGATTAACCCCGCGCGCGGTGCGGACTTGCAGAAATTCCGCGAGCAGGCTCGAAGGGAGACCGAACTATGACGCTTGGCCTGGCCTGCGGCTTGTTACTTACTTTGGCCGCGATCTACTACATTTTTTCTTTGCCCGGAAAGCTCTATCTCGGACCCGAGAAGACCCGCGCCTCCTACCTCCGCGAGCGCAAAGACGCTGTGTACGAAAACATGCGCGACCTGAACTTCGAATACCGCGCCGGCAAAGTTCCCGATGCCGATTACCAATCGTTGAAGGCATCTTTGCAGGATGAGGCCGCCGCGCTGCTCGCCGAGATTGCCCGATTGGAAGAAACCGCAGCCAGAAAAGCGAAACCATGAATCGAAGTCAACCGACTGTCGTTGTCGTGAACGGAGCGCGTTCAGAAAAACGCAAACCTATTGTGCTCCGCAAAGAACTCTCACTCGTTCGCCTGTTCGCTCAAATGCTTTTCATCGGGGCCGTGATCGCTCTTGCTTCCCTTGCCTCCGCCCAAACCCTCACGGGCACCGTCAAGGACGCCACGACTGGCAAACCCGCGGCCGGCGACGATGTCGTATTGCTCAGCCTCGGGCAGGGCATGGAGGAATCCGGACGCACCAAGTCCGACGCCAAGGGCAACTTCAGTCTCAAGCTCGACAACGCGCAAGCGCCCCATCTGGTTCGCGTCATTCATCAGGACGTCACCTATCACCGCATGGCCCCTCCGGGAACGACCTCGGTTGAGATTGAGGTTTACGACGTTGGCAAGAAGGTTGAGGGCATTTCGGTAGTTGCCGATGTCATGCGCATTCAGGCCGAGCAGGGCCAGCTTGAGGTGATGCGGGCGTTCGCGGTAGACAACAATTCCAAGCCTCCACGCACGCAGATGAACGAACGCAACCTCGAATTTTATGTTCCTGAAGGCGCAAAGATCATCGAAGGCTCGGCCATGACGGCCAACGGCAATCCGCTCAACACCATGCCCGTCCCGGTCGATGACAAGAAAACCCGCTATTCGTTCCTGTTTCCGCTGCGGCCGGGAGCGACGCAATTCCAGATCGCTTATGAGCTTCCCTACGACGGCAGCGCCAATATTGATCCCAAGAGTGTTTATCCGCTGCAGCACTTCGTTGCGATATTGCCCAAAGGCATGAAGTTTGCAGCCGCATCGGGTGCCAACTTCCAGCAGATGAGCGATCCGCAGCAGCCCGACGCCAACGTGCAGGTCATCTCCGGAATAACCAACGGCCAGTCGCTGGCCTTCCGGATTTCCGGGGAAGGCACGCTGCAGGCCCGTCAGGAAAATGCCGGCCCGCCCAGCGAAGGAACTTCCGCACAAAATCAAAATGAGGACCGGCCTGGCGGCGGGCTCGGCCCTCCGATCGATGCTCCTGATCCGCTGCAGCGATATCGCTGGTGGATTCTCGGCGGCCTCGGACTCGCGCTGGTGGGTGGCGGAGTGTACATCGCGTCACGGCAGCAGGCTGCCGCCCGCGCGGCGTCCCGCGGAGTCGTGAAAACGCCATCTCGCGATTTCGATGTCGATTACGAGGTGGCTGAAGTAGCTCCGCGCGGCGGGTTTTCCGCTGACGCTGCTTTGGAGGCGCGTTCGCAAAAACCCCGCGCCGTTTACGACTCGCGGCCCGCTCAAACGCCGACTTCCATATTCCTTGAGGGCCTGAAGGAAGAACTGTTTCAGCTTGAGGTCGAGCACAAGCAAGGGCAGATTTCGCAGCTGGAGTATGAAAAAGCCAAAGCAGCGCTCGACCAAACCTTGCAACGCGCCCTCAAGCGCGAAGCCGCCCGACAAATCTAAATCAGGGCCGAGCCCCACTTCTGGCCCGTTTTGTCAGTAACGAAGCAGGGCGCATTGTGATTCCTGTCCTTGACATCCACACGCCGTATTAAAGATCATGAGCCGAGACGCTGCTTATCGGTGCAAAGATAAGTCTTTGCCGCTCAATATTTTGCCCGCAACCGATTGAGCCAGAGAGATAAAATCGCAATTCTGCAATTCTGGGCCAAGTCGCTGATTCCAATAGACCGGGGGGAGGGGGGTATACCAGCCTGGCTGGCTTTTTCCCAAAATGGGCAGGTTGCATCTCGACCGCCACTGGCATAATCCAATGCAGTAGGTTCTAGTTGCAAGGTCGAACCGGCAAGTGGAAGCCGAACAACTGTATGGGAAACACTTTCAAGACCGCGTTTCTGCTCACGCTGCTTACGTTGCTGCTGATGTTCATCGGCCGTGTTTTCGGCGGCGAGAATGGGATGATCATCGCCTTCGCAATTGCCGTGGTGATGAACTTCGTCTCTTATTTTTATTCCGACAAGATTGCCCTGGCCATGTACCGCGCCCAGCCGGTCACTCGGGAACAATTACCCAAAGCATATGCCGCGGTTGAGCGGCTGACGCAGCGCATCGGCCTCCCCATGCCGAAGATCTACGTGATCCCCACGGAATCGCCAAACGCGTTTGCCACCGGGCGCAATCCGCAGCACGCGTCGGTAGCCGTAACTCACGGCATTCTTGAACTGCTAAATGACGAAGAACTGGAAGGTGTGCTCGCTCACGAACTTGGTCATGTGAATAACCGCGACATCCTGATCAGTTCTGTCGCCGCCACGGTCGCCGGTGCAATCACCATGCTGGCCAGCATGGGCAGATGGGCCATGATCTTCGGCGGCATGGAACGTGGTGGGGATCGCGAAGATCGCGGCGGAGGACTCGCCGGTCTGTTCATGTTGATCGTTGCGCCCATCGCGGCGACGCTGATCCAACTTGCCATTTCGCGCTCGCGCGAATATCAGGCCGATGCTACTGGCGCAAAGTTCACCGGAAATCCCTACGCCTTAGCCAGCGCTTTACAAAAACTCGATGCTTACTCGCGCCGCCTTCCCATGCAAGCCAGCCCGTCGACGGCCCATCTGTTCATCATCCAGCCGCTGCTGGGGATGAACGCCGG
>JASHPL010000159.1 GCA_030038125.1 Candidatus Sulfotelmatobacter sp.
AATTTTCTTGGTTTAGTTGCTGTTGGCCATCCAGGAGCTCTTGCACTATCGAGGCCAGTCTCGCATCTTTTTCTCTCAGCGAAAGCAGCCATGCGGCGCGGCCTTCCGGAGCGATTTCCAGAGCCTCGTCGAGATATGGGCTTACTTCTTGCCATTGATCGGGAGTGAGCTTAGACATCGATTTCTCACAGCGGCAACCCTGATCGCGGACCGACATGCCGGTAAATGCGTCTTTTTCCGGAGTTCGCTGGACCGTACGACCGACCGCTTCTTAGACCACGCCCATCCCACCGCCACCGAGCTTCTCGACGATGCGATAGTGCGAGATGGTCTGGTCGATCACGAGCGCGGAAACTCAGGAAGCCATAGTAGGAGTGCCGCGAAGGCTAAGTCAACGAAAGCTTAGAGCACAACCGTCGCTTGACAAGCCGCTCCACGGAGCGCAGAATCGCCTGCACTCGGGGTGAGCGCCAGCCATTCGCTCACGGGTATGGAGTGCTACGCATCGAAGCTGTCACCCACCCTTATTGATCCGGCGTTCTTCTTTGTCCTTTCTTACACTCGAAGGCTAGGAGGTGGTGCATGGTCGCGCCATGGCGTCAACTCTGGCTGGAAGACATCGGACAAGACATTGCAAGATAAATTCCGAATTCAAACTGCTCTCATCTTGCTGGAGGTACGCGGATCGAAAATGACGTCACGGAGAGAATTCTTCCAACTGGCCACCCGAACAGCGATCGCAGCGATGCTGGCTTCTAATCACGGCGCCGCGACGGAGGAGAACGATACAAAGGGCGCAACTCCACGTCGCGGACTGCCACTCCCGGATCTGCAACAGCGGTTTGTGGATCTGCGCTTCGGCATGTTCGTGCATTTCAATATGGCCACATTTCAGGACCGCGAATGGGGCGATCCGACATCACCCGCTGACCTGTTTCGTCCAACCGCTCTCGATACGGAACAATGGGCCGCGGCGGCGCAGTCGGCGAACATGACTTGGGGGTGCCTGACGACCCGACATCACGATGGGTTCTGCATCTGGCCGACAAAATCGGCCGCGACAAACGTGGGGCAGACATTGCACTCGACCGATGTCGTCCGCGCCTATGTCAATTCCTTCCGCAGGGCCGGCCTTCGGGTAGGGCTTTATTATTCGATCTTGTCGCTGCGCGATGACATCCGCCATTTCAACGTGACGCCGGTCAAGATTCAGCTCATCAAGGATCAATTGACCGAGTTGCTTACCAGCTATGGCGAAGTTGATATCCTCATCACAGATGGCTGGGATGCACCCTGGAGTCGCATCACGTATGAAGAGGTGCCGTTTCACGAGATCTATGAGCACATTAAGAATCTCCAGCCCGACTGCCTGATCTGCGATCTCAATGCCAGTCAATATCCTCCGAGCGGACTCTACTATTCCGATATGAAGGCTTTTGAGCAGAATGCCGGGCAGAAGGTCCCAGAAGGCAGCGATGTGCCCGCCCTTTCCTGTGCGACCCTTACTGAAGGATGGTTCTGGAAGCAACGAGATGCGAATGGACCTCTCAAGACGGTAAAGACTGTTGTTGACGAGTGGCTTCGGCCACTGAATCTCAGACACTGCAACCTGATTCTCAATGCTCCACCGAACCGCGAAGGGCGGCTCGCGTCTAATCTTGTGAGCCGCTTGGAGGAGATTGGGAGGGCATGGACGCATCCTGGACCTATGGCAAAGCTTAGCGAGCACATCGTAATCACGACGCGAAATCTGGCGACCGGCAAGCCAATTCATGCCAGTTCTTACCCCGACACTGTGGGTCCGGATGAAGCCAACGACGGTGACTTTCATTCGAGCTGGTACTTGGAGAAGGGGCAAACCTCAGGCTGGTTGGAGGTGGATCTGCAAACGCAGGAGACCTTCAATGTTGTGGCGCTCGTGGAGCCTGTTGGCAAAGGAGATGACTATTTGGAAAGCCGTATTCGGAGCTATCGATTTGAGTGCTGGAACGGTATGACCTGGACTACGCTGGCAAACGGCGAAAGGCCGACACCTACGACAATGCATCGCATTCCTCGCGTATCATCGCAGAGGGTGCGGTTGCTGTTGGAAAGCAGCAAGCAGATGCCTCACATTGCCGAGATCGGCGTGTATGACGAACCGGGCTAAGCAGCAGCACACTCGTATTTCGGCGATGGACCTGACGGTAGAGGCCTGATTCGTTGTGAGTTGTGATGGTTTGGAGGTTCGTGCATTTGTAGACTCTATCATTGCGTATCCCGGAATGGCGGAGAGATTTTGTCGCTGGTTGAGCAAATTCTGTCAAGGCGCGTGCCCACGATAGCGGCGACCTTCGTTCAGACCTTTGCCTTGCTCACGGGCAGCACGGTGAAGAGCTTCATCCAACGTATCACGTCGCGGATTGTATATTGCATACAGTCGTTGTAGGCATCGTAGGCGGCTAATGCAAGCATAACTTTGGTTCGACTACGATCCCAGTAGCAGGCAACACGCGATCTATCGCGCTTCGCGAAAAAATTGAATGCCATTCATTCGTGAAAGACTGAGCCTCACAAGTTGAACCGTTCGAATCAAGCACCCCCAGTGTTGAAGCGCCAGTTGGACGAGGCCTCTCGTCACCTTGATTTACCTTCTCGACAAGATATGAACAAATAGGTTCCTCCCTCACATATTTCTCAATCGGCCACGAACGTTTGGGCGGGCTTGCCCGACCTAGCGACCGCACGAAAAGATGAGCCGCAGCAAGGCCGGAGCACAAACCATATGGCCGATGCCGGCAGGGAGAAGTCCAATGGCTGACGAACTGAATCGAGGCGACGGTGAGCAGGAACCTGAGTCTCACAAAGAAGATGATCCAGCCCGACCTGGAAATTCGCTGGAAGCATCTGCTAACGCTTTCACAAATGAGGATACTAACAAACCACAAGGAGAGAACGAAACCCCGACCAGTACTGATTCCTCTTCCAATCCGGCCTTTGCTTTGCGGCCAACTACCGAAGGTTCTGGCGAGGCCTCGATGAACAATTGCCCGAATGGACAGAATCCGCGGGGCCAATATTGGTCGGACGCTACCCTAGAACTGACGAAGATTACGCCGACCCCGCCTACCGCAGATACGAACGCTTCGCAACACGATAGTAATCCACCCGCACAACCGAACCTTGATGACCCTCCCTTTGTGCCTTCACCTGCTATTGACCTCGTACGATGCTTAGATAGCTACGAGAAAAAAATTCTTGCAGTGACGCTAATCGAGTGGGTTGACTCAAAACCAAGAGTGAGCTACAACCTCGACACTCCTGGCATTATGGAGTTCGAGGGTCAGCAATACTACGTGCCGCCTCTGCCACCGGGTCTATATGAATCCATGCCTCTCCCCTTCGGCTGGCGACCATACGGATCTAGCCGCGAACTTTTCGCGAGCATTCAGCATTTCCTGCATGGGTTTCTCATGCTTTCGGAGGAGACGTCTGCGCTTCTCACGTACTGGTGCATCGCGTCTTGGTTTCCCGACGTTTTGGACTTTGTTCCGCGACTTACGATTACAGGCCCTAAGTACGCCGCTGATCTGTTGTTTCAGATGCTGCGATGCGCGTGTCGCAGACCTCTTCTTCTGGCCGGTTTGAGCCCAGCAGTCTTGAAATTAATTCCCATCAGGGAATTAATGCCTACTCTCTTCATTTATGAGTCGAGGCCGAGCAAACGAACGGAGGAATTGCTTGATGCCGGGGATTTCCGCGGCTATTTCTTTGCGAGCGGAGCAAACATGCATCAGTGTTACTGCGCAAGATGCATATACTTAGGAGAGGGACATACTTCTGCGCGATCGGTTTCGCAGGGAATTCACATCCACGTCAGCCGCAATGCCTTACTGCCGGAACGACCGCTTCCGAGCGCTGAAGAGATTCAAGCGCTGCAGAATATACTTTTCATCTATCGCAATTTTAATCGCGATCGAGTTGCAGCTTCCCACTACAAGCCGACTGGACTTTTGCCAGAGCTGAATGCTGTGGCTAGGCAGCTTGGTGCCTGCATCGTCGACAACACGGACCTGCAACATCGTATTACCCAACTTCTCCGCGAACAGAATGAACAGGCCCACGTCGACAGATCGAGCGAGCTGAAAGGTGTAGTTCTGAGGTCGGTTCTTCAGCACTGCCATGCAGGCGATGAGAAGGTGCATACCGGCAAGATTGCGGATACCGTCAACGCAACATACAAGAAAGAAGGAGAATCTGTGAGAGTCAGCAGCGAATCGGTCGGACACGCTCTGAAAAACGTCGGTCTCTATAGCACGCGGCTAGACAGTTCAGGCCGAGGGCTGAAGCTGAACAAAACGACCCTGTTGCGAGTTCATCAGTTAGCTCTAGCCTACGGGGTGCTTCCATCGGTTCCGGAGTGCAGCCTCTGTCAGACGCTGCAAAACCAAGAAACCGAACAGCTTGTGTAGGTTGTGCAGGTTGTGTAGGTTTTACTGATTGTGAGCCAGAACAATCTTCGGTGCTTTGACGAACAACAGTTGCTTCGCCGGCCCCAGCCGTCCGCGGTTTTTCGCTGAAGGTCAGCAGTGAAACAGTAGGAGACGTCCTAGAGCACTTAGGTCTTTATAGCCGTCGACTCGGCAACACCGGCCGCGGCGTTATGGCACAACGACTCCGCGAGGGGAGAATTAACCAGCGCTTACCCTGCAAGGTGTCGCACGACACCCCCGACAATCTCCGGTCAGGAGAACTCGCGAGGATAAGTGTGCTCCGTTAGGCATCGTGGCCCAAGAGGCAGGCGAAATTTACTTACTAATGAGTAATTACATGCTACTATATTATTAGCTGCGTGATATAATATACCTCGCATACACCATTTCTCCAGTATTTGGTGTATGATAGACATGTGAGTAGAACCAATATTGATATCGATGAGGCCTTAATCCGAAAAGCGCGTAAACTTACGCGCCTCAAGACAAAGCGTCAAATCGTCAACCGAGCTCTGGATCTCCTGGTTCGCTCAGAGACTCGCAAAGGAATTCTTCGTTACTACGGAACTGGCATCTGGAAAGGGGACCTTGGGGCATCAAGGAGAAATCGCATTTGATCTTGATCGACAGCTCAGTCTGGGTTGATTTCTTCAGTTCCTCTCCTGGGCGGGCCGGCGCCGAATTGCACCGCATGATTGAGGAAAGCGAACCTCTCGCTCTTACCGGAGTGGTGGTAAGCGAAATCTGCCAGTGCCTAACCCGGGATTCTGGCCCCATAGAGCGTCTTCTAGTACTGTGCGACATGTTGGAACCACGAGGATTTGAAACGTATCGGAACGCAGCCGCAATCTATCGGACCTCACGCGCACGGGGATATTCCGTTACGACGATTGATACCCTGATTGCAGCTGTTGCACTGGAGAACCGAGCCAGCGTCTTTACGCTCGATCAGGACTTCTCCAGAATAGCGCGCATCACCAGGTTAGCGCTCTACCAGTTCTGAGCGGCCCTCCATTTCCTTCTCTCCAACTGGCAGCTTCCCTTCCAGGCCGATATTCCAGCGGCTGGGGCAAACCCTCGACCGCGTCTCAGAAATTGTGCCATTCAAGATCGCTGTTTTACCGTGATTCGCCTATGACTTCTTCTTCATTGCCAACTGCTCGACCATGCGGTGGAGGGCGGCTTGTGTCTCCTGATTCCACCACCAGGAACCGACCTCAGCCAACTCGTGGTCAATATCCCGTGCAAACTCTCTGACCAAATCGGCCCGGGCTTGCCGGCGAGTCAGGTTCATGGCAGCTTGCGGGAGTGCGAGCAGATCCTGGCACCGTTTTATCGCCCGGTCCACCACTTGCTCCGCAGGGACTACCTCGTCCACCAACCCCAAGTTCGCCGCGTCAGTTGGGGATACCAGCAAGCCGGTGACGGCTAGCCGCTCTGCTGAACGCGCACCAATCAGACGGCGCAACGCGGAAAAAATCACCGGCGGTAGAGGCAAACCCACCTGCACCTCGCTCAGTCCAATCTTGAAATCGCCCTGCGCCGCGATTCGCCAATCGCAGAAAAGTGCCAGCACCGTCCCGCCCGCTGGAGCGTGTCCGGTGATAGCGACGGCAATGGGAATGGGCGAGGAGGCAAGAGCGTTCATCAACGCATAAAAGTCACGCCAAACCGCGTCCATGGCCGGCCGATCGAGCTTGAGCAGGACAGGCACATCGAGTCCGGCAGAGAACATTCCCGCCGTGCCGGAAAGCACCAGAGCGCGCCTGCCTTCCCGAGGAGCCATCTCGACCGAGTGCAAAAGCGCGGCGATCAACTCGGGCGCCAACGCGTTCACCGGTGGCCGATTCAAACGGAGCTCCCGAACGGCTCCATGCTCGAATGTGAGAATCATCTTTACAGGATAAAACACCAGAAGTTCTGGCTCAGCGCAAGCTCGTGATTGCGGGAGAAGTCATTTAGCTTGGATCACCCGAGAAATGACATTTGTCTTTTCGATGATCCTGTCGCGAAGCGAACGGAGCTGACGCGGCAAGTCGTCCAGGCCGGAGGGGATCGGCGCCGGGCTGAGCTTGCCGTGTTGCTCGTTGATGTGTTACGAAACGTGCGCCAGTTCGCGCTCCGCTTTTGTGTGAGACTGTTCTTGTCCAATTGCATCCACTGCAGCCGCCAGTGCTTCCTTGGCGATTCTTCTTCTGACCAGCGGACGCAAGAAGAAAAACGACAAGAGAGCTGCAACTGCACAAAGAACAGCTGAGATATAAAAGGGCACGGCGAACGATCCGCCGAAATGGGCCGCCAAAGCTGCCGCACCAAAACCGGCGAAGTAGGCTGCAAGCCCCTTGGCGGTATAAACAAAGCCGTAGTTGCCCGACGCATTCTTGGATCCGAAAACGTCGCCTGTAGTAGCCGAAAACAAGGAGAACACCTCGCCCCAGAACAGGAACACCAGCGGGAACAAAATCACAAAGGCAACTGGATTCCCTGCGATTCTGGTTACCAGGAACACCAGGATGGCTTCGACACCAAACGTCATGAACATCGTGTTCTCGCGGCCCAGCCAGTCGGAAACGGTTCCCCAGACGATCCTGGAGCCGGCATTGCAAAGCGAAGCAAGAGTCACGGTCAAAGGAACAATCGCCAGACCAAGAATTCTTGCATCGCTCACATGCAGAGACTTGGCGATCTGCGAGAGGTTCTGGGTAGCGATGAGCCCGCCATAGCAGGCAAAGAAAAACATCGCGTAAAGGACGTAGAACTCGGGCCTGCGGACCATCTGCGTCCAGGTGAAATTCGCCCTGGACTGCGGCACAGCCTTACCCACTTTCTGGGTCAAACGTTGATCCCAGCCCACAGGCGCCCACTCGGCAGGAGGATGACGGAGGATCATAGCTGCGATCAAAGCAATAATGCCTTGAGCGAGTCCCCAGATAGCCATAGCATGCGCCCATCCTCCCAGTTGGATGGTATTGGCGATGGGAATGACGGTGAGTGCGGCACCGCCGCCGAAGCCCGCGGCCGTAAGGCCTACAGCCAAGCCGCGGTGGTCGGGAAACCATTTCACCGCATTGGCGACACATGAGATGTAAATGATCGCCGCGCCGACACCGGCAATGACGCCATAGAACAAATAGAGTTGCGTGACGGTTTTGGCGACTGTTCCGCTCAATACCCATCCGACTGCAATCAAGATTGCGCCGATGGCCATAAGCTTGCGGATACCAAACTTGTCGACGAAGTATCCGGCGGCGGGCATGGGCCAGGTTTCAAAAATCAGGAAGATGGAAGAGATCAGGATGATCTTTGCGAAGGGAACGCCAGGAAAAGTCTGTTTCATCCCGGGCGTGAAGAGTGTAAAGGCGTATTGATAGTTGGAAATGACGATCATCGCCAGTACTCCGAAGATCAACTGGACCCAACGATTGCCGGCGATGGGGCCATACATATCTTTTGCGGTGTCTCGTGCTTTCAAAGCCACAGCAGTTGACATAAATCGCACCCTCCTAGATGCCAGTTACGCACGGTCTGTTTTTTTGTCGCACCTCTTTGGCGGGAAGAATCCGGACGAAAGGAAAACCCCGCCCCCGTACGGAGGCGGGTTGTCTCTTTCTAGATTTCTTTCTGCAGCGGGATGACTCCCGGGACCAACCACTTCTCCCACATCTCATCCACTTTGCTCTGGAAGAACTCGATGTCCTCCTCGACAAAGTGCGCGAATCTTCCCTGCTTGAGCAAGTACTCACGAACCGGCAGGCGTTTGAATTTCCCCCTGGCAATTTGTTCGGTCTTGCCATACAGCTTCAGTTTGCCGTTTTCGATTTCGTACAGAGGCCAAATGCCCGTGTTCACGGCCAGTTCGCCCAGTTGGAAGGAGAGCACGGGATCGAAGTCCCAGCCCTTCGGGCAGGGGTTGAGGCAGTGAATGAAGGTGGGCCCACCGATCGACAGGGCTTTGCGAATGTTGTTCATGGCCTGCAGTGGATACGACGTGGAGATCGTTCCGACATACTTGCAGGTGGGATGGCCCGCCGCGATGAGCGGCGCAACATTCTTTTTCCAGCGATGATGCATGATGCGTTTCACTTTTCCCGGCGTACTGAACGAGGTATTTACGCCATAGGGAGAGGTCCCCGAGATCTGGATGTCCGTGTTGGCGTAAGTTTCGTTGTCGTACAACAGAATCAGCAGGTTGTAGTCGGGATGGGTCATGGTGGCGGAAATCGCGCCCAGACCCATATCGGCGCCACCGCCGTCGCCGCAGAACGCGATGACGTTGATAGGCTCGTCTTTCATGCTACCTTTGCGCATTTGCGCGCGCAGTGCAGCGGCAACGCCGAGAGCGCCCGAGCCCGCACTGCCCAGCTGGGTATGCATCCAGGGCACGCCCCAGGGTGTGGCGTAATAGGAGGTGTTGGCCACGTACATACAGCCGGTGCTGCCGAGAACGATGGTCCTTGGACCTGCGGCCTTGGCCATCAGCTTCATGATTTGCGCAGACTCGCAGCCTTGGCAGGTGCGGTGGCCGGACGTGTAGTACTCCTCATAGGGAACCTTCTTGACTCCCTTGAAGGCTTCCAGATTCTGCGTTGGTTTCTCTTCCACAAATGTTGTGCTCATTGATTTCATGTCCTTTCCGGCTCTGGATATGCGTCTGAGGACGCCTTATCCCCGCAGCCCGATCCATTGCGTGAGGGGTTGGGCTTTCCCTTTCGCAGCTTCGAAAACCGACTGTGTAATCGCCTCTACGTCGGGTACGGTGACTTCCCGACCGCCAAGCCCGCAGATGAAGTCCAGTACCGGAGGTCTGGTGCTGGCACCGGTGTACATGGCCGAGCGAAGTTCGGTAGCCACAACGCCACTGAGGTTGGGCGAACCGAACGAAAAGTCGCGGTCAATCACGCCGATGGCTTTGAAACGCTCCAGACACTTGGCGATCTCGGGACCAGCAAACGGCCGGAACCAGCGCAGCCGCACGAATCCGACTTTCTTGCCTTCTTCGCGGAGCTTGCGGACAGCGACCTTGACTGGCGTCGACATCGTTCCCATTCCCAGGAGAACGACTTCGGCATCTTGAGTCATGTACTCTTCGAAAAAGGGATTGCCGTACTTGCGGCCAAATGTTTTTTCGAAGTCGGCATAGACTTCGCGGATGACATCGCAGGCGCGCTCGGTCACTGCGTAGTTCTGTCGCCGAATCTCCATCACCCAATCCTCGTTGGCTTGCGGCGCTACCGAAATTACGTTATCGGGGTGAAGCAGCAATTCGCCGCGGTCGTAGCGAGGCAGGAATTTCTTTACCTGCTCAGCCGATGGAATCTCGACCAGGGCCTGCGAGTGAGTGAGGAAAGCTCCATCGCAGCTCAGGGCCAAAGGCACGAACATGCGGCGATCCTCGGCCACACGATAGGCAATGAGAGCTGTGTCCAAAGCTTCCTGCGCGCTGTCAACCCAGGTCAGAAGCCAGCCCAGATCGCGGACCGCCAGGGCATCGTTGTGCTCCACGCCAAACGCACCCGGATCGTCGAGTGCTCGGTTACCCACCATTGCGACCATGGGAACACGCAACGCTGGAGTGACGGTTAGCGCCTCCATGGCATACATCCAACCCACGCCGCTGGAACCGCAGAATACGCGCGCGCCGCAGACCGATGCATGCTTGACGATTTCGAATTGTGAATGTTCGCCTTCCGCGACGATGAATTCGCAATCCATTTCGCCATCTGCCACGAGTTGGCTCATGTACTGCATCACTGTGTCGTAAGGACGGATCGGATACGCCGTGACTACGTCCACGTTGGCCAGTTTGCAGGCAATCGCAATGGCTTCCGCTCCGGTAATCAAGGCTTCCTGCTCTTGAACTTGCTTTTTTTCCTCAACCGGCAATGTTGTTGTCGCCATCTGAATCTCCTTGTCTCAAATCTGCTCTTCCGGCCAAGCTAGCCCTTCTGAGCGATTGCCAGGGCCTCAGGGACCTGCTCTTTGTATTGACCGCGATAACGGAAACCGTGAGCCCTCTTCTCTTCGGGCTCGGCTGACTCGATCGTCTTCTCCAGCCATTTGAGATAGGCATCGTGGTCCTTCTTAAAGGCCTCCCACTGGCTGTGGTTATCGTGGAATTGGGACTCGTTCACCATGGTGATGCAATCCTTCACCGGGCAAACGTCTTCGCAGATACCGCATCCGCAGCAGGCCTCGAGATTGGCGTCATAGGTCTTGTCGGGCGTGACATCAAAGGAAGCATCTGGACAGTTGAGCCAGCAAAGCGTGCACTTGGTGCAGGTCGCAAAGTTCACGACCGGTCGCTGCGTACGCGTGGAGTATTTCTTAAACAACTCGTTACGAGCTGGCCGGAAACCGCCAATCTGCTTCGTGACCGGATCGGCGTAAGCACATCCCTGCGGTTGGCCCTTGATGGAAACACCTTCGCGCATGTCTTCCCACTTAAGCAACTCGAATTTGGGAAGCTGTTCGGGATTGCCTTGTCCGGGCTTTACGTCGATCGACTTGAAGCGCTCGAAGGCGGTTTGAGCCGATGTAAGCTTCAGGGAGTTTTTCAGTTTGTCGGTGATGAATTGCTCGACGGACTTCAGGCCGACGACTTCGGGCAGTGCCTTGGCAATAGCACCAAGAACCCGCACGTCGGTGTGATCGTCCTTGTAAACCCACATCCCAGAAAAGCTGGTAACACCCTTCAGGACTGCCAGTTTGTAGGGCTCTTCCCGGCGATGAATACTCTTGAGCAAAGTGGGCGCATCCTGCAGGGAAATGACGATCAGAGTGTGTCCCGGTTTTAATGCGTGATGAACCGGCTGCAGCCCGTACCATGCCCACGACTCGCCGCCTTTGCAAAGAGTGTCATCGAGGACTACCGTCACATCGACTTGCTTCGGCTCGTACTGGGCCATGCCTGCCTGAAGCGTCTCCTCATCGTTTGCAACGATGGCGAAGCTCTTGGCTGGAATCCCATTACGCTCCGGAGAGTCTCCATAACGGCCAAAAGAAATACCAAGTTTGCCTTCGTTGTGCGCGGCTAAGACGATGCCGCGCGTTATGTTTTTCGCCAGAGTCTTCTGAAAGACCCCACGGTAAACCAGTTCCACCGCGAATAGCTGACCCATGTGGCAACCTCCATTCCTTTTTCTTCTAAAGCTTTTGCAGAACGATTTCCCGAATCTCCGATAAGTGCTCCCGCATGGCCTTCTCGGCGGCCGCAGCGTCGCGCCGCTTGAGAGCTGCCAGAATGCGATGGTGGCCGGCAAGCGATTTCTGGGCACGCCCATCACCCTGCAGCGAGCGTTCCCGTGTTTCGCGCAACAGATCCATCAGAACTTGCACAAGTTTCATCATCATGCTGTTATCGGCGGCTAGCGCGAGCGTGTAATGAAAAGCGGAATCTTCATCCGTCGCCAGCTGGCTTTTGCGGACCTTCTCCTCTTGCCGGCTTAAGCTCGCCTGCATTTCGGCGATTTGCTCGGGAGAGGAGTGAAGAGCGGCCCTCCGAGCCAAGGCGGGCTCGATGATGTTGCGGACCTCCAGCAGCTCGCTGATGACTTTGCGCTTCTGCAGAAGTACGCTGGCCATAGGAGTCACGACAGCGTCCTCGGGCACCTCGCGCACGACCGTGCCGACCCCCTGGCGCGGTTTCAACAAACCGACCGCCTCCAGGCTGCGGATTGCATCCCGGATCGAGCCGCGGCTCACCCCGAACGTCCGCACCAGTTCACGCTCAGGAGGAAGCATGTCTCCGGGCTTGAGGTGGTTGACGATACGGGTTTGCAGCTGTTTGGCGACCTCCGAGTAGACTCGGTTCCTCGGGATTGCTTCCAAGCCGTGTTTCGAGGGTGTGATTGCGCTCACGCTAGCCGACTGGTCTGATGACTGACCTTTCGAACGGCCTCATTTCAGCCCTTGTCTGGAAAGCGCGCAGTGACGGGAATCGCACTTCAATGTGACGGCGATTACGAACCACTCTGCGGCAACACGCGGAGTCAGGATGGCTCCCAATGAGGTGCTAGGTTGATGTAGATTCACTGGCATGCACAAACGTCAGATTGGGGAGTCGTGAAACCATGAAATTCGGCGAGAACTCGCCCCAACAAGATCCACTCACCAAGATGGCAGACAAGCGGGCGGAAGAGTATTTCAAAAAGGAGAGAGCCGAGAAGTTGGCGAGGGTCGAGGAGGCGCTTAGTGCACTTCGAACCAAACTTGGGCTCAAGCCGCGAGAAACCTTGCGGGATTTCCTTAACCTATCTCCCTCGCCGAGCTTCACAAACACAGATCCGTCGATGCCACTAAGTCCGGAGACTGCATCAGCAATTGACGATCTGTTCGAGCAGGTCTACCAGATTTATCAAGAAGGCGCCGATTGGAGTGATGCATTTGGGAAGAAGAGACAGAAAGGCGAGCAGTGATCCTCGAGAATTCAGTTGGGCCCTACTTGTCTCGGACGATTCAAGAAAATATGATTTGGCGTTTCTGCGTAAATCAATGATCAGTCAGGAACAATGCAGGTTGCATTACTCCAGCGGTTCTTCTGGGTGATGAAATTG
>JASHPL010000160.1 GCA_030038125.1 Candidatus Sulfotelmatobacter sp.
CGCCCTCTCAGGCCGGATACCGATCTTCGCCTTGGTGGGCCGTTACCCCGCCAACTAGCTAATCAGCCGCGACCCCCTCTTCCAGCGCATTGCTGCTTTGATCTTGCGATGTTATGCGGTATTAGCTCCGGTTTCCCGGAGTTATCCCCCACTCGAAGGTAGGTTAGTCACGTGTTACTCACCCGGTCGCCACTGTACTCATGGATTGCTCCACTTTCTCGTTCGACTTGCATGTGTTAGGCACGCCGCCAGCGTTGATTCTGAGCCAGGATCAAACTCTCGTTTGAAACCTGATCGCCTGCCGACGGGTAGAAGGCAGGCTGGATTCGAGTTGCGAGTACCGAGTCCCGAGTTGCAAGCAACCCAAAACCTTTCCTCGGCCGAATCCTTGCCACTCTCGCGCTCGAAAGGCGGAGTGGACTATCTTGTGAGATCGTTTCGGACTTGCGCCCGAATCCGTTCTCTCACGACTGGCACGTTCAACCAAATTTTCAAAGACCGAATCGCACTCCGCCTGAGCGGCGCGCATTCAGTCCAGCCAAAAGTCGCCATCGAGCTCGCGCTCGACGGGACGAACGAGGCGTCCGTCCTTACACGAACATTCCAGCTGTCCTCGAAACCCTACAAACATACTGCGCGGCGAAAAACCCTGTCAACGCACCCTCCGCACAGAATTTCCACCAGATTTCCACAATGGGAATTCCTGTTCGTCGGCAAAGCCGGCAGCAAATTCTCAAGCACGCAGCAGTATGGTCTTCCGCCCATCCGCGACCCCGAAATGGCGCCCATCTCGTGGGCAGTCAAGGCCCACGGGCGCATGCTTTTTCAGGCGCGCGAAAGCGGAAGACAGAAAATTGAGAAAAGAACTTACGTTTGGAGGTCCTTGCTTTGAAGGTACCCTTCAGAAACCTACTGATGTTTCCGAATCAAGCCCCGTGGCCGGGGCGAATAAGGGAATCATCCCTGTAAAACATTAGATGCCGGACGCGCACGAGAGTTGCAGAAATGCGCCCGACCAGCCACACAATTGCTCTCGATTCATTGTTTATAGCAAGGAATGCGCAAAAGCGCAAGGGGCATTCGAAATTTTCGCACGAAAGTTTACGGAGTTGGTTCCCCTAAACGACCGGCTCCGCCTCTCGAAGGCCAAGGGCACTGTGAAGCATGCGATGGACTACGAGCGAAAGGCCGGGGTCCTCAAGGTCCTGAGATGGCGCTATCGCTTTTTCAAAGGAACAGGCGGTTCTGTGCGAATGTGGGGGCCTGATCCCGATGAGACCGACCAAATACAGGGCCTTCACGAATTCTTTCTTTATCTCAACAATAGGGTCGTTGTTCTTCAGCAGCCTGACTCCCGGTTCCTGAAGCCAAGCGCAGGACGACGCCCTGTCGCCCCCGAGGACCGTATAGACCTCGTCGTCGGAAATGTCTTGCATCGAGAAGCGCGGGCCGCATCTGCGGAGAATCGGCAGCAGAGCCGGAAGCCCGAAATAACTGTCACGCCACTCGTCGATGACCGCCTTCAGTCGCGCCTCAGAGTATCCGATTTCTGCCCCGGTCAGCCTGGACCATGATATTCGGGTCACTCCGTCGGTGGTTTCAGCTAGGCACTTGTTGACAAAGTCTATGACGTCGCGAGGTCGCATAAAAGTTCTCGAGATCATATACTTCAAGCCGTCCTCTGCGTGGCTGGATTTCTTGGGCGAGCAGAAACTCAAGAGTCGGTACGTCAGTGGTGTACTCGGCTTTGAAGACCGTTGCCAGCCTGTCGTCCACCATGCGCACGAGATCATCTTGCGTCCACTTAACGCAGTGATTATTTTCACTGCCCTGAGTCGTCTGTTTAGCTCGTTCACGGTTGATAGGAGCGACTTTATCAGGTCTAGGTAAAGCGCATCGTCGGGCATCCAGTCCTTGTCGAGGTCGTCAATCAGGATGAAATAGCTTTTCTGGGGGTCGTCGAATCCATACTTTTCCAGCGCGTCCACGACGCTATTGAGCGCCGAGACCTGAAAATCCGAGACGATACTCTGCGCCCTGTCCTGAACTTCAGTTTCGACGTGGCTCATCGTCCGATTCGAGCTGTCGGCCTCGACGGACGCCGACGCGTTGCCTAAAGCGGCCCTGAGCCTAGCGTCTGCTGTGAATTTCTCTTCGAATTCCTTTGTAATTTTCTTGATTCGGGTGTCGGTGCGAACCCGGTAGTCCTCGCCGTAGTCACGGAGGTAGTCCTGGGATACTTGCCTGGCCCTCTTCTTGTCCGTCTTGAAGATGTCGGATATTGGAAATAGCTGCTGAATGCGGCTCGGGACGTCGTCTGCATCTCCGTAGCGCATCCTGATGAGTTCAAGAATGCAGACGTGGCGCCAGAGGTACTTGTAGAAGATATCTAGCTTCACGCCCCAAGAGGAAATGGTGCGCAGTACCGAGTTGTGGAGGTACTGCATTGAGAGTTCCTCGGGATCAAGGGTCGAAACTTGGGCCGAGGAGGCCCTGATCTGCTGAAGCAGTGCTGTCTTGCCACTGCCGGTGCGGCCGACAATAAGGAACGCGGGGTCGTCGGTATCCGTGACGCGGTACAGGTAGCCCAGTCCACTAATGCTTTGCTCAAGAGCGGGTCGGTCTCGGCAGCGAGCCCTCCCACATTGACTCCTTTGCGAAGTTTGAATCTGGCCATCGTGCATTCCTTTGAATTGACGAAGCCTATAGCCGAAGGAATGCGGTGTCAATCTCGGCTTGTGGGCAAGTTTCTTGTTCCTCGCTTCGTTCGCAGCGCGCGTTACGGCTCCTTCGGGGATGGTTCAATCTCTTTACAAGCCGCCCGTGGCTTACGCCATGGGCCGCATTCCTTCGACGCGGCACGGCTCTGTTCGCTAAGTCAAAATCCCCTGTCGCAAAGAACGCGAAGATAGTGGGGCACCGGGCGGGGCGGACAAATGCGTCCGCCCTACATACGTTCTACATCCTTACCGCTTATGTCTGATCCGCGACTCTTCGTGAGCTAGCGTTTGTATCCGATCTTGCGCAGCAGATCGTGGCGCCAGGTGATGTCGGGTGCGCTTTCGACGCCTTTCGGCGAGCTGCCGTCGACTACGCCGAGCACGCCGCGTCCTTGCTCGGTCTGGGCGACGATGATTTCCACCGGGTTCGCGGTGGCGCAGAAGATGGAACACACCTCGGGTACGCTGCGAATCGCGTTGAGCACATTGATGGGATAGGCGTTCTGCAGCAGCAGGACAAAACTGTGCCCGCAGGCCAGAGCCTGGGCGTTGCGCACGGCCGCGTCCTTGAGCGTGGGATCGTTGCCTTCGACGCGGGTCAGGCATGCGCCCGAGCTCTCGTTGAAGGCGACGCCAAATTTGGCTTGGGGCACGGTGGTGGAGACGGCTTCGTAAAGGTCTTCGACGGTCTTGATGAAGTGCGATTGGCCGATGATGATGTTGCTGTCGGGGGGCAGGTCCATGCGAACGGATTTCATCTCGAGCATGATTTATCTCCGGGAATGCAGGCACCACAATTATGTCACCGCGCGAACGGTCAAGCCGCCGTCGAGCTCACTTGGGCGGGCGAGGGCGCCCGTCACTACATGGATTTTGGAGTGAGACTCATTCCTGCACCAGGCGTTCGCGCAGCATGTCTTCAACATCGCCAATTTTTTCGCCCAGCAGATTCAGCTTGCGGGCCAGGCCTTGAATTTGCACGGCCGAATGACGATTCACGTCGTAATCGAGCTCGCCGCGCAGACGATCTTTCGTATCCTGGCGGTTCTGGCTCATCATGATGATCGGAGCCTGGAGCGCGGCCAGCATGTTGAGAAACAGATTGAGCAGAATGTAGGGATAGGGATCCCAGGCGCGCTTGCCCAGCATGGCGTCGGCGGTCATGTAGATGGCGAGTATGATGCTGAACAGAATGATGAAGGTCCACGATCCGCCGAAACCGGCGACGATGTCGGCGACGCGCTCGCCGAAGGTCGCGTCTTTTTCGATGACCTCGTTGGGATGGCGATTGGCGCGGATGCGCACCAACTGCTGGGAGGCGTGAAACTGGCGGCCGAGCACGCTGAGCATGTCCATGCCGGCGAGCGGCTTGCGCTGCAGCAGAACGGCGATGTCGTTGCGCGTGATCTCCAGGCACTCGGTTTCGTCGATGGAGGTCGCCTCGGTCTGGTGGGGCGTTTGCTCGAGCATGGAAGCGAATCCGAAAAATTCGCCGCGCGAAGGCTCGTCGATCACGACTTCCTGGTGATCCTGATCGACGGTGGTCACGCGTACGCGACCGCAGACGACGACGTAGGCTTGCCCGCTGGCATCTCCCATTTTGTAAATGCGCTGGCGGGGCGTGAAAGTTTTCAGGCGGACTTGTGCGGCCAGCACCGCGGTTTCTTCTTCATCCAGCTGCGCAAAAAGCGGGACATGTTTCAGAACTTCAGGGTTGCATGCCATCGAAGTGCCTCGTCGCGTGAAATCCCTACGGCGTAAACGCACTGAGGATGGCACAAAATCCGGGCCTAAACAACAGGCTGGAGATGGCTGAGCGGGCGGGTTCTGAGTAAGATTGAGCAGGAGCAAGGAACCTTTTCATGAACTCATCGAAGCCAGTGCATCAATTAAGTTCGAATGTAATCGTTCTTGCGGCCGCCCTCGCAGTTGCATTGTTTCTTTCCGGCTGCACCTCGCATCCTGCGCCGGAGCGCTATCACTTCACCGGGCAAATCGTCTCCATCGACGTGCAGGATCAGACGGCGGTGATCAACGGCGACAACATCCCCGGCTTCATGGAGCCGATGACGATGTCGTACAAAATCAAGCCGCCGTCGATGCTGAATCAGTTACACTCTGGCGATTTGATTTCTTCCGACGTTGTAGTCGTCAAGGCCGAGAAGAACAGCGAGGAGCCGTCGGATTACTGGCTGGAGAACGTGAAGGTCACCGGCCAGGTCAAGATGCCGCCGCCCTCGCCCGGACCGGGGGCGGCCGAGCGCATTCCGCAGCCCGGCGACCTCGTGCCCGATTTTTCCTTTACCAATCAGAGCGGACGGCGCGTTTCGCTCAAGCAGTATCGCGGCAAGGTTCTGCTCGTGACTTTTATATATACGCGCTGCCCATTTCCCGATTATTGTCCGCGGGTGAGCGCCAACTTTGCCCAGATCGATAAGCAGCTCGACGCTGATCCGGCGCTGGGCAGGGAAACTCGGCTGCTCAGCGTCAGTTTCGATCCCCAACACGACACGCCCAAAGTTCTGCGCGATTATGCTTTCTCGGTGGCGCACACGCACGACGCCGCGCTTTTCAAGCGCTGGGAATTTGCCGCGCCGCCGCCAGCCGAGTTGCCCAAAGTCGCCGATTTCTTCGGCGTGTTCTACAAAAGTGATGGCGGAGTGATCAATCACAGTCTCAGCACCACGGTTATTGGTCCCGACGGAAAGATTGTGAAGTGGTATCACGGCTACGACTGGCAGGTTTCTGATCTGATCAAGGACGCCAGCGACGCCGAAGCGCGCAAGGGCTGACCGCGACACGGAATGTTACATGATCGGATTGCTGAGTTCACGATCGTCCCGAAGCCCAGCTTGAGAAGCGGCTTCGCTCAGGATGACCGCAGCTGCACATTTGGAAAAGCGAGATATGTAGGAAATTGGTGTTAAATGAGGCTTCAATGAAATACGTCCTTTTCATCCTGACTTTATTCGGCATAACGGTTTCCGCTCTCGCCCTGCGCGAGCATTATCGTGAATATGGAGATTCTCCTTGCAGCATCAACGAGCACTGGGATTGCGGGGTGGTCAATCACAGTCCCTACGCCATGATCGCCGGAATCCCCGTGGCCACGATCGGCATCCTGGGATACATTCTGATGGCCGTGCTGGCCCTCGCGCGTTCCTACCGTCTGCTGCTGGTTCCCACGCTCGCCGGCCTGGCGTTCTCACTCTACCTTGCCAACATTGAGGCCCACGTGCTGGGCGTGTGGTGCTTGTATTGCGTGATCTCGCTGAGCGTCATTTCTCTCATGACATTGCTGAATCTTGGAGCGGTCATCGCGCAGTTCGTGCGCAAGCCCTCCCCTGCGTGAAAGCAGACAAACCGTAAACTCTCATCCCGACCAGAGTTGAGGGGAGTCTGTGTTTTTCCCTGGGCCGCACAAAACTGAAAATGTCCTAAGCCCACGCCGCGCGCCTCACTGGCTCTCTCTATGGTGCGCTCCGAACTTTCTGTTCCGCCAAATCTTTTGATTGATGTCGCCCGCGAATTCGATAAACAGATTCAGCACCGAACCATACGCTGCCTGCTCCGCCACCGCAGTCAGTCCGTTGTCAAACTCAGCGTGCGGTCGCGGCCGCCACGCCGTCGCAATTAACCCTCCCGCGAATGCCCCCCCGTAAAGCGCCCACTGCGGACGCAGGTTTTTCTCGGTGAAATCATAGGTAAGAAAATTTCGCACGATCGCATGCCGCGTCCTCGGCCAGAATCCACTGCACTCACACTGGTCATACATCGGATCGTATTTCAGCTTCGCATTTCCCAGTGCTGCCAGCGTGTTGGCGGCAAAGAACTGACCCTCGGCCGAAGCGAAGCGCTCGCCATAGGCTCCCCATCCCTGGCCCCATGCCGCCGGTGAGTCCCGCCACTGGTCGATTCCCGCGACCAACATTCGTTTCACATAGGGGCTGGGGCTCAAGAATGTTTGCAGCAAATAGATCCTTTTCCGCTGCTCTCGCGTTAACGGAATCAGCGGGCGCTGCCGTCCCGCATACGGGCCCGTGAGCCAGCCCGTTTCCCACTCCTGCACCTTAACCAGAGTGTCCTCACCTATCGTCTTGGTTTCTTTCTTCGCTTCTGCAGGCAAATGTTTTAGTTTCTGCTCCGTGGATTGCGGCGGGCTGGGCTTTTCATTGTTCTGTTGCCCGTTCGATTGCGGACTCGTTGGAACCGGCTGCGGATTTTCTGGAGGATTCGCGGGATTTTGAGGGGGTTGTTCTGCTTGGGGTGGGACCTGCTGCGCGCGAGCAACCCCAGCCAGGATCAGGCAAGGAAATAGGCAAAACACAAGAACGGCGCGCAAGCCGTCCCAGTCACGAAATGGGAGCCGTTTTCTCAGTTGCGTGTCCTCGCCAACTAAACCGTCTCATAGGTGATGCCAACCGGTCTGCTGCGGGTGCATTTAGGTTTCCGCTTCTACGGTGCTGCTTCCTCGTGCCTCCGTGGTGACAAATCCAGCTAAACTCATTTCGATGCCATCTCTTTACAACCGTGTTGCCGGACAGAGTGTCGAGCGCCTGGCCGCGCTCAGCGACGGCATCTTTGCCGTGGCCATGACCCTGCTCGTACTCGATCTTCACGTGCCGGCGCGCGAAGCGATTCACTCTGAGCACGAACTCTGGCGGGTGCTGGTTGCGCTTTCGCCCAGCTTGATCATTTTTCTGATGAGCGTGATGACGTTGGGAATCTTCTGGGTCGGCCAGCAGACGCAGCTCAATCATTTTGCTCACGCCGACCGCAACTTGTCATGGATTCACATTTCTTTTCTTTGTGTGGTCTGCCTTGTGCCCTTTTCGACTTCCCTGCTGGCCGAATTCATCCAATTCCGCACCGCGCTGCTGGTCTATTGGTTCAATATTCTGCTGCTGGGTCTCACCCTGTTCTGGAGCTGGAGCTACGCCACGCGCCGCGGTTTCCTCGCCGACGACACTCCGGAAGAGATTCATCCCGCGGTGGTTCGGCGGATAGTGATCGCGCAAGCCCTCTATGCCGGCGGCGCCGCGCTCTGCTTTCTCAACACCTATTACAGCATCGCCGCGATCGTGCTGGTGCAGTTGAACTACGCGATCGCTCCTCGCTTCTGCTGGGGAATTTTCTCGCGGAAATCTGAAGAAAAAAAGATGTGAGCACGTGCCCCCTTTTTAGTCGCGGCTTTTTTTGTGGAGGGGCAAACACGGGGGGCCCTAGCACGCGCGCTTTTCGTGTGCTGGAATGGTCGTCCGCCCGTGAGCGCGGCGAGCTGCGAAATGCCGCGGGCACCTTCAACCCTGGTAACAGGAAGCGCGTCCCCGATAGTTTTCCTCGAATAGCACGAAAGGGTGGTTACCGCGTGTTACCAAGTTCCGTGACGGTCAGAGCCCACGCCCGCACGATCTAGCGTTCTTCCTCCACGGACTGGCAATGGTGCGGTTTTCGAGCGGAAGGTACTCTCGAACCATGCATTACTTAAACCAATCCACTCGGTGCCAACAGTTCGAAGGTAGCATCACCTCCGCGTGCCGGGTTACGAAGGGGAATGTACTCATGAAAATACTGTCATGTGCGTTCGTACTCTTGTTGCTAACCGGCACCTCTCTGGCAGGTGGCCTTCCCGAAGCTCCGAGCAGCGTTATAGCCGCCACCCCGGCCATCGAAGTAGCCGCGCCGGTCTCCTCATCGCGGGTTTCCCCAACTCTTCGGGCAGAATCCAACGTTGTCGATAAGAAATTTTTGGCTTTAGCGATCGTTTCGACGGGGAGTACGTTTTCTGATTCCTATACCACCCTCTTCGCCCGCGAAAACTGGCTTGCTGGCAGGAAGGGCGTCTGCAACGCTGAAGTCCAATCGGCCTATCTATATGGAACCCATCCCACGGTGGGCCGCGCCTATGCTGTCGCCTCAGTCAAGAGCGTCGGCTCGGTTGCAGCATCCTATTATCTTCGTAGACACCACAGCAAACTGTGGAGTGTGCCGCTGCTTGCGAACTCTATGATCAGTTTGGAAGGAACGACCCAGAACATGATCATGTGCAACTGAGGTCCAGCGAAAGCATGGATATGCTGAAGACGCAAGGTGGGCGAGATATAAAACTGTGGCGGCTACTATGTGGCCGATAAGGGTTCCAGCTGGTTGGTAAGACTTCGGAGCCACCAGCGACAACTGTTTTAGTCTCGCTTAGCTGGTCATATTGAGGTCGATCCGCGCACAATCTTTTCTCTTGTTCGCCGCGGTCTAAGATTTCCTTACCAATCTCATTGCACGACCAGCGTCAATGTCAAAGAGTGCTGAAGGTTACCCGAAGCTCCGGTTACTGTGACGGTGTATGTTCCTGCTGCAGTGCCCGATCCACCCGTCGGCACAATGCCTGTTCCTCCGGCACAAGCTGTCATGAACAAGGCGCCTGAAAGTACCAACGCGAGTAAAACTAATGTGAGCAACCTTTTCCTCCGGCGGGTCGGCGCCATGAAGAGCATTCCTACCAAGCCCAATCCCTGCAATTGCACCCAGGCTGCATACATCGGATGCATTTGTCCAGGAACAACGGGGAACGCTTTCGCGGAGGACGAAGTTGTAGCGATGGTCAGATTCACCGTCGCCGGATTCGAGTTCGGAGTCACGGAAGCGGGCGAAAGGCTGCAGGTCGACTGGGCTGGGATGCCAGAACAGCTCAACTTGATCGGATCAGTGAACGCTCCACCAACAGGAGAAACACTGAGCGCATAGCTCGCCGTCGCACCTGCTGAGATCGTGGTACTCGGAGATGAGCTTGCCAATTTGAAATCCGATCCAGTGCCGCCGAGTGTGACAACCTGAGGACTTCCCGCTGCGCTATCCGTGATGCCGATTGTTCCAACTCGGTTTCCCGAAGCAGTTGGAGTAAAGGTCACACCGATTGTGCAGGAAGAACCAGCCACAAGACTACCCGGGCAATTGTTGCTTTGCTGGTAGCCAGCGGTGATTTGAATACTGCTGATATTCAGGTTTTCGTTCCCCTGGTTGGACAAAGTCACGTGCTGGGTCGCGCTGGAAGTTCCCACCGGCGTACTCAGAAAAGTCAACGAGGTGGGCGTCAGCGACAGGGCGGTCTGCAATCCTGTGCCGGATAATGCCACGGTTTGTGGACTGCCAAAAGCATTGTCGCTGATCGTGATGCTTCCGCTTCGACTTCCGGCGGCTGTTGGGGTAAAGGTGACATTTATGACGCAGCTGGAATTTGTTGCCAGGGTCGCTGGGCAATTGTTGGTTTGTCCGTAATCGCCAGTGATCTGGATATTGCTTACGCTCAGGCTCTCATTGCCCGGATTGGTTAGAGTTACAGCCTCGCCCGCACTGGAAGTTCCGACCTGTATGCTCGGGAAAATCAGTGAGGTGGGACTGAACGTCGCAGCACTCCCCAGTCCCGTGCCCGATAATGCCACGGTCTGCGGACTCCCGGCAGCGCTGTCGCTGATTGCAATGGATCCGGTGCGAAGCCCAGGAGCGGTGGGGGTGAAAGTCACGGAGAGCGTGCAACTACTTGCCGCCGGCACACTCGTTCCGCAATTGTCGGTTTCTCCGAAGTCTCCTGTAGCTGAGATGGATACCGTGACACTCCCGCTGCTCATGTTGCGCAGAAGAACCTGTTGTGACGAGGAAGTCGATCCCACTTGTTGGGAAGAATATTGCAACGAGTAGGGATTCAGAGACACCGAGGCCGCAGAAGATGCGCTGATCTTGGTTACAAACCCGTCGGTGTTTCCCCCAAATTGTGTTTGAAAGGCTGCTTCCGTAGTCGGGAAGTCGGTTGAATCCGTTGTGCCGGCTATATAAAGATTTCCTCCCGAATCTAGAGCCATTCCTACTCCGGTCTCGTCAGAGCTTCCGCCAAGGTAGGTTGCAAACAGTTCCGAGCCAGCCACCGGATCTACTTCTGCCAGCAGAACGTCATTTCCGCCGGAGTAGGACTCGACGCCATTCACGATGCCAAAGGAACTACTCGTTGTGCTAGCCAAGACGAATGCATCGTTGCTTGAATCGAGCACAAGAGCCGCAGGAGTGGCGTAGTTGTTAGGGCCCAGAAATGTTGAGTACACTAGAGTCGAAGCTGTGGCATCAAACTTCGTAACGAACGCATAGCTACATGCGATGCCATAGACCGTTGGATCACAGATGGCAGTGGATGTGACCGGGAAGGTTCCATCGCTGTAGGAAAATCCGCTGACGTACGCGGAATCGGAAGCGTCGACTGCGATCGCGTTGATTTCCGTGAACAGTCCGCTGGATTCATAAAAATATGTGGAGTAGCTGAGGGTTCCCGACGGGCTAATCTTGCTTACAAACGCAATGATTGCGTTTGACTGTGTCTGATTTGTCGTCTGATACGTGCCCGAAGTCGTGGGAAAGTTGTACGTATTCGTGTAGCCAGCCACGTATGCATTCCCGCTGCCGTCGACGGCCAGAGCTTGGATCAAAGAGGATGGTTCGACCCAGCACGGTGTACCACCACAGTTGTTCGCCACATTCGAATTTCCCGCGAGGTAGGTTGAGTAGACAAGTGAAGAACCGTCCGGTACGAACTCGGTCAGGAAACCGTAGGTGCCGTAGACGCTTCCTTGATTGGGAGATGCACTGGACTGGTAGGCATTCGCAACCGGAAAGTTTGTCGATGTGGTGCTCCCAGCCACCAATATATCCGACAACCCATCGAGAGCTATGCTGGCCGGCGTATCCGAGCCGTTTCCTCCCAAGTAAGTCGAATAGAGCAGGGAGGAGCCGTCGCCAGAGAGTTTTGTGATAAAAGCGTTGAAAGATCCGGGATAGGATGATTGATAAGCGTTCACAACCGGGAAGTCAGGAGATGAAGTACTGCCCGTCACATAGACTTCGTTTGCGCTATCAAGAGCGAGAGCATACCCGTAATCATAACCGCTACCGCCAATGTAATCGGCATAAACCAGGGTCGATCCGCTGGGATCAAGCTTGGCGACAAATACATGATCCGCGCCGGGATAGGGATCTCCTACTGCAGTGACCGGAAAACCTGTAGAGTCGGTGTATCCGCTCACGTAAACGCTGCCGCTACTGTCGACTGCCAGACCGGTCGGAAAATCGTCGCCACTCCCCCCAAGATAAGTCGAATAAACCACACTATGGGGATTGGGCGGGCTTGCCGTCATTGGTTGGGGATGCTCGCGACCTGCGCTGGAATAGGTGGAGTGAGCCGCGTCTTGATCAATTACGATGGGATCGCGAGAATCGGGCAACACGACCTGGAAGCCTACCCGTGTTGGACTCTTCAGCAGGTATTTTCCTTGTAGCTGTACTCGCGACCCTCCGTTTATCTGATAAAACGTTGGACTTTGGAAACTTAGTGCCGCATTGTGTGTCTTAACGATGAGATCACCGTTGGCCGCAAGTTCGATCTGGCTCGCTCCTTCGATTTCAAACTGGATCAAAGTCGGATCGGCGTCTGGCGATACTTCAAAACTGTATTCCAGTTGCCTGTGGTTGCCGTAGTAGACGAGATCAATCCCCGGATACACGTTCTTGTAGCGGACGCTTCCATAGGTGGGCACATTCGTATGCCACTTCGACCTGTCGCTTCCGATAAAGTAATTGACTCGGCCCGCCTGAGGAGCTTCGCCCACGACCCGCGGATTCGTGTTCGCACCAACCAGATTGAACTGCAAAATTGTATTGGATGGTATTACGGAGCGTACTGGACGAGAATCGGGAACCGCTCCCGATTTCACAACCCCGCTTGACCGCAAAGACAGAGCAATGCCCTCACTGCTCAGAAAGGCCGTGTACCCCTTACCTCTTGCAAGGAACTTCACTTGCGGGTTTACCTGGCCCTGGTTCTCTTCAAAGGTCAACGGTAGCTGGGCATAGCTCGAGCTTGATTGGGCGACCTGAGCCGGACGTTGAGCGAAGCAGATGCCAACAGCCGCCAGTGTTATCACAAAGCAACGAATTCCGGATCGCATGAACAGTTCCTCTCATTACTCGATACGGTCTTGGAAGGCATTTGCTCCACGCTCGTTGTGCAAGCACAAGAATGCTTTCGCAACGAGAAGGAATGAAAAAGGAGTAGCAAGGGGATTGCCTTCGAAGACGATCCGGAAGAGCCGCATGTAAAATCCAGCAAAAAAGCAACTTACAATTCCAGACAAGCAGGGCCATCAAGAGAGTCTGGTGGCGATTCCGTCTTGATTTAGGAATACTGTCCTGAAGCTGTACATCGGTTTGCTTGGCTTACATCGCGCTCACGTACTGTGGTTCAACGGCGGAACTGAAAATCGTGGGCAGAAGCTTAAGAAACGAAAGAGTTGCCTCGCTGGCCCAGACACATTCCTGATTACCCGAGTGGTTACCTGCGAGCGAGGCGATCACATTCACTGCGCGGCGACTGGAGCGAACTCTGCCCTCTCGATGCGGTTTCTTCCGTTACGCTTGGCTTGGTACAGTGCACTGTCAACTGTACGGATTAACTGCTCTAAGTTGGCAGAGGAGACTGCCGCGGTGGCTCCCATACTTAGCGTGACTGTAATTACTCCGCCAGGAGTAGAAATCTCTCGTGCTCCGATCGATTCCCTAACCTGATTGGCTCGTCGAATTGTTGTTCCCAGGTCACAACCGGGTATAACCAGCAAGAATTCCTCACCACCATATCGACCTACGCCATCGTATTCACGCAGGCTGCCGGTGAGGCCGGACGCAACTGCCTTGAGAACAGAGTCTCCCGCATCGTGGCCGAACTTGTCATTTACCTGCTTGAAGTGATCTACGTCGGCGAGTACGATCCCGACGGGAGTACGGTCCCGCCGGGCACGTGCGAGTTCGCGGAACAGAAACTCAACAATCTCCGCACGATTCCAGAGGCCGGTCAGGAAATCATGACTGGCAGCATGCTGCAGGGCCTCGTTTGTGGAAACCAGCTTTTGTTGCAGCTCAACAATTCTCTTGCCAACTAACAGGCGTGCTTTGAGCTCCAGTGGATCGAAGGGCTTTGCCAGGAAATCATCGGCTCCAGCTTCCATCGCTTCCAGCATTTCCTGCTTTTTGTTTTTGGCAGTTAACAGGATTGTGTAGGTGTAAGCTACCTTTGGAGAACACTCCCTAAGGCGGCGGCAGATCTCCAGACCATCAATTTCCGGGAGTATCCAGTCGAGCAAAGCAAGCCTTGGCGCTTCGGGTCCACATAGGACTTTCCACGCTTCTTTGCCGTCCTTGGCTAAGATCAGGCTGAATCCCCATTCCTTGAACTGACTTTCGATCAGATGGCGATAGATGTGAGAATCTTCGGCGAGAAGTATTTTGAGGTCTGGACTTACAACCGCTTCGGCAACCAGGGTGTTAGTCGCTAAGGTATTGGCCATATTCAGAGGGCATCTCAGCTTTCTCCAACTTCGCCAATTCGTCTGCTAGCCAAGCCTCCAGGGACTCCAGATCTTCCTCCGGACAAAACGAAAAGCGTATGCCAGCCCTGCCGGAACTGTTGGCGTTCACAACTTTACCCGTTATACGAATCGAGCGACTGCCGTTTGGAAGATCGAAGTGTGTCAGCACCTCGCAACCAACTCGCAGCGGTCGCTGGCATTGCAGAGCGAGACCACCTAAGCTGATATCGCTAATTCTCGCCTCGACAACTTCGGCATCCACCACTTTGGCTTTAACTGGAATGTCCACCGGAACACGAGCAGCGCGCCTTCGGTTCTGTAGGATGGTCCCGTAAGCTGCACGCATACAGCGCCCTGCATGCTCCATGTCGGCGGGCTTATGAATCATGAAATTCGCACCCACCAGCAGCGCGTGGGTTTCCGATCCCACATCAACAAGAGCAACGATTGTGGAGCTTCCATTCGGCGACGACTTGCGAGCCGAGCGCACAATTCGAGCTGGATCGTGCGTCTCTCCCCAATCCACGATGATGGCATCCAGCCTTCGATGAGTAACGGCATCGAGCGCTGTGGTTAATTCCGAACAAGTCTCCGTCTCGATCGCAAACTTGCCCAACACCTGGTTCATGACTCCGAGAACCTGGACATCATTGCTAAACAGAAGACCGTCAAGTCGAATCTGCGAGGTCATCGCGGTTAACCTGTGCACGTCGCTAGCCACATCGAACTGAACCAGCCGGCAACAACTAACTTGTTAAAGGGGAAAATCTTCGACTTAGTTGATGTCGTAGAGCTACTGCGCGGCAATGCGGAACGGTGTTCGGATTACAGACATATTCTGGTTTCGGGACACTGCCCCAAGTGTTAACTCTGAAGGTTCCAAGTCAGCGTATCCCAGTCAAGTTGTGCATTGCGTTGGCTGGAAATCGCCCTGTCCGTTTTTTGTAACAAGATTTTGTTCCTGCGTTACTTTTTCCGGAATCGTACTATTCTGTATGCATCACAAGCAGACAGGGGGCCTCTCGCCGCCACCGGCGTGGTCCAAGTTCCTTATCGAACGACTGCCGCTTCGTCACTGGGGAAATGACACTCGGGTTGCCAAACCCATGTGTTTGGAGTATTCGGATGAACGGGCCTGATCCATTTACGGTACTTGCCATCGATAATGATCCGCAGACTCTAGAGCACATTCGCGAAGCGTTTAAAGAAACCGACTTGCGAATCCTGACAGCCGCGAATTCAGAAGAGGGCTTTGTTTCTTTTCTAAAGGCGCGCCCCAGAGTGGTGTTGTTGGACGTAATGATGCCAAAGCTCAGTGGTATGGAAATGTTGGAAAGTATGCTCGCCGTCGACCCTGGGCTCGATATCATTCTGATTACAGCACAACACTCTGCAGAATCCGCCGTCCAGGCAATTCAAAAAGGAGCTTGCGATTACGTAACAAAGCCTCTGGATATTCCCAGGCTCCGCGCGCGGATTGCCGCGCTGAGGATGGATGCGGAGCAGCGCCGGAAGACTCTGCAGCTCGACCAGGAACTTACCGATGCGTATACATTCGAGGGCATTGTTGGTCGTAGTCCCCTCATGCTCGAAGTCTTTGCCAAGGTTCGCCGGGTTGCGCCACATTTCCGTACGGTCTTAGTCACCGGCTCAACCGGGACCGGGAAAGAGCTTGTGGCCCAAGCACTGCACCACCGGAGCCCGGCGGCCCGCGGCAAGTTTGTTGCCTGCAACTGCTCAGCTCTGGTTGACACTCTGATGGAAAACGAACTGTTCGGACACGTTCGCGGTGCCTTTACCGGAGCAATGCAGGACAAAGTCGGACTCTTTGAGCACGCCGATCACGGAACAATTTTTCTTGATGAAATTGGCGAACTGTCGCCGTCAGCGCAAGCCAAGTTGCTGCGAGTATTGCAGAACCATCGGGTACAGCGGGTTGGTTCGGTCACTCCACGAGACGTGGACGTACGCGTGATCGCTGCAACCAATCGCAACCTGAAAACAATGGTGCGCGATGGTCGCTTTCGTGAAGATCTTTACTATCGCTTGGCTGTCATCGAGATCGCCTTGCCTCCGTTATCCAGCCGTCGTGAAGACGTGCCGTTGCTGGTTCGCCACTTTGTTGAGAAGTTCGCCGGCGAATATAGAAAATCGATCCTGGGATTATCCCGTAGAGCGCAAACGCGACTGGCAACTTATCCCTGGCCGGGAAATGTGCGCGAACTGG
>JASHPL010000161.1 GCA_030038125.1 Candidatus Sulfotelmatobacter sp.
CGTAACGGACCTCGATGCCGTGCGAAACCGTCTGCTCGAACACGGGGTTGAAGTCGGCGAAATCCGGCACAAAACGCCGATTGGAGCCTGGGACGGCGGTTTCGCACCTGGGCTCGACCCGGCGCGGGGCGACTACGCCAGTCTTGCCAACTTCTCCGACCCAGACGGAAACATCTGGGTGCTGCAGGAGCGTGGCTTCCGCACCGCGTAATGGCAAATTCGAAGTATTCGACCTGTCAAACTGCACGCGACGGCACCGCTGCCTTCTCAGGACAACTCCCCTGCTCAGATCATGGTGACGGTCGCCGAGGCGGGAACCCGACAGTGACAGTCATCCGACACAAGTCCGTCTGATGCGATCCAATGGGAGTCATGCTCCTATTTCAAGAACTCCCGCCAGCACAACGACTTGGATGGCAGACTTCGGTTTCGACGGACATATTTATTCTTGGTAGTCCGGCTGCAACTGGGATGAGGCGTTTACACGGTGCGTGCAAGTGGCGCGCCTTCCATTGTGATTTTTCGAGGGGGAACTGATGGCGACCGAAGCATTTCCGATATCCAGGACGGGAACAGATCCTAGCGCTCTGCCGTCGAGACCCATAAGATCCCGGCCGGAGGAGGTAGAAATCGTCTCAATTGATGAAGCGAGAAAAGCACTGATCCATGCGGAGAGTGCGTTTCAGGGAATTATCGGCAGCAGCCCAAGTCTCAGGTCTGTGCTTACAGAAGTGGAGAGAGTCGCACCCACGGACTCGACCGTACTGGTGCTGGGAGAGACCGGAACCGGCAAGGAGTTGATCGCTCGCGCCATCCACAATCTGAGCGCGCGATGTGGACGCCCGTTTGTGAAGCTGAGCTGCGCGGCCATTCCATTTGATCTTCTTGAAAGTGAACTGTTCGGACACGAGAAAGGCGCCTTTACCGGAGCGATCGCGCAGAAGATCGGTCGCTTCGAAATGGCCGATACCGGGACTCTTTTCCTCGATGAGATCGGAGACCTGCCGCTTGCATTGCAGCCGAAACTGCTCCGCGTTCTGCAGGAGCAGGAGTTCGAACGTCTGGGCAATGGCCGGACGCAGCGGGTCGACGTCCGTGTGCTGGCAGCAACCCATCGAGATTTGAAAGAAATGGTCGCACGAAATGTATTCCGCGGCGATCTCTATTACCGCCTGAATGTCTTTCCTATCGAGTTGCCTCCCTTGCGAAACCGGCCCGAGGACATTCCGCTGCTGGTTTCTCATTTCGTGAAGGCTTTCGCCAGGCGGATGGGTAAGCCAATTCGGTTTGTACCGCCCGAAACAATCGCTGCGCTCTCCGGCTATCCCTGGCCCGGAAACATTCGCGAACTCCAAAATCTGATCGAGCGTGCCGTTATCCGGTCCGACAACGATGTGCTTTCCGATCCATTACCTTCGGTATTCGCCGAGACTCCAGTACGGCTGCAGAAGGCGAGGACGCCGAGTTCTCGATCGGGCACCCTGAGCGATTGTGCACGGTCTCTCATCTTGCGGACCCTGGAAGATACGCGTTGGGTGATCGGAGGACCCGAGGGCGCCGCGGTTCGACTCGGACTACCGAGAACGAGTCTCGTCTCCAAGATGAAGAAGCTCGGGATTTCGCGGCCAAAAAGCGGAATTCTTGAGAATTTCATCGCAGAAGCGACTGAGCGAATGGTGCAGTGACAATCAGCAACTCAGGGGAAGCATTTCTGATGACCGGACAATTGTTTTCCACGGAGCCCTGGTCCGCAAACCGCTGGGCCCCGGAGACCTTATCGCTGGATGCTGCGAAAGACGGCTCAGCGAAAATGATGGGAATTGGCATACAGCGTTTCATACAGTTTGGTCTTGTCACTTTTTATTGGCTTGGTCATCTCACTGATACCCCTAGGTGCAGTGAGCACATTCCACTAACAAAAGGAGATGCCCCGTGAAGAAAATGTTCTATAGCTTGATGATGATGTGTCTTTTGGCCGCTCCACTGGCCGTGTTCGCCCAGTCTGGTGACAATGCGCAGCAGCAGAATCAGTCGCAGGACCAGATGAAGAACGACCAGATGAAGCACGACGACAACATGAAGAACGACCAGATGAAGAACGACAAGAAGGCGAGCAAGAAGAAAGCCAAGACGAAAAAAGACAACATGAAAAAAGACGACAACATGAAGAACGACGACAATATGAAACATGATGACAGCATGAAGCAGAATTAGCCGCTACGTTCGACTTCGAGTGTCGGGTAGCCGTGGGGCCTCCTCGAGGTGCTGCGGCTACTCAAGTTCGCCCGCGCGGCCGGTAACTTTTTTGCGATTGGCGAATCAGACCCAAGCGGATCTGTATCCTCCGCGGGAGCGAACTTCATGTCATCCCGAATCGAGAAAAAGAAATTCAAGAGCATGAACCGGCGTGAACTTCTGAAGCTGACTCCGGTTCTCGCTTTAGGCGCATTCGCCATCCCGAAGCTGCAGGCGCCGCTCCTCAGGATGGGTCTTGGATTCAGCGACTGGGCCTCAGAGGAATTCTTTCGCCCAGGTCATCTCGCTACAACTTTCGCCAGTTCGGAACTTACTCCCTTCAACAAGTTTCCGATCAACGACTATGACGTCGACGATCCGGGCGTTGACTTTGACCGCTGGACGCTCACCGTCACCGGAGCGGTCCGAAGGCCGGGAGATTACACGCTCGCACAAATTCAGGCCCTTCCCCGTTTTCGCCAGAATACACGTCACGTATGTGTGGAAGGCTGGGACGTTATCGGGCGTTTCGGGGGCGCCCGGCTTTCCGATTTCCTAAAGACGATTGGAGCGGACTTGACCGCGCGGTATGTCTATGTGGAATGTGCCGACGATTACTACGAATCACTCGACATGGCAACCGCCCTTCATCCCCAAACTTTGCTCTGCTACGAGATGTATGACCAGCCTCTGACTCGCGAGCATGGTGCCCCTGTGCGCCTGACGATTCCCACGAAGATCGGTTACAAGCAGGCGAAATACCTAACCGATCTGCAGGTCACCAATGTGCTCGCGCGCGTCGGCTATTGGGAAGACCAGGGCTATTCGAGCTTCTACGGTCTTTAACAGGCCTGAGAGGATGCCATATGTCAACACAAGTGCTCGCCATCGAGGACGCCAAAACTGGGGAGGTCACGGAAGCGGTCTACGAACACCCGTTCGTCGTGCGTCTGTGTCACTGGCTGAACGCCATTTCCCTGTTTGTCATGGCGGGCACCGGACTGCAAATCTTTCGCGCCTTCCCGAGCTTCGGCGCCAAAATTCCCGAAAAAGTTTTGATCGACTGGCCCAAGTCTCTGGCGATTGGAGGATGGCTTGGCGGTGCGTTGCAATGGCACCTCACCTTCATGTGGATCTATATGGGCACGGGCCTGATCTATCTCGGATACCAAATCCTGGGCGGGAACTACAAGCAGGTGTTGTTTGTGCGGCGCGATATTCCCGGCGTGTGGCCAATGGTCCGCCACTATTTTTTCTTCGGGCCCAAACCCCCGATCCGGGAGGCATACAACCCTTTACAGAAGCATGCCTACACATCGGCAATCATCCTCGGTGGGCTATCGGTCGCGACTGGCTTCGCGGTTTGGAAGCCGATTCAATTTTCCTGGCTGGCGTGGATGATGGGCGGTTTCCACTACGCTCGGCTGTGGCACTTTCTGACGATGTGGGCGATGCTCGGTTTTGTGTTTGGACACCTGGTCATGGTTGTGCTTCACGGATGGAACAACTTCGTCTCCATGCTGACAGGGTGGAAGAAGGATCCCGAGTACATCGCGAAGTAACGAGGCGAGGGAGTAAATCTGAGTCGTGCGGTGAGGATAAATGGTTGCGGGAGCGGGTCCGCTGGAGAATTCAGCGCAACAAGATTACGAGCGGAGGCTCATTCAGCGGATCCAGGATGGCGAGCGCGATGCTTTCTACGAATTGATCCGCCCTTACGAGAGGCGTGTCTACGCCGCGGGGTTGGCGATTCTGCACAACGAGGCAGACGCCGACGATTGCGCCCAGGAAGCCTTCCTCAAAGCACTCAAGAATATTCGACAGTTCCGGGCCGAGGCGAGGTTCAGCACCTGGCTTACTCAAATTGCGGTCAACGAAGCACTTATGCGCAGACGAAAGGAACGCGCCAATCTGGTGGAGCCGATTGAAAAAGACGGGAATGGGGAGGGCAATTACACCCCGCGCGACTTTGCCGATTGGCGAGAGATTCCTTCAGAGGCCCTGGAGCGCAAAGAGATCCGGGAAAAACTTGCCGAAGCACTCCGATCGCTCGGGCAGATCTACCGCGAGGTATTTGTACTGCGCGACATGGACCAACTGAGCATCGAAGAGACCGCTAAAGCTCTGGACATCTCAATCGCGGCGGTAAAGACTCGCTTGTTGCGCGCGCGTCTGATGCTCAGGGACCTACTGGCGCCTGGACTCGGAGGCGCATGGAGCAGCAACTTGTCTTTTGCGAAGGGGACAAAGCCATGGTAGTCCGATGCGAAGATGTGTGGCGCGAGGTTTCGAACTACCTCGACGGCGAAGTCGATCCCGGGTTGGGGGCGGCGATTGAAGAACACATTCGCGGCTGCAAGAACTGCACCGCCGTCGTCGATGGCACCCGCAACGTGATCCAGATTTACTCTGATGGACGTCTGGTGGACGTTCCTCTGGGATTCCGCCGGCGCTTGCACGAAAAACTAGAGAGCAATATCTCGGGCAGCAGGAGAACTTTTTTTGGCTGGATGGTTGCCACGGCTGCTGCAGTCCTCGTGGCGGGCGGCTTCGAAACCGCTCGCGCCTGGAGCTTTGGCCGTCCCGGGTTGCGTTCGGCACATGCTAGAGCGTCTTCTCACGTGCCTCCGGAGATGATGGTCATCATTGCGGATAAAGGCAAGGTCTTTCATGTCGCCGGATGCCCGTTCATTCACGACCAATCCAACTTGCGGACCATTTCTGCACGAGAAGCGGAACAGCGAGGTTATGCGCCGTGCGTACGCTGCATGAAGAAGTATTTGACTTGAGTGCCGCTGCGGGGTCGACGGACCGTTCAAGTAAATTTCGAGGGTCCGAAGAATCGAACGAGAACCAGAGAGTTAAAGACTGCCCAGGCTCGCTCCTCCATCGACGAACAAGGTCTGACCCGTGATGAAACCAGCCTGTTCGCTCGCAAGAAATGCGATGGCGGATGCAATCTCCTCAGGTTGAGCGAATCGTCTGACGGGCACGCTTCTCAAATAGCGAGCTTCGCCTTCGCTACCAGGTGGGTTGTTAGCGCGGAATAGTTCCGTTTCGGTCGGGCCCGGAGCAACGGCGTTGGCGGTGATGCCGTGACCGGCCAACTCAAGCGCCATAGTACGCGTCAGGCTCTCGAGGGCCGCTTTCGCCGCTGCGTAACTGGCACGAAACGCAAAACCGCGCGTTACAAGACTGGTCACGTTGATGATGCGCCCAAACCGTGCGGATCGCATGCCGGTAAGCAAAGCTTGCGTGAGCTGCAAGGCCGGGCGGACATTCAGATCCATGACCGCAGTGAACACGCCCAGCTCCATGGTGTCGATGGTTTCGTGTTTGGCCAGACCGACATTATTCACAATTCCCAGCACATTGCCGCGAGCTGCTAGCTTGCCAGCAAGAGCGCTGGTCTCATCCTTGTCCGCCAGATCGGCTGAAATGAATTCTCCGGGAAAGCTGCCGGGAGCTGTGCGCGCCACACCGATGACCGCCCAACCCTGTTGGGCCAGCGCGTGTGCCGCAGCCCGGCCGATTCCTTTCGATGCACCTGTAATCACGATTGACTTCGTCATCGCAAGCCCGGTGACGTCACTCACATTTGACTTAAGCGGACGGCTTGCCGCCCGCTTGCATCGACTTGACCAGATCAGCCGCCGATGCTCCCTCGAGCGACAATCCGTACCCGACCTCTCGCACGATCCGTTCCTTAAGTGGCTGGATAAAGTGAACGCGCGTGTTGCGGCGGGTCACCTCCGGCACCTTCAGGTAGAGCGCAGCCAGTTCCCGTGCTCGATCGAGCGACTTGCCGTTCGGGACGACCTCGGCGACCACGCCCCATTCTTGCGCCGTTCGCGCCGATAACGGCTGCGGATTCAGAAGAAAGGCCTCTGCTCGTCCGGCTCCAGCCCGATAACTCCAGGTCGTGAAGATTCCATCCCCGGGAACGATCCCACCCGCGAAGTGGGGTACATCGTGGAACGTCGCACCCTCGGCCGCCACAATCACGCTTCCAAGTAGCGCGTACTCGGAGTGAATATGGGCGCGTCCTTCGATCGCCGAAATCACCGGCACACGGATGTTGCAGATGTTTTCGAGGATCTGCACTCCTTCGTCGTGCACCTGGCTCCAGACGCCGGGATCGGCAACATTGCCGAAGGTGGAAAAATCGATATTGGGAATAAACTCGCCTCCCGCTCCGGTCAGGATCACGATCTTGTTGGCTCGATCTTGCGAAATCCTGTAAAACGCGTCGACAAAGTCGGTGTGATCCGACGCGGTGAAGGTGAACGGACCGCCTTTGGTGTGAAATTCGGCAACCAGCACACCGTCGTTGCCTCGGGTCAGCTTCAAGCTACGATAGGCTGTAAAGTAGTCAGTTTCACGTTCCATGGATTTCTCCTGTGTGTTCTGATACTCGAGCTGTATTCCCCTCGGTAAAGCTTTCACTCAATCACGGATCGCAATCCATGGCGGAACGCTTGCTCGTGACGCTTGGCTAGCCCCTACACATTTTGCCGATTACCCTCGAATCGAAATTGGCCGTTGGCGCAACCGTGGTGCTCTGGCTGGCAGGGTAAAACTCCGGGGCCGGTCATTTGGTCCGGGGCTGGACCCCTCGTTGCAATCAAGGTGCCAGCGTTTTTTCCCGCGTGATGTATCACGCCGTTGAGATGAGTTATTTTCAGTCTGTCTAGTGGGTTGGACCGATCTGAGATCTCCTGATTCGTCAGCGAGGGTGGCTTGTGAAGAATGTCGAATGGTGACGGATACTCGACATCAGTGGCGGGTAGTCGTCATCATTAGAATTTCGTCCGAAAGACCGCGCTGGTGTGTGCCGATTCAAGCGGCCACACTCTCATTTTGTCCGTCCGTGTGTGCCGTGTTGTTATCCATGGCCCAAGAGCCCATTCACGAGCACGTCCCGGTGTTTGAAGGCAAATTTCGCATCGTCTACAAGATCAGAATTAACAGCTCCCGCGCATTTATCGCCTCGCTTGGAAAGGGAAAGGAACTCGCAGTGACAGGAGAGCTCAACTACCAAGCGTGAGACGAACGAGTTTGTTATCCCCCCGCCAGTCTGAACCTTCACTGGAAGCTTGATGTCCTTCCGCTCGATCACCAGCGGTCTTCGGAAGCGATTCAGCGCAGGTAAGCGGCCCAAGGCCGTGCTCAAATTCTTCCGACTCGGACCAAGCCCGCCTGGGGGCAAATTTATATGTATCCGATCCCGATTGCCACCTCGCCACACTTCTTACTTGCATCCGGGCAGCTGAGTCGCCCCCATATCATGCTTGCGCCGGGTGCGGCGCGTAGGCATGGCTGTAACTTTGTTTGCCGGGAACGAATCCCATCTCACATGCTGGCAAGAAATCTTAGCGCTTTGGTTTTCGCCGCGTGCATGACAGCGGTTTCATTTGCGCAGGGGAAACCCAATCATCTCGTTGGCGAGCAATCGGCCTATCTCAAGCGCGCCGTTGACCAACCTGTCGATTGGCACCCCTGGGGCCCGGAGGCATTCAGATTAGCCCGCGGGTTGCATCGTCCAATTCTTCTGGATGTGGGCGCGGTCTGGTGCCCCTGGTGTGCCCTGATGGACCGGGACACCTATACCAACCCGGCCACCGCAGACTACATCAATCAGCATTTTGTCGCCGTGAAGGTGGACTACGACGCGTCATCCAGGCTCGTTGCCCAATTGCAGCGTGCCCAGGCTGTGCTCAATTTGCCCGCAGGGCTGCCTCTGACGTCGTTCATTACGCCCGACGGGAAGCTTTTTTTCGGTGCCGGGTATCTGCCCGCGGAGCGCAAACCCGACAGGCCGGCTTTTCGCGAAGTGGCGGATAAAGCCCTCGCCCGCTTCGCGGACAAATCCGCGCTGGACGAACAATCATTTCCATTGGAGGTTGCACCACAATGAAAACGAGAATATTGCCCCTAGTGCTTTTAGTTCTTTCATTTGGCCAGTCTCTGCTCGCGATCGACAATTTGAAGCTGAATCCAAGGCTCGACTACAGCAGCGATAGTCAAGATGGCCCACTCATCACCGGGGACGATGCCGAGTCGGGGTTTGTGTCTGGTAAGCCCAACTACGTCATTATTTATGGCGAAGGATGCTTCAATTCGAAAAGGCAGGCACGGCGCACGGTTGAGCTCTACAACAAATATCGCGGACAGGTGCATTTTATTGTGATTGATCTCGACAAAGAGCGCTCGCCCGAGCAGCAGGTCTTAGTTAAGCAGTACTACACGGGTTACATCCCTCATGTGCTCGTGCTGGACGGGCACGGTAGTGCCCTTTACAACGAGTCCGGCGAAGTCGACTCCGGTCGTATTGAGGAGCTCTTCCGAACGGCTCTTAGTAAATAAAGAGGCGCGCATCCCTATCGAGCCAATCTCGACTGTGGACCTAGCTGTTCGCAGCCTCCGGAAGGACGGCTTCAACGCAGCGCAAGGCAATCTCAGCGACGCGCCGCAATTCTGCCCTGGTGGCTCCATTGGCGGCCTGAACCCCGAGCCCTGCCATTATCGACGACAGGTAGCGGGCGAAGTCTGCAGGCTGGATTTCCGGGGAAAGTTCGTCTTCAGTCTGTGCCTGTTGCAGCCGCTTCTTCAAAGCCGCTTCACCGCTTTTTCGCGAATCGATCATCGCCAGCTTTACAGCTTTTGCATCCGTGCCACAGGCCAGCGCCCCTTGGATCAGAAGACAGCCCCGGGGATTGTCGGGGCTCGAGAGGAACTCCGCGGTTCCCTGGATCAGCCCCGCTACGACTTTACGTAGCGAGAGCTCATCCAGAGCCTGCCTGATGTAGGTCATCCGCTCCTCGCGGTAGCGCTCCACGACCCTGCGAAAGATCGATTCCTTGTCGCCAAAAGCCGCGTACATGCTGGAACGGTTGATGCCCATGGCTTCGGTGAGGTCGGCGATGGTCGCGCCTTCGTAGCTGTTTTGCCAGAAGACCCGCATCGCAGCTTCGAGGGCGGCGTCCTCGTCAAACCCGCGAGGACGCCCCATCCTCCCGTCCGCCGCCGTTGAAGTGTCCATAACCGATTTGACGCACTTCTGGAACGAAAGGTTGAAAAATATGAAACCATTTCGCCTAGCGCACATCTGAACCGATAGTTCCAGAAGTTCGAAACCATTCGAATCGCTCAATGGAAGGGAGATTACATCATGCTCGCACTCAAGGGAAAAATCGCGGTCATCACAGGCGGCAGCAGCGGTATCGGACTCGCTACCGCCAAGCGCTTTGTGAAGGAGGGAGCCTACGTATTCATTATGGGCCGCCGGCAAGGAGAACTGGACAGTGCAGCGGCCGAAATCGGCAGCAATGTCAGCGCGGTCCAAGGAGACGTTTCCAATCTCGAGGACCTGGACCGGCTGTATAAGGAAGTAGCTGCGAAAAAAGGCAAGCTCGATGTGCTATTTGCGAATGCGGGAATCGTGGAGCCGACGCCAACGGCAGCGGTGAGCGCGGAGCACTACGACAAGACTTTCGATATCAACGCACGCGGGGTTTTTTTTGCAGTGCAAAAAGCCCTGCCCCTGATGAAAGACGGGGGATCGATCATCCTAACCGGCTCGGGGGTGTGGCAGAAAGGCATCCCGATTTACGCGACCTACGGAGCTACCAAGGCCGCGCTGCGTTCGTTTGCGCGCACCTGGACCGCGGACTTGGCAGGGAAGGGGATCCGCGCGAATGTGATCAGCCCCGGCCCCATCGAAACACCTATTCTCAAAGGCCAGTTTGGCGACAATACGGGGGCGATGAAAGAACGATTCAAGACGATGATTCCCATGGGGCGCATCGGGAAGCCCGAGGAGATCGCTTCTGCAGCGGTGTTCCTGGCTTCGGACGAGAGCAGCTACATTAGCGGAATCGATTTGCCCGTCGACGGCGGCCTCGTCGCCGTATAAGCAATTCTTCCACGTTGAACCGCAACTCGACTTTCGCGCGACGCCATTGCGCCGCGCGAGTCGGATTGGGGGTAAGCGGAACGAGCAGCCAAAGGTTTGCTTTACGAGTGATCTCATGAATGCGTGGACACTATTTCTACGATCGCTTTGGTTTTCTGATAGCGCTACCACCTCCGGCTAATCCTCACTCAGGAGGAGAGTCCAGGTTACCTACGAAAATCGGGAGTGCACCTGGCGTTGTTCAAGCTCAAGCCGGGCGAATTTCGCTTTCTTCCGGTTCTACGATGTCCATCGAAATTCCAGTGACCCGGCCGACAATCGTTGCATCCACGGGATAGCGCACGTGCTGCGTGCGGCGATTGGACTGTTGCGACGGAATAAGAATGAGCGTCCATGCAAGGCAGAAAATCGGCAGAGGATCAGCGCTGGAACAATTAGAAAGGAGAAACTTAGGTTCAATGATCGAATCGTCGCTGCCCAAGGGGAGATATCTGCTGCATCGTCGAATACTATCGCTGGCGCTTTCGGGTCTAGTCGTTTCAAAGGATCAAATCGCTGCGACGCTGGCCTCGTTGCTGGAGAGAATTACCTTAGAGACGTGCCCAAAGCCGGACAACCGATCGCGGACGTCCAGCGCAGTAAGTAAGTTGCCATTTCTCTTGCAGCATCCAACGGTTCAAGTCTCGTCGGTGATGCAGCCCAAGCTCGCGCTTCTTACCAGGCGAATATATTTCGCGAGAGTTCCTTTGGTTGCTTTGGGCGCCGGCGGCTGCCATTCTTTGCGTCGCGCGGCAAACTCTGCGTCGGAAAGAGAAACATTCAGCTGGTTGCTTTCCGCATCGATCGAAATGCGATCGCCATCTTTCACCAGTGCAATTGGTCCTCCGTCTTGTGCTTCGGGCGCAATGCGGCCGACGATGAATCCGTGGGAACCGCCAGAAAATCGGCCATCGGTGATGAGTGCAACTTCTTTTCCCAGACCAGCACCGACGATGGCCGAGGTTGGAGTCAACATCTCGGGCATACCTGGGCCACCCTTTGGGCCTTCGTAGCGAATCACAATCACGTCACCTTTGGGGATTTTGCCTTGTTCCAGCGCGTTCAACATTGCTTCTTCCGAGTCGAAGACACGGGCAGGCCCCGAAAACCGAAGTCCCTCTTTTCCGGTTATTTTCGCTACGGCTCCCTCCGGCGCCAAATTGCCCTTCAGTATCTGGATATGTCCAGTGGACTTGAGCGGATTCGAAAGCTCTCTCACGATCTGTTGACCGGAAGCTAGGCTTGGCAATCTTCGCAGATTCTCTTCGAGGGGCATGCCTGTCACCGTTAGGCAAGCGCCATTCAACAGCTTCTCTTTCAAAAGCAGTTTCATGAGACTTGGTATTCCACCGACGGCATGAAGGTCTTCCATTACGTACGGTCCGCTGGGTTTGAAGTCGGCCAGCAAGGGCACGCGGTCGCTCACGCGTTGAAAATCGTCGATAGTGAGCAGAACTCCGGCAGAGCGTGCGATCGCAATCAGGTGCAGGACTGCGTTGGTGGACCCGCCTAAAGCCGAGACGACTGTCATCGCGTTCTCGAAGGCATCGCGAGTGAGAATGGCCCGGGGTTTGACGTCGCGCTCAAGCAAAGTCCGGATCGCTGCGCCGGCGCGAAAGCACTCCTCAAGCTTTTTCGGATCTTCGGCCGGAGTGGAAGCGCTGTAAGGTAGTGTCATACCCAATGCCTCGATCGCCGATGCCATCGTATTTGCCGTGTACATTCCACCGCACGCGCCCGCTCCTGGGCAGGAATGGCGAACTATAGACTGTCTCTCACTTTCAGAGATCCTTCCTGCGATGAATTCACCATAGCTCTGGAACGCTGACACTATGTCCAGCTTCTTATCTGCCACATGGCCAGCCCGGATCGTACCGCCATAAATCATTAGAGAAGGCCGATTTAGTCGCGCCATCGCCATGACGCAGCCAGGCATATTTTTATCGCACCCTGGAATCGACACGTTTGCGTCGTACCACTGAGCGGCCATTACGGTTTCGATGGAATCCGCGATGAGCTCTCGCGATTGGAGCGAGAAGCTCATCCCATCAGTGCCCATCGCCATCCCATCGCTCACTC
>JASHPL010000162.1 GCA_030038125.1 Candidatus Sulfotelmatobacter sp.
TCCATTATTGATCAAACTCTGTGCGATTGCAATGTTGTGGAGCCTGGTGTGGACGGCTTATGCGGCTGGGCAAACATCTTCAGCATCTGCGAGCGCGGTGCCGGCGGCGGAAGTGCAATCGGGGCAAAACGGTAGCGAGATGCCGCATCTCACTGATCGCTATCCGCGCTACCATCTCTCGCCGGGTGACGCATTCGACATAATGTTCGAATTCAGCCCGGAATTTAATCAGTCCGTCATCGTGCAGCCGGATGGCTTTATTACCCTGAAGGACATTGGGGATGTGCACATCGCTGGAGACACCGTACCCTCTGCCACAGCACGGTTGCGGAACGCGTACGAAAAGATTCTGGCCAATCCGAGTATCAGTCTCGTGCTTAAAGACTTTAACCGCCCTTATTTCACCGCGAATGGCGAGGTCGGGAAACCCGGAAAATACGAACTGAGGGCCAACACAACCGTCACCGAGGGCGTTGCAATAGCCGGCGGTTTCTTGGTCACCTCCAAGCACTCCCAAGTGCTTCTGTTTCGGCACGTGGACGATGAATGGGTTCAGGCGAGGATTATCAATGTAAAGAGCATGGTTAAGAAAGGGAACCTGAAAGAGGATCTGTACTTGCAACCAGGTGACATGTTGTATGTGCCTAAGAATACCATTTCCAAGATTGACCCGTTTCTGCCAAAGGCGGCACTTACGTCGTATGGCCCAAGTTACTAGCGTAGATGGGGGCCTTTATTCCACGCGAGGTTTATTATGAATAACCACGAAGATAACATATTTCGATCTAGCGGCGAGCAAGAGCAGTCTTTGAGCTTGCGAGATATCGTGGAGGCAGGTTTTCGCCACAGGACGGCACTGTTAGTGTGCTTCGGCACTCTCTTCCTGGCAACCATCTTGTACTCCTTTGTTTTACCGCCGAAGTACCAATCGGAAACTAAGATACTAGTACGGAAAGAACGACTCGATCCCATGGTGTCAAGCGAACAGGCGACATTGCAGCCGGTTATTCGCGACGAAGTTACCGAAGAGGAATTGAATTCGGAAGTCGAGATCATCGACAGTGATGATGTGCTGAAAAAGGTTGTAACCTCGATCGGGGAGCAGAATTTGAAGACGCCTGGCGTGCCAAATCCCCTCTCCGTTCTGGTCGGATTGTTCGTTCATGACACCCCGGAAGAGAGAATTGCCAAGGCCGTCAAGAAACTGAACAGTGATTTGGACATCGAGCCGGTAAAAAAGAGCAATGTCATTACCATCACCTATGCCAAACGCAATCAGAAACTCGTGACCCAAGTTTTGCGTGCTTTGGATCTAGCTTACATCGACGCGCACATGCAAGTGCATCGACCATCTGGACAGTATGAGTTCTTTGAACAAAAAACTGCGGACTATCAAAACCAACTCGCCACAGCAGAGCAGCAACTGCTGAAGTTCTCCCAAGCTCCGGGTGCAGTGAAGCCTGACCTGGCCCGAGACATAACCCTGCAAAAGCTTAGTGACTTTAATGCTAGCCTGCATGAAACGCGCGCAGCGATTGCCAATGCGGAAGATCGCATTCGTACGCTGGAAAAAGAGCAGGCAACAACTCCCGGCCGTATGGTAACGACTAGCCGCCGCCTGGATAACGAACAGCTCATGGAGCAGCTCAAGAACACATTGTTGACGCTTGAACTAAGGCGGACAGATTTACTCACAAAGTTTCAGCCCGATTACCGCCCGGTGAAAGAGGTCGAGGAGGAAATCGCAAAAACAAAGGCTGCTATCCAAGTGGAAGAGACGGCTCCATTGCGAGACGAATCAACAGATGTAGAGCCGACTCATGAGTGGATCGAAACCGAGCTGGCCAAAGCCAAAGCGGATCTAAAGGGACTCCAGGCGCAAGCCGCAGTAATCGAACAGAATGTTCGTGAATATCAGGCTACAACCCACAACCTCGAAGACAAAGAGATCACCGCTGAGGATTTGAATCGAGAGATCAAATCGGCGGAGCAAAACTATCTGCTCTACTTGAACAAGCGTGAAGAAGCGCGTATCGACGATGCGCTTGACAAGACTCACATTGTAAATGTCGCGATTGCCGAGCCCCCGACGGTTCCCGAGCTACCCAAATACCCACCGTTTCTATTGGCACTGATTGGCACGCTTATCTCCGCTATAGTCAGCGCGGGACTGGTGTTCGCTCTGGAATATGTGGACTCCTCCTTCCGCACACCGCGTGAGGTTGAAGCAGTGCTGAATCTGCCGGTCTTGGCTTCTGTGCCTCTTTCCGGTAACAGCTCCGCGATCGGCAACGAAAGGAGCAACGGAAACGGCGGCGGCAATGGAGCCGGTAAAGTTCGCCCCTTTGAAAACACTACAAATCCTCGAGCGGTTGGAATATGAGGTCTGACACTATGCCTTTGTACTCCTGCGGAGTCCAACAATGAGTAGAAACTTTGAACTCTTAAACAATGTGATGGGTGAAGAACTCATCTCAGCCGTTCCACCTCCACAGGAAACGACAACACCAGTAAGCGTACCTTCGGAAGCTGCTGGGCAATTGGCCTCATTGCTCCAGAATGGTCCTGAAGAGGTGGAACTAACCAATTTGGTGCAGCGGGTTTTCCTGCGGCCTGGTGCCGCGGCCCCGCGGGTGGTTGGCTTTGCGGCTGTGGAATCAGGAGCGGGATGTACGTGGGTCTGCGCGCATGTTGGCAGAATCTCAGCTTTCCATCTGGCTGGATCAGTCTGCGTGGTGGATGCCAATCTCCGATCGCCAAGCCTGCATCGAGAGTTTAGGGTTGAAAATGAGATAGGTCTTAACGAGGCCCTGTCACAGAATGGACCGATTCAAGATTACGCGCGCCCTCTTTGCGGCAATAAGTTTTGGATCGTCGGGTCGGGTTCTGTTAACGCTGGGCTTGATGCGGTGACTACATCCGAGCGTGTGCGCTCCCATATCGCAAGTCTGCGCAACCACTTTGATTACGTATTACTCGATTTACCTCCCCTGAACAAATATGCGGATGGAGTGGTTCTCGGTGGAGTTTGCGACGGCATCATTCTGGTCGTGCGAGCCAATCGCTCGCGTCGCGATACCGCCCTGCGGGCGGTTAGCGATCTCAAAGCTGCAAACATTCGTCTCCTCGGGGTTACGCTCAACCAGCGCACCTTTGAAATACCATCCGCAATCTATCACCGGCTTTAGGCCTATTGGACCCTCTCGGCCGATTTACTTTCACTTGGACTCGTAAGTTGCTATGGGAATCATGAAGATAGCTACCGTAGTGCCACTTGAGTCAGCCCTGCCCTCTGCAACAGGAGAGACTCCGGACTTACCTGATTTTGTCGAACTTGAAGGCCAGGAATATCGATGCCTCTACTTCTGGACGAAGCGCTTGGTCGATATTCTTCTCTCGACTGTTCTCTTAATATTTGCGCTTCCGGCTTTCTTGCTGATCGCGATTTTGATCAAGCTTGACTCTCCCGGGCCTGTGATTTTTGTGCAAGATCGAGTGGGCGTGGTCCCGCACGTCAGTAGAAGGAATATCCGTTGGAGATTGCGGAGTTTCCGATTTTTTAAGTTTCGTTCTATGGTGCATAACGCGGATCCCGCTTGGCATCACGCCTCTGTTCGTGCATTTTGTCTCGGCGATCCGTCGACATCTGATTCGGACTCGCTTAGAAAAACTAATGACAGCAGAATCACTAGGCTCGGAAAGATCCTGCGAAGGGGCAGCTTGGACGAGTTGCCACAATTATTCAACGTACTCCGGGGTGAAATGAGCCTGATCGGGCCCCGACCAGTACCCCTATACGAAGTCAGGCTGTACGGGGAAGCTCAACTTAAGAGACTGGCTGCGGTGCCGGGTATTACCGGGTTATGGCAGGTCGGTGGCAGATGCCGCGTGCCGTTTGACGAGATGGTGCGCATGGACATTCATTATGCCAGAAAGGCATCGCTGTGGCTGGATATGAAGATTCTTCTCCGAACCATACCTGCGGTTCTTAAAGCACATGGTGCCGAGTAAAAACCCTTTATAAAGGAGCGTTTATGCCAGGCGGGCAGTTAGGAGTGGCAGTTATCGGTTGCGGTTATTGGGGCAAGAATTATGTGCGAGTATTTACGGAATTGCCTCAGGCAAGGCTTGTTGCAGTCTGTGATCAACAACCAAATTGTTTGCAAGAACTGGCAAAACGTTATCCCGGGGTCCACTTGTGCTCACAACTGGACGAAATTCTTAATCGTGATGACATAGATGCTGTGGTCGTGTGCACAAATCCTCACAGCCATTACAGCGTGGCCCGGGCGTGTTTGTCAGCGGGGAAGCACGCGTTGGTGGAGAAGCCGCTTACTACATCCGTAGCGGAAGCAGACGAGCTTTCAGATTTAGCGCAGGAACGTTCCGCTACTTTGATGGTGGGGCACACCTTCATTTATAACGCTGCAATCCGTAAGGTTAAAGAGTACGTGGAGGAAACTGAACGCGTCTACTATTTGTATTCTCGCCGTACGAATCTCGGCCCGATTCGCAACGATGTCAACGCCTTGTGGGATCTTGCCACGCACGACATCGCCATTTTTAATTACTTGCTGGGCGGTGTCCCCAACTGGGTAAATGCGGTCGGTGCAAAAGTCTTGCGTAACTGTCGCGAGGATGTTGGTTTTGTCACTCTGGGTTACGACCGCGGGGTGGTAGGTCACATTCACGTCAGCTGGGCAGATCCCAACAAGACCCGCGAGACCGTGGTTGTATGCAGTGACAAACGCATCGTGTTCAACGATCTCAATTCCGTGGAACAGGTTCGCGTGTTTGAGAAAGGAGTTAAGTCGGTCGAAAGTGGTGAGCCGCTCAGCTACGGCGAGTACCGGTTACATGTACGGGATGGCAATATTCTTAGTCCCAGAATAGAAATTACGGAACCCCTGAAGGAACAATGCCGTCATTTTCTGCACTGTATTGCTTCGGGGGAACGGCCTGTCACAGATGGATGGGCTGGTGGGGACGTGTTGCGAGTTCTGGAAGCAATCGATCGCTCAATTCAAACTACTGGTAGTCAAATGGAGGTGGCTCGAAATGGCCATTACGCCCGTCAGCAGGTTGCGTAGTGAGGTGCAATTCGTTGATCTCGCTGCGCAATATCTCGCGATCCATTCCGAAATTGATAACGCCATCATGGCGGTGTTGCACGACACTGACTTCATTTTGGGGCAGGCGGTCAATCAGTTGGAAGAGGAGTTCGCAGCGTTCTGCGAGAGCTCTTACGCTGTTGGCGTCGATTCTGGAACATCTGCCCTAGAGCT
>JASHPL010000163.1 GCA_030038125.1 Candidatus Sulfotelmatobacter sp.
TCATCCCACTGCCACTTCTCCTCCTCCGCCTGGCTCATTCTTTTTTAGAACAAATGACATCACGAACATGATCGCGGAAATGACAGCCAGGACCATGAACGTATCGATATATGCCAAGGTCGCGGCCTGCGCCTGCACCGCCTGATAGAGACTGGCATAGGCTCGATGCTGCGCGTCCGGTGGGCTCATTCCCGAGCGAATAAAGAGCCGAGTAGAGCCGTCGATCAAGTTCTGAAAGTTCTGAACGCCCTGCGCTGTGTGGCCGACCAGAACCGACTGGTGGTATTCGGAGCGGCGGTCGATCAGCGTTGTGACCATGGAAGTCCCCACGCTGCTCCCGATATTGCGCATGAAGTTGACCATGCCGGCCACTGCGTTGCTCTTGTCTGCCGGCATCCCGATGTATGCCGCCAGCGTGATCGTCACGAAAAGGAAACCGATGCCGACAACCTGAGCGACGCGCAACCACGAAGCGGAAACGAAGCTGATCGTCAGATCAATGCGCTGGGTAGAGACGTACATTCCCAGTGCCAGGCACAGCCAGCCAAAAGCAATAATATAGCGTGCTTGCACTCTGCTTGTGAGTTGGCCAACAATGGGCATAGAGATCAGGGTGACGAGCCCCCCACCAGAGAGGACCAGTCCCGCCAGCTCGGCCGTATATCCCAACAGGGTTTGGAGAAACAGGGGCATCATCACCAGGCTGCTGAACAGCATGATGCCCAAGGTGAACATCATCAGGTTCGAACTCAGGTAATTGAAACTTTTGAAAAGCCGAACCTCGATAATCGGGTGCTCGTTGAACCACTCCCAGATCACCAGAGAGACCAGGCACACAATCGACACAATCGCCAGCGTCACGATGCGGTGTGAACCGAACCAGTCATCTTCCTCACCTCTGTCCAGGATGACCTGTAGGGCGCCGATGCCCAGCGCTAGCAGTGCGATTCCGATATAGTCGAGTTTTACGCCGGCACTCTTCAGACGGCTCAGATAGGGTGGGTCCTCGATAAGGCGAAAGACCAGAGCCAGCGTGATTAAGCCAACGGGGAAATTGATGAGAAAAATCCAGCGCCAGGAATAGTTGAACGTAATCCACCCGCCCAGGGTCGGTCCAATAGTTGGGGCCACGACCGCGGTTATCCCATACAGCGCAAATGCAAGCCCGCGTTTTTCCGGCGGGAAAGTGTCGGCCAGAATGGCTTGCGCCATCGGCTGGAGTCCTCCACCGCCCGCGCCTTGCATCGCTCGGAATAGCAGCAGGAGCCCAAAGCTTGTTGCCGCGCCGCAAAGCACGGAACTCACAGTGAAGATTGCCAGGCAGGTCATGAAAAATCGCTTGCGGCCAAACCGGACCGCGAGCCATCCGCTGATGGGAAGAACAATCGCGTTGGAAACCAGATAGGAGGTGAGCACCCAGGTGCTGTCGTCGTTGCTGACACCGAGACCGCCGCCGATGTAGGGTAAGGCGACATTGGCGATGCTGGTGTCGAGCACCTCCATGAACGCAGCCAGCGCCACCACTACCCCGATCAGCCAGGGGTTGAACTTGGGCACCCAAGGGGCCTGTTCTTGGGGAAGTGCCTGCGCAGCATCACTCATCGCAAATACACCGTCGGCTCCACGCTCATACCGGGCCGAAGCTGCAGGTCGCGGTTTTCGCCCGGGTCGAGCACAACCTTCACCGGGATTCGCTGCACGATCTTTACGTAGTTGCCGGTCGCATTTTCCGGGGGCAACACGCTGAACAACGGACCGGTCGCCCCGGCGACGCTGTCCACCTTACCCTTATAATCTCGGCCGCTGGAATCCACATGAATCTCCACAGGCTGTCCCGGTCGCATGTGTTTCATCTGGGTCTCTTTGAAGTTGGCGGTGATATAGACATCCCGCAGTGGCACCACCGTCAACATCTGTTGGCCGGGTTGGACGTTCAAGCCGACGACAACAGTCTTGGTCACCTCGCCGCTGATTGGCGCAATGATCTTCGTATATTGCAGGTTCAACTCCGCCTGCTGCAGAAGCGCACGCTTTTCCTGAACGTCGGCGATCGCAGCCTGCACGCGCGCCTTGGTGGAGGATACTTGTTGTGGGCCGGTCTGGGCATACTCGTGGTTCGCATTGGCTTGAATCAGCCGGCTTTGAGTTTGCTGGACAACTTGTTGAGCTGCAGATTCATTGGCCTGGGAGGCTGCTACGTTTGCAGTGCTGGCTTTCGCCGTCGCGAGGGCCTGATCGTAGATTTGCTGAGAGACTTCGCGCCTTTCAACCAGCAGTTTATATCGGTGGAGATTATCTTGGGCATTCACATCGTTGGCTAGAGCGGCCTCTACCTGCTGATGGGCGGCAGCCAACTGCTTTTCAGCCGCGGCGACCGCGGCGCGTGCGTCCTCAATACCCGAGGCGGTGAAACTCAATTGGCTGGTGCTGTTCACGGACGTGATAGGTACGGTGATATTGAGCGATCGCGCGGTAGCTTCGGAGTTGGCCAGATTTGATTGGGCTTGCGCGAGCGCCACCTGGTAGTCCGTAGGATCGATCTCGACCAGCACGTCGCCTGTTTCCACCCACTGGTTATCACCGACATTGACCTTCACCACGTAACCGGAGATGCGGGCGCTTACGGGGTAGAGGTGAACATCAACTTGTGCGTCGTCTGTCGATTCGTAACTGCTAAGGTAACGCCATAGAAACAGACCAGCGACGATTACGACCGCCGCGATGATGGGAATCAAAATGTTCCTGCGGCGCTTGCGGCGCGCTTCCGGCGAATACCTGCCTTGCGACGGAGGCGTTGAATTCGGCGCCTCTTCAGAAACAGTAGCAGATGCGTTTTGTTCCGCCATGTTCATTTTCCCCGGAAGTATTCCTTCACGCCCTGCTCTCCAATCCCCAGGGCGCGAATGAGTGAAATTTTCGCGAAATTGTAGTTGTACAAACTGGAAATGTATTGCTCGTGAGCGCTGGCGACAGTCTCCTGGGACTGCACGACTTCGACGGTGTCAGTAACCCCGGCCGTGAAACGATCGCGGGATTGTGTTAGCGTCTCGTCGGCCAAAGCGATGTTGCTCTGCGCAACCTTTACTTGCTCCGAGGAGCTTTGCAGGTTAAAGAGCGCGGTGCGTACGTCGGCCTCAATCTGTGCGCGCAAATTATCGAGCTGTTCGCGGCTCTGTTGGAGCCGTGCATCGGCCTGTTGGATGTCCCCATGAACGCTGTTGCCAGTAAAGATCGGAATTGATAGGGTTCCACGGACGTCGTAGACCCGCGATGAATCCGAGGGATGAGCCGCGCCTGTTCCATAATCAGCGCTGAAGGATAGGGATGGGAAATACCCGGCGACTGCTGCTTTGCGCGATAACTCTGCCGCACGAAGTGCGCTTTCGGCGGCACGATAGTCGGAGCGAGAGGCATACGCACGGGTTAAGGCCTCTTCGGCGGTCATATTTTCGAGCGGCTGGTATGGCGATTTGTCGGTCAGATCGAAATCCTGGTTCGGAGCCAGACCGATGACGCGGGCTACGGTGATCTTCTGGATGGCAAAATCATTCCTTGCCTGGATGAGTTGTTGTTGCCTGGTCTGTAGCTCGACTTTGGTTCGCATTGCGTCAATATCGGCGGCCGTGCCGGCATTGACCTGGTCTGTCGCTTGATCAAAGAGCGCCTGTGCTGACTCGACCTGGGCTTCATCGGTTGCAATCCGTGCCTCGTCGGCAATCGCTTGGAAGTAAACACCCCCAACCGTCAGGATGACGAGATCGTGAGCGTCGAGAAGTGTATAGTCGGCCGATTTGACGTTTTGGGTAGCCGCGCGAGCGCCATTGATCGATCCCCAGTCGAATAGCGTTTGGTTCACACCCGCACGAGCGTCGAAGTAAGAATAAGGACCGATCGAGGACGAAATGTGGAACACGCTGGTGACACCGCCGAACCCCAGTTGATCGAGATTGATTTTCGATACCGCAATGTAAGGGGCCGCGGTCACATGCGGCAGCAATGCGCTTAATTGTTGCCAGCGCTGTCCACGGGCAGCCTGAGTGTCAGTTCGTGAAAGCAGCAATCCGAGGTTATGTTGCAGTCCGAGGTCAATTGCATTTTCCAGCGACAGCGGCATGCGACCGGGGATCAGCTTTGTCGGCACGCTGCCCGAATAAGGATTCGCCGCATTTCCAGTCGGAACACCTTGACCTGAAGTGCCCGAAACAGAGCCTGAGTAAGTTTGCGCATGAGAAATCAGCGCTCCAAGAATCAGGATTTTTGCGCACAGAAGGCGTATCGGGTCTCCTGAGGAAAGCACAAAAAACCTCCTTGACTTCGGACATCCCCGGGGAAAATTATCAACGATAATACGCCACAGTTGGACGAGCAAACGCTGGAAACGGGATTTAGGCCGCTTGGGTCAAATACAGCTTAGTCAAAATACAGCTTAATCAAAATACAGCTTGAGCGAGCGAAACCACAAGTTTGCAGAAATTTGATCGGGGAACACTGCATTTGGCACACTATTTCTGTCTCACAAACTTCTGCATATTTGCGACCTTTCTGGGGATTTTGGTATCTAAAGAAACATTCAAAGCTAGCTGGCGTTTCGAGCGTTCACGGCGAGTCTGACGCATGCCCAAGCCAATTCTACTGAGTGTCGATGATGATTCCGATGTTTTGCGGGCCATCGAACGCGATCTCCGTTCACAGTACGGGGCTGACTACCGGGTGATTGGAAGCGACTCGCCGGAGAAAGCCCTCGAGATCTTGAAGCAGTTGAAGGTCCGCAATGACAGCGTCGCCTTGCTGCTTGCCGATCAGCGCATGCCGCACATAAACGGTGTCGAGTTCCTTCAGGAGGGAATGCAAATTTTCCCTGAAGCCAAGCGGGCCCTGCTCACAGCCTATGCAGACACCGGTGCTGCTATCAGTGCCATCAACGAAGCGAATATCAACTACTTTTTCATGAAGCCTTGGGACCCACCTGAGGACAACCTCTATCCTCAGCTGGATGATCTGCTCGATGACTGGCGTGCGTCGTACCGGCCTGCGTTTGAGGGAATGAGAGTACTCGGCACTCGCTGGTCCCCTCGCAGCTATGAGTTGCGTGACTTTCTTGCCCGCAACCACGTCCCCTATCAGTGGATCGACGTCGAATTGAGCGCCAATGATCCGGAAACCAAGCGTCTTCTCGACGTCCTCGGACCGGAGACCTCGAACCTGCCTGTCGTGCTGTTCCCCGATGGCACGAAGCTGCTCGAAGGTGCGCCCGTGGAGATCGCCCAAAAAATCGGTTTGCGCACGCGCGCTCAGACCGACTTCTACGATCTGGCGATCATCGGAGGTGGACCCGCCGGGCTCGCTGCTGCTGTTTACGGCGCATCAGAAGGCTTGCACACGGTCATGGTCGAACGCGAAGCACCTGGGGGGCAGGCAGGAATGAGCTCGCGTATCGAAAATTACCTCGGCTTTCCAACCGGCCTGAGCGGAGGTGATCTTGCGCGGCGAGCGGTAGTGCAGGCACAACGCTTCGGCGTCGAAATTCTCTCGCCGCAGGAGGCTGTGAGCGTCCGCACCGAGGGTCCGTATCGGATTATCCGGCTCGCCGACGCCAGCGAAATCTCTTGCCATGCACTGATGGTCGCAACTGGTGTGCAGTGGCGCCGCCTGGACGCTCCAGGCATCGACAAGTTGCAGGGAGCCGGCATTTATTACGGAGGCGGCGCGACTGAGGCGCTTTCCTGTAAAGGCGAAATTGTGTACGTTGTCGGCGGCGCGAATTCCGCCGGACAGGCGGCAATGAACTTCGCCAAATATGCCGAACGGGTAGTGGTGTTGGTGCGAGGCGAGGGACTCGCGGCGACCATGTCGCAATACCTGATCGATCAGGTCCAGGAAACCTCCAATATCCAGGTCTGGACTCATGCCAGCGTAGCCGAAGTCCATGGCGACAAGAGACTGGAGGAAATCTCCGTAATGTGCTCGGATACAAACAAGGTCGAGCGCGTCCCGGCCAGCTCGATGTTCATCTTCATTGGGGCGATGCCGCGTACGGAGTGGCTCGCGGGTTTGGTCGAGCGCGACGACCGCGGTTTTATCCTCACCGGTCCTGACTTGATCAGGGATGGCGAACGTCCGAAGGGATGGGCGCTCGACCGCGATCCGTTTCTGCTGGAAACAAATGTCCCAGGTATTTTTGCGGTGGGCGATGTTCGGCATGGCTCGGTCAAGCGCGTGGCCTCCGGCGTAGGTGAAGGATCCGTGGCCGTGCAGTTTATTCATCAGTACCTGAGCAAAGTGTAAATGGCGACTCCATCAGAACTATTGCGCTCCCCTGCATTCGCAGACTTGCCGGCGGATCAGATCGAATGGTTTCTCAGCCAATCGAAAGAGGTCAAGCTGAAGGCGGGCGAGATCTATGTGAAGCAAGGCGATCCGCCCGACTGGATGTTTGTCCTTCTCGAGGGCGACTTTGAGTGGCGAGGCGACTTCAATGGCGAGATTGTCGTCATAACCGGCAAGGTTGGAGATGTTACGGGTGCGCTGCCATTCTCTCGCATGACGCAATTTAGGGTCACCGGTAGAACCACCAGCCCTGCCCGTATCCTGCGCTTCCCCTCATCTTTGTTTCCAGAGCTCATTCAGAGGATGCCGGAGTTGGTGAAGCGTCTGGTCGGCGTAATGACCGACCGTGTGCGCGAAGCCACTCGGCTGGAACAGCAGCGAGACCGGCTGGCTAGCCTGGGAAAACTTTCGGCCGGATTAGCTCATGAACTCAATAATCCGGCGGCAGCCGCAAAGCGTGCGTCGGCGCAATTACGGGAGACAGTGCACCGCATTAAAGAGGCCAGCCTCCAGCTCGGCCGGCGTGAACTGACTCCCACCCAAAAAGCAGAAATCGAGAAGCTCGAATCGTCTTTTATGCAGAACGACTCGCCTCCGCCGGATACGCTTACCATCAGCGACCTGGAGGATCAGATTGACTCGCTGTTGCGAAGCCATGGGCAGAACGATTTGTGGGAACTGTCCGCCGAGTTGGCGCAAAGAGGAATCAAGCCCGCAACGCTGGAGTCCTTATTCGAAAACCTTGATGCCGGCACTGCACGGGCGGCCTTGGTGCGCATCGCTGCATCCGTGGAGATTGCCAGCCTTCTGAACGAGATCGAGCACAGCACTTCGCGAATCTCCGAGTTGGTCCGCGCGATTAAGGAATACACGTACATGGACCAGTCTCCCGTGCAAAACGTCGACGTGGTGAAGAGTCTTGAAACCACTCTGACGATTTTGAATCACAAACTAAAACGGGGCGTAACCGTGCAGCGTGATTACCAACCGGTTCCATTTCTCGTGAACTCATTTGGCAGCGAGCTCAATCAGGTCTGGACGAATCTCATCGACAACGCCATCGATGCGATGGGCGGGACGGGAGAACTCCGGGTTCGTACGTATCGCGACGACGGCTGCGTTGTGGTTGAGATCGGCGACAATGGCACGGGAATCTCTCCAGAAATACAGTCACATATTTTTGAGCCTTTCTTTACCACCAAGGCAGTGGGCGAGGGCACTGGACTGGGACTGGATACAGTGCAGCGAATCGTGCGGAAACACAAAGGAAACATTCAGGTGAATTCGAAACCGGGCGATACGCGCTTTCAAGTATTCCTGCCACTAGCCGATGCCACGGCGTGATCGAATTCGTCTGTCGGACCCAGGCCTGTTAGCTCTGTAGCCAGGCTTCAATACAAGGTGTCCATCATTGCTGGAAGGTTCAGCGGAAGAAGGGACTTCAGCGCGCTACCAAGGCCCGAAATCACTCATGTTCGAAAGCATTCTGTGTCAGGTTACGGAATACGACCCCGCCATTCTTGAGTCTCTCATCGAGTTGGCGGTTGAGATTGCACGTGAGGGCCGCGAGGGCCGGCGCATTGGCACTCTATTTACGTTCGGTGATGAACAGACGGTATTGGCAAAATCGAGGCCGCTGATCCTCGATCCTTTGGCCGGACATCCGCAATCTGCACGCCACCTGAGCGATCCGAATCTGCGTGGAACAATTAAGGAGTTGGCGCAGCTGGATGGAGCATTTGTGGTCAGTCGGGAAGGTTTCGTTCTGTCGGCATGCCGGTATCTTGATGCGATCACATCTGAGGTGGAAGTGCCGTTGGGCCTCGGAAGCCGGCACATCGCAGCCGCGAACATAAGCGCAGTCTCGAATGCCGTCGGCGTTGTAGTTTCAGAAAGCGCGGTTGTGCGGTTTTTCTGTCACGGGAAACTTGTGGGTGAAATTATTCCAGAGCTGTGGATGATCGATCGAACGGTTCAGGCGCGCGATCCGGTGAAAAGAGAGACATTTGGCGAGTTGACCGTGCTCACGCCAAGTACCCACCGACCCATAACAGCCAAATGAAGAGTATACAATGATGCAGTTTTTCGAGTTTGAAAAGAAAATTTTAGTCTAAATTTCGGCTGCCAACTTTTCCACAGGAGGATGACCCTGTTGAGAGCGAGTTTACTCTTCCTAGCCATCGCCCTTTCCCTGGCTTTACAGCTGCCTACTCTCAGCGCGCAACAACCTGCCCCCGATCCCGCATCCGAAAGCCCGGGGACAGTGCATTCCCGCCACGCCTTGGTGGTGCGCGGCGCCAAGATCTATCCGATCAGCGGCTCGCCGATCGACAATGGAGTGCTCGTCGTGCTCGGAGGCAAAATCGAAGCCGTCGGCCCGGCCTCCAGCATCGCCATTCCCGCGGACGCTTACGTCGTTGACGCGACCGGCAAAATCTTGATGCCCGGGATTGTCGATTCGCATTCGCACATCGGGATCATCGGCAATCCGCCCGTTACCGCTAATGTCGACGCCAACGAAGACTCAGGTCCGCTGCAGCCGCAGTTACGCGCGATCGATGCCATCAACCCCGCGACAGCCGGCATTCGCATCGCAACCGCCGGTGGGATCACGACCGCCAACATCATGCCCGGCAGTGGCAATGTGATCGGAGGCCAGACCGCTTACGTGAAACTGCGAGGCAAAACCATTGAAGACATGATCATTCCCGGTACCATTGGCGGCTTGAAGATGGCAAACGGTGAGAATCCCAAGCATTATGGCCGTCGCGATCAGGCTCCGATGACGCGCATGGACGTGGCGGCTCTTGCGCGGCAAGAATACACGAAGGCGCAGGAGTACAAGCGCAAGTGGGACGATTACAACAAGGCGGTCGCTGCGGGCAACAAGGAGGCCAAACCGCCCGAGCGCGATCTCGCAATGGAGCCGCTAGTCCAGGTCCTGGAAGGCAAGCGCATCGTACAGCATCACACCCATCGCGCCGACGACATCATGACAGTGGTTCGCATCGCAGAAGAATTTCACTATCGCGTCGTGATTCACCATGGTAGCGAGGCTTATCTGGTGGCCGACGAATTAGCGAAGCGCCACATTCCCGTGACGCTGACCATCGTCGATTCCCCCGGCGGTAAGCTCGAAGCCATCAATGTGAACGAACATGCGGCAGCAATCCTCGAGAAGGCGGGAGTAAAAGTTGCCATCAACACCGACGACGACATCAACAGCTCCCGCTTCATCATCCGCGAAGCCGCTCTGGCGGTCCGCGGAGGCATGAGCGAAGAAGGAGCTCTGCGGGCGCTCACGATCAACGCAGCAGAAATGCTTGATCTCGGTGACCGGATCGGAACCTTGGAGAAAGGCAAAGACGGCGATTTCATCCTCTTGTCCGGTCCCCCTCTCAGTGTTTACACCAAGGTGCTGGAAACCTGGATCGAGGGTGAAAAAGTATTCGATCGCGGCAATCCCGCGGATTTGCACTACGCGACCGGAGGCTACGATGTGGCGGATCGTTACCCAAGATTCAACGCAGCCGCGGGAGCCGGGGGTGCGCAATGATGCCACGCCGGCTGCGCCATTTCCTGTTCGCGCTTGCGCTGGTCACCAGCGCGCAGATTCTCTTCGCACAGAAAATTGCGATAGTCGCCGATAAGCTGTACACGATGGGCGCCGAGACACAAGGACAACCGGGCGTCGTGCTAATCGAAAATGGCAAGATCATGGGCGTTCATGGGGGCAACGAAGCTCCCGGCGGCTACACAGTCATGCATGCCGTTTATGTGACCCCTGGTTTGATCGATACCAAGACGACCGCGGGCATTTCCGGCGCTTACAACATTCCCGCCGATCAGGATCAGGACGAGCAAACTGATCCCAATACCGCCGATGTTCGCGCGCTCGACAGCTTCAATCCCCGTGAAACGCTGCTCCAGTACATTAACACCTATGGCATCACCACGGTTCAGACCGCACCCGGCACCACCAATCCGATCGCTGGACAGGCCGGCATTTTCAAAACAGTCGGTCCAAAGACCCTTGGCCCCACCGTCGACGAACTTGAGGTGAGGCCGGTTTCTGCCGTCGTCTTCAATCTCGGTGAATCTCCCAAGCAGTTTTATGGCCAGAAAAACAAGGCTCCGACTACCCGTATGATGACGGCAGCTATCATTCGGCAAGGTTTGCTGAAAGCGCAGGCTTATCAGAAGACGTGGGCCGATTGGAACGCGGGTGCGAAGAAAGATCCGACAAAGGAGCCTTCGCGGGATCTAAAGCTCGAAGCCATAGGCCTTGTGCTGCGTGGGGAAGTTCCGGCCATCTTCAATGCATATCGGGCCGATGACATCGACACTGCGATCCGCTTGGCGGAAGAATTCAAGCTCCAGCTCATTCTCAGCAGCGTCACTGAAGGATATCTCGAAGCGCCGCTCATCAAGCAATCGGGTGCAGCCGCATTGGTGGGCCCTACGTTGCAACGACTGGAGTCAATGGAGACCAACAACGCTTCTCTTGAAGACGCGGCCATTCTGGCGCAAGCCGGCATCCCCGTCGCGCTGATGACTGGGTTCGAAGCCTACGTGCCGAAGAATCGCGTTCTGCTGTTTGAAGCCGGAGTCGCCGCTGCGAATGGACTCGGCTTTGAGGGTGCGCTCCGCGCCTCAACGATTGAGGCAGCCAGAATTCTTGGCATCGCCAATCGCGTGGGCTCGCTCGAAGTAGGAAAAGATGCGGACGTCGTGCTCTATGACGGTGATCCGTTTGAATACATTAGCCACGTCACCGCCGTGCTGGTAAACGGGAAAGTGAGCTACCAGCGCGATTAGGAATATGTGCAAGCAGGAACTAACACCTCGAATCATGAGGATCTCGACCGGCTGACCTGTGCACCCGTACTTGATGCGCCGTTCGTATATTGCGTGATCGTCGATGACATTATTTAACTGCCAGATATTCCTTAAGCGCTTCGTGCCCTCGATGGGTAAAAGCTGCCATCTCCCTCGTGTGGAGTAACTCGGCGGCCCGCTTTGCAAAATAGGTGATGATGATGTCTGCACCCGCACGTCTCATGCAAGTGAGCGCTTCCATCATGATCGCGTCTCTATCCAAACGACCGAGATGTGCCGCCGCATCGATCATCGCATATTCGCCGCTGACGTCGTAAACAGCCAGCGGCATCTTGAATTCTTGCTTGGCGCGATAAACGACATCGAGGTAAAACAGGGCTGGCTTGACCATAATGATGTCTGCCCCCTCCTCGATGTCCAACGCGATCTCCCGCATGGCTTCATCTGAGTTAGAAAAGTCCATCTGATGAGTTCGTTTGTCTCCAAACGACACAGTGGATTGGGTTGCTTCTTTGAAAAATGGCCCATACAGACTCGAGGCAAACTTTGCCGAATATGCCATGATTGGAAGACTCTCGAATCCGGCCGAATCCAGAGCCTGCCGCATCGCATGAATCTGCCCGTCTAGCATGCAGGCGGGCGCCACCATGTCACAGCCTGCTTCGGCATGCGAAACCGTAATGCGGGTGATCAACTCCAGTGAGGCGTCATTGTCAAGATAGCCGTCTCGGATAATCCCGCAATGCCCGTTCGTTGTGTATTCGCATGCGCAAACGTCCGTTATAACCAGCACGTCTGCGACATGCGACTTGAGTGCTCGGATGGCCCCTTGCACTATTCCTCGAGGATCATAAGCCCCGGAGGCCTTGTCATCCTTGGTTTCAGGTACCCCGAACAGAAGTACCGCTCGAATTCCGAGATCACGTGCAGTGAGAGCTTCCTCGACCAGGCAATCAATGGAGAGCTGGTAGTTACCCGGAAGTGATGCGAGTTCTCGGCGGATGTTGCTGCCCGGCACTGCAAAAAGCGGGAGAACGAAATTGTTGGGCGAAACAGTATTCTCGCGAACAAGCGCTCGAAACGATTCGCCCTTTCGCAGGCGTCTCAGTCTTCGTGCGGGAAATCCCATGGATGCTCCTCCTGTAATGTCTGCCTGCCTCAATCGGTCCTCGCCTCTTCGAAACGAGGAAAGTGGGCCGCTTCGGATATTTCAAGCACCGGAACAGCCGATCGTATTTCCGCAACCCTCACCTCTCCAAGTTGAGGAAATATTTTTCCGCGGGTAATGCGTCTTCGTTGCGAAAGTCGGATGTGTACAGTAGGGAGGGCATCAGGCTGTGGAGGAGGCACAGAAAGCCAGCCTGACTCCTGCATTTTCAGAGATTACAGAAGAGAAGTATGTGACTCTGGTCACAGACTTTTGAGAAGCTAAAGTCTGAGCAGAACAGTAACTTACGGCATGAAGCAGCCGCGACGAGTAACCACCGGCCGTCGAATGGCGCACAAATGAGCGGAATGAGTGGCATAATGAAAAACAACACTGATTGATCCCCGGAATCGATACTCCCTGTTTCAGTTGTGAAGGTCACTTGTGCGGATCCAGGATCTGAGGACGCAAATCGATGGGGGCCTGGAGCACAGTAGGCCAGTTGCCATTGCGGGATCCGATCTCCTCTCATGACCGAGCCGCATTCAGTTCCTGGACAACTCAGCAATCAGTCCACCAGAGCCTCACGATCAGAGGATTCGGGCGGCGTACGGATTTTTGAAATCGACCCACTGCACGATTCACGCTGGAAAATTTTTGTTGAGACGCGTGCTGATGCATCCCTGTTTCATCGTGTCGAATGGTTGCGGGCGTTGAAATCCTGTTATGGGTACGAACCTCGGGTTCTGACTTCAACTCCACCGGGAGAAGCTCTCGGCAACGCAATCGTATTTTGCGAAGTTCGCAGTTCGCTCACCGGCAGACGCATTGTGTCGCTACCCTTTTCCGACCATTGTGAGCCGCTGATAAGCAGCGCCGAGGAATTTCGTGACTTGTTGCGTAATTTGACCGAGCGTGTGGATCGAGGACAGTGGAAGTATGTCGAGATTCGACCCGTCGATTTCGCTATGGATTCATCGATAAATTTTGTCATCAGCCACAGATACTATCTCCATCGACTTGACCTGCAACCGTCGGAAGAAACGCTTTTTCGTCGTTTTCATAAAGACTCTGTACAACGAAAGATTCGCCGCGCCGAACGAGAGTCGCTGCGCTACGAGGAAGGATCTTCGGAGGTGCTGCTGCAGCATTTCTACAACTTGCTCATCATGACCCGGCGCCGGCAGGGCGTTCCTCCCCAGCCACTGAATTGGTTTCGCAGTCTGATCTGGTCGATGGGCCAGAGTCTCAAGATTCGGGTCGCACTGAGCGGAGACATACCGGTCGCGAGCATTTTGACCATTTCGGATGAGAAGAAGATGGTGTACAAATACGGATGCAGCGATTCGCGATTTAACAATCTGGGCGGAACGCTTCTGTTGTTTTGGCGCACCATCCAGGAAGCAAAGGCGAATGGGCTGGAAGAGTTTGACCTTGGCCGGTCCGACACAAACAACCTGGGACTAGTGACATTCAAAGAACATTGGGGCGCGGAGAGAATCGCATTGAACTACTGGCGCTATCCCACCGATGCGGCGGGTGCGGGACCAGAACATGCAATCAAGTACGTTCGGAAGTTCTTTTCGATGGTCCCCGATCGACCTCTCGTCATGCTGGGGAGCTTCCTCTACCGGCACATCGGATAGTGACAAGCTTCTCTCGAACCTTCCCGCGACCTGCCGAACCAAATCCATGTTGCGGTGCTTTAAACGAAGCAGGACCAGCACTGTCTCAGGAGGAGCCGATTGCGCAACTAAGTTCGAGAAAAAAATAGAGATTACATTGATCATCGCGGCAAAAATCAACGGAACTTTACATGATTTGACGACCCTCAATTCGTCCTCCGCATCTGAATCCATAAGGTGATTTATACGCACTCATCCCCTCGACCGTCCTCAGCGACAGACGGGTGCAAATTGGAGATTCGGATAACAACATGATGGTTCGAAAGTGTGCAAGTCACATCTGTGAATCCGTACTCTGCGGCGTCTTGGTTTCAGGATTGTTGCTGGGGCAGACGCAGTCGACAGCGATTCTGCGCGGGAAAGTGACGGACCCATCGGGAGCGGTTGTCGCCCACGCCACGATCACGGTCAGTTCACCCAACGGCAAAAGAACAACTGCCCTCACAAATGATCAGGGTGTCTATGAATTGAAGGGACTGCCCCCGGGAACGTATACCGTTACCGCAACCGCGGAGGGGTTCCAAAGCGACGTTGAGCAGAACGTGCCAATTGCGGCGGGAGAGACAAAGCAGTTTGATTTCGCTCTCGATATCGCTGTGCAACAAGAAAACATTCAGGTCCAGGGAGAGGGTCCGCCGCAGGTAGGCCTCAGTCCGTCGGAAAACGCAAGCTCAATCGTGATTCAGGGCAAGGACCTGGAAGCGTTATCGGATGACCCGGACGAATTGCAATCCGAGTTGGAGGCCTTGGCGGGACCCTCCGCGGGTCCCAATGGTGGACAGATTTACATCGATGGTTTCACTGGCGGGCAGATTCCGCCCAAGTCCTCGATTCGAGAGATTCGCATCAACCAGAATCCTTTCTCTGCCGAATACGATACCCTCGGCTATGGAAGAATCGAAATTTTCACTAAACCGGGAACAAACAAATTTCACGGTCAAGTTCTGGCCGACGGAAACGATTCTGCATTCAATTCGATCTGGAGTCCGGTTCAGGTGGCGCAGCCGCCTTATCACTCTGAGCTGTTTGACGGCAACCTGAATGGCCCTATTAGTAAGAGTGCGTCTTTCTTCCTGGATGCGCAGCGGCGGGACATTTCCAACATCAACATTGTCGATGCCACGGTACTCGACCCCAGCTTCAATGTCGTCCCATTCACTCAAGCGGTAGCCAATCCCTCGACTAGAACGAACGTCAGTCCGCGCTTCGATTTTCAACTCACGCCCAACAACACCCTGATGGTGCGCTATCAATTCACGCGAAATACTGAACAGAATGAGGGCGTGGGACAGTTCTCGCTCTATCCTACGCAGGCCTATAACCTGAACGACACCGAGCAGACGCTGCAGATCAGCGATACCCAGGTTCTGAGTACCAATGTGATCAACGAAACCCGCTTTCAATACATTCGCGACAACAACAATCAGTCTCCGATCGTCACTCCAGGATTGACTACTTCCGTGCTGGGTGCCTTTACCACCGGCGGAAACAACGTGGGAACCGTGCTCGACTACGAAAATCACTTTGAACTGCAGAATTACACTTCCATCAATCACGGTCATCACTTCATAAAATTTGGTGGACGATTGAGGGCTACGACCGATTCCAATCAATCGCGCACCGACTTTAATGGTATGTACACGTTTTCTTCGCTCACGGCGTATCGCAATGCCGTTAGCGGCGCGCCATGCACTCCCAGTACGCAAAATCCCTGTGGTCCTTCTCAGTTCTCGATTGCGACCGGGCCAGCGCAGTTTGATCTCTCGCTGATCGACGTGGGACTCTATGCGGAAGACGATTGGCGGATTCGACCCAATTTGATGCTGAGTTATGGATTGCGTTTTGAAACGCAGAATTACATCACCGACCATGCTGATCTTGGTCCACGCCTGACGTTTTCCTGGGGCCTGGGAAGCTCCGGCAAAACCCAACCCAAGACCGTGCTCCGCGCCGGTTTCGGCATGTTCTACAACCGGTTCACGTATGATCTCGCACTGCAGACGCTGCGCTTGAATCCGAATGGAACAGGACAGACGCAGTACGTGATCGATAATCCGACGTTCTATCCGAATATCCCCACTCCGAGCCAGCTTGGTTCTTCGACCTCGCCCACTTACTACCGCTCTTCTCCAAATTTGCGAGCGCCCTACACCATACAGTCAGCGGTAGGTCTCGAGCGGCAGCTCACCAAAAATGCGACAGTGGCAGTTACTTATCTGAATTCCATCGGGGATCATCAGTTTTTCATTCGAAATGTAAACGCTCCGTTGCCGGGTACCTACAATCCTGGACCGCCGGCCACAGGCGTACGCCCGTTGAGCAATTTGTATGGGAATGACAATATTTTCCAATACGACTCCGAGGGTATCTATCGCCAGAACGAGCTCATTGCAAATTTTCGGATGAACGTCGGGCCAAAGTTATCGCTATTCGGCTTTTACACGCTCAATTACGCCAACAGCGATTTGGGTACGGGCAGCCCCATCAATAGCGACACCAGCGTTACTGGAGGGTTCACTTCCGGTGGCGCAACGAGCCCCCCGGAATTCGTCTCCAATCCCTACGATCCAATGGCCGATTATGGCCGGGCGGCATTCGATACCCATGATCGCGGCCTTCTCGGAGGTTCGATAGCGGCGCCTTACGGGTTTAGGCTGAATCCGTTTCTCATTGTGAATTCCGGGACGCCTTACAACTTCACAATTGGCCAGGATGTCAACGGCTTCGACACTTTCAATCAGAGACCGTCATTCGTTTCCTCTGCGGCCTGCTCGAACCGGACGATTCAGTCGACCAACGTTGTATGCACGCCGCTTGGAACTTTTAACAATTCTCCCGCGTTGGGTCAGAGTGTGGTCCCGATCAACTACGGCACCGGACCAGCCGAATTCACGCTGAATCTGCGTTTGAGCAAAACTTTCGGGTTTGGTCCGGAAGGGGGGAGCGGGGCGGACTCGAACGGACCGCGGGGTGGGGGCGGTGGCCGCGGTGGACGCGGCGCCGGCGGCGGATTAGGCGGGCGTGGGCTAGGCGGATCAAGCGGCGGCAATAATCCCTTTGGCGCCGTGAATACCAGCCACCGCTACAATCTGACGTTCAGCGTTTCTGCACGGAACGCTCTCAATCGCGTCAACCTCGCGCCACCTGTCAGCGACATCGATTCCCCTCTGGTAGGGAGATACAATTCGCTGGCTAGCGGCCCGTTCAGCTTTTCCGGAAATGCCAGCCGCCGCATTGATTTCCAGGCTCTATTTTCTTTCTAAGGCCAACTCGACATTTGGTTCTACCTTAAGTCTCACGGAATGACGACATTCGCCGTGTGCATATACGTGATCGCTTGAAACTCAGATGGCGATTACAGCAAGCCCACACTTTCCTTGCCTGCCCCGCGCGTGTATCCTGTCGCCCATGCCCGACTCCACGACCTTTCGCGAGTCCCGGCGAAGTTCCCGTGTTCCCCTGAAGGTGGCAATCGCGGTCGAGGGTGACGCCGCAAGCCTGACGTGTGAAGGTGAGACCGTCGTCGTCAATCTTCACGGGGCATTGATCTCATCGGGGATTGCCTTGGGCGTAGGGATGAGAATCTCGATCCACGTCTATTTAACTGACAAGCGTGCCAAGGCTCGCGTTGCCTACATCGATCCTGAAGACGCGTCGCGCTGCGGCGTCGAACTGGATCAACCCCAGAATATCTGGGGAGTGCCGCTTCCGCCCGCCGATTGGGACGAGACTGCCCTTCATCCCCATTAAACAAGCCGCGAGCAAGCACAGATGCGGTGCGATATGGGGCAGGTCGTCCTCAGCCATTCCGCCGTCGGCGCGGAGCCCAAGACCTTCAGCAGGTCTCTTGACTAGGTGATTCAAGAGAGTTGTGAATCAAAATAAGAGTCAAAATAAGAGTCAAACAGGGCCGTCGTCTGACGGGCGGGGCCTTGCGGGAATGATGATCTCGCGGCGTCCGTGACGTCGCGCATCGAGCGAATATGCCCCAGGACCAAGACACAAGAGTGCGATTGCGATCACCGCTGTAAACCCAGCGCAGACCTGGACCAACAAGAGGTTCGATACGGGCATAGGTATCAAGGCGAGGGCGGTTCCCAGGCTGAGCAGAGTGCACAGACTACAAGCTAACCAGTTGAATAGCCCAAACAGCAGCAACACTCCGCATATCGACGACAGCGTTACCATGACGAGGGTTAGTACCGCTGCTTCCTGCTGCGCGATGAAGTGAATCATACCGGAAGATAACAGAGCTACTCCCGCTGTTATCCGCAACAAGAGCAGTCCGAGGCCGGCCGTGCCGTCTGGGAATATCGGAAAGGTCGATCGCAGCTTCAGGATAGTCAACGCTTCAGGCTAGACGGTTTCGTGACTGCGCGAATCCCTAGAGCTTGGAATCGTTTCCTACCACTATCGTGGTATCGACGGAATCGCTCAGCAGCGTAGTTAGAGCTGAATAATGCCGCGGCGAACGCCAATGGCCACTGCCTGGGTCCGATCGCTGGCGCCTAGCTTTTCCATGATGTGTTTGATATGCACTTTGACCGTCTCTTCTGTGATGAAGAGTTTTTCTGCAATGTCCCGGTTCCGGTTGCCACCCGCGATCTCGCGAAGCACTTCGACTTCACGGTCAGTTAGAGCTTCATCGCTCATGTGCTCGGCAATTTGAGCGGCAATTTGGGGAGGGATGCGTTTCTTGCCGGCATGCACCTGGCGGATTACTTCCAGCAGTTCTTTGGGAGGCATGCTCTTCAACATATAACCACGAGCCCCGGCGTCCAGTGCGCGTTGGATTTCCACATCGCCTTCGTATGTTGTGAGCATGATGATGCGGGCCCCGGGAAACTCGCTGCGGATTGCGATCATGGCCTCAATGCCATTCATATCCGGCAGTCGCAGGTCCATCAGCGTCACATCCGGCTGATGCTTCTGAAATTGTTGAATGGCTTCACGCCCCGTGGATGCCTCACCGACTAGCACCATGTCCGGTTGGCTCTTGATGAGAGTGGCAATGCCTTCGCGCAATAGAGGATGATCGTCAACACTGAAGACGCGGATATTCTCGGGGGAGTTCATTGTCGTTGTTTGCTTTCCGGCTTATTGGATTCGTGTGCCACCGGTCTTGGATGGAATCGGGAAATCCAATGCCGCGGACGCGCGGAGGTGTGAGATTGAAACGCGACGTGGCCGGGCACGGTCAACTCGACCTCCGTTCCTGCAGCCGGGCGGCTCCATAACCTGAGTTTCGCCCCGACCTTTTCCGCCCGCTCGCGCATACCGGGAAGACCCCAGTGCCGATCGCGTCCTGCGCGCAGCACCTGAGGATCGATCCCACAACCATTGTCACGGATCAGAATGCGAAGGTTGCTGGCAGAGTAGTCAATCTCAACCTCAATCTTGCTCGCGCGCGAGTGTCGGAATGCGTTCACCAGGGATTCGCGGCCAATGCGGTACACCTCGTCGCGAATCACCGGATGCAGCGCTCGAGGTAGACCTTCCATGACGACGCGAAAGTCAACTTCTTGCTGAATGACAAGTTCCTGCGCAACGCGGGAAAATGCTTGCCCAAGGTCCTGTGAATCGCCGTGCTCGGAGCGGAGACCACGAACGGCGTTGCGGCCTTCATCGATCACCCGGCCCATGAGAGTGAGAACTCGGTTCATCAGAGGCCTGACAGGCGAATCGACCGGAAGCTGATCATCGACCACATGGAGTTGCATCGATGCGCTCAGAAACCCCTGCAATAACGTATCATGCAGCTCTTGCGCGATACGGGTGCGTTCGGCAAGGCGTTCTTCGAAACGCAGGTTAAGTTGCCGGGTGAGTCGATGCATGTGAAGACGGTAAAAAGCGAGAACCATGCTTGCCAGAACGAGAGCCAATGTCGAGCGGAACCACCACGTCTGCCAGAATGCAGGTTCGACCTCGAATGGGACAACGCTCTCGGCGCCATTCCATTCGCCGTAGCTATTGCTGGCAAGAAGGCGAAAATGGTAGGTACCGGGGCCTAGATTGGTGTAAACCGCTTCGCGGGCAGCAGTGGGTTCACTCCATTGCCGGTCGAAGCCTTCCAGAAAATATCGAAAACGAATCCGCTCCGGTACGGCAAGGCTCAGGGCGGTATATGCAAATCGGATTCTTCGGCGGCCGGCAGGAACATCGATCGAACCGATTGGAGTGATTTCGGTCCCATCTGCCATCACCGACTCAACATGGGCAATGGCCGGGGGCCAACCGGATCCCAGGTGAGATGGATCGACTGAGGAAAGTCCGCCCTTAACGGAAACCCAAATCCTTCCCTCAGAGTCACTGACTATTGACCTGCTTCGCTTGACTCCTTCGCTGCTGGGCAGACCATCGGCCGGGCCATATTCGCGAATGTTCCCCATTCCAGCCTTACCCGCGACCAGTTTGTCCCGTGCCACCCGCAAGACGTGACTCGAAGTCGTTATCCAAAATTCTCCATTCTTATCTTCGGCGATGCCGAAGATAGGCTCGCGCAAGACATCTGGCTGCGACGGAACCCGAACTTTTCCGGAGACAAGAAACGCCAGACCGGCCGATGTTCCGCTCCACACCACTCCCTCTGAATCCTCGAAAAGGCAATTCACATTTGCCGAAGGCAGGCCATCCCGCGTGCTGTAGGTTTTCCACTGATTATTGGAGAAGGAACTCAGTCCGCCGGATGTCGCAAACCACATCGTTCCATCGTGAGCTTCGAGCATCGAAAATACGGTGTTTCCGGCAAGACCAGTTGCGGCAGTGTAGGTGAAGAATCGTCCGTCATGCAATCTGCTGACGCCGCCGCTTAGAGTCCCGGCCCATACTGATCCATCCCGACCCTCGAGCACAGCGTAGACGCTGTTTTGGGCGAGCCCATCGGCCTCGGTGAAAGTTTTGCTGGTTACGCTTCCATTCCGCCATTGCAAGCGTGTGAGCCCGCCGCGCTGACGCCCAATCCAAATTTCGTTTCCGCGGCCTGCGATCGAATAGACCACATCATTGCCGGGAACCGCGCTCATCCGCTGAATCTGAGCGTCTTTGAGCGTATATAGTCCGCCCTCGCCGGGTGCAAGCCAGGTGCGACCCTCTTCATCGACGTAAACTGGGCCGATATTCTCGACGCGGGGGTTTGTAGCGGATGAGTAGGTTGTGAAAACTGTGTCGCGGATGCGCCCCAGGCCAAGTGCTCCGCCAACCCAGACATTTCCTTCACGATCCTCAAACAGGACATTAATGGCGCCGCTGCCACGAAGTTCTTTTTCCTCAGAGATCGATGTGCCTTTTGCATTGATGCGCAAAAGGCCACGGTCAGTACCCGCCCAAACGTTTGAATCACGATCCCGCAGCAGGCTCAGAATTTGTACATTCCCGAGAGAAGAGGGCAAAACCTCTTGACGAAAGTCTCTGCCGTTCCAGTGATACAAACCATTGTCAGTGCCGACCAACAATTCGTCTTGGCCAATGGGAAGAAGGCAATTGATCTTTCGCTCAGGGAACGACGCGTTCACTGCGGCCGGATGGTTGTCAGCGAGAAGAAACAGACCGGCGCCAAGCGTGCCCAACCAGATCTTGCCGTCCGGCGTCTCCGCGATTGAGATCACAGGCGATGAGCCGGGCAACACATGGGCAGTCGCAAGCATTTGAGGACCCTGTGCCTCGAACCGGAACGTGCCCTTGATAACATCTGACACCAATACCTCACCATTCCTGTCTTTCGAAACAGCGGTGACTTGGGAACTCAGTGGTCCTTCACCATACGCAACGGTTTCAAATTTACCGTTGACTTGCCGCAGCACATCCGAGCCTTGCACGCGGACCCAAAGCGCTCCACTCGCATCGGTCAGCAAACCCAGGATAGGAGCATCCGAGGTTCCGGCCGGCGAAGGAATTGAGACCCGCACGAAGTTGAAGCCGTCAAAACCAAACAGGCCCTTTTCTGTACCAATCCAGAGATACCCGTCGGGCGTCTGCGCAATAGCATTGACTGCACCCCCCGGAAATTTGGCCTCTGTGTTCCAATTCTCTTGGGCGTACTGGAATAGGGCACGATTAGGGTCGAGCCCATGTGCCTGGTTGATGAGACACATCAACACGATCCCACACAGTGCCCATCGACATCGTTCTAGCCAAGAGATCATGGAAGGTATTCGAACTTTTCGATCACGGCTTCATTTCCGTTTTGCAACGGCACCTGGCCCTGGTTAAATACGTACAGCGATATGCGCACCGACTCGTGTCCCGCGACAGGAACTCCCGAAGTGAACACATGCTGCTTGAGCAAGGGAGTTCCAGGACCCCCTGATCCGGTTGCGCTTGAAAACGTTACCTGCCCAGGCTGCCAGTCGAAAGAATGCGTAAAGACTCCGGCTGGAACTCGGAATCGCACAATGTTGGCGGGGACGTAGTAAGGCTGGACGACGTAGTGTGCATTGTCATTGATCGTGTGTCCCCAACGGCTGAGCTCAATGTCCAACTCACGCCGATTCTGCTCCGTGCCCACACCATCCCAGCTGACAAGTGTTAGAACGGCTGATGGTTCGAGGGGGGAGATGTCGCCCACCTCGAAACGGTATGTTCCGTACCCGAGGCTGCGCGTGAGCTTCACTTCCGCCGACATCCATTTAACCGGGCTACCTGAGATGCGAAGATGCAGCCCACCGTTTGCGTCCGTCCAAACATTCGCCGGATCAAAGAAGTTTCTTGAGCCGGCGCGAAAAATAGGGCCGCTGCTCACGGCCCACTCGTATCCACTGAAATTGATCGTTTTCGATGGAGGAAGTACCGCCGCCGTTCCTCGGTTATCCACGATTGTCGAAGCCACCACACCAGATCCGACGGCAGGCAGAGATTCGGTTTGCTCGGGCGGGCTGTACCCAGGGTCTACCAACAGAGCCGCGTAATCGGATCCAAGCTGGGTCGAACTTGCCCAACGGCCATCGTCGTCAATCTTCGTAAATGGCTGTTCCGGACGAGGCTGTACCGCCCACCGTCCCTCATTTCTCGCGTACAGCACGATTTGTTGCCCTGATCGAGCTCCGGTTACACGGCCGGCGATGGCTCCTGTCCGCTCAGGCGCGCCAGAGGTTTCGGCCGGCACCTGGCTCAAAACGATGGTCGGAGTGGATGCAACCGGATGCGAGCGGCAAGCGCTGAGCGCGAAACATATGGCGAAAACGGACAGCGCATCGCAGAATGTGGCGATTTGGAACTGACGTTTCATCGATCTTCATTGCACGGAAGATAAACATCAGCTCAGACTCGATAATCAGTATGAAGGTGTATAGCCGAATATTTCCGTGAACCGCAGCTTATACGCTGATTGTATACCTTGGCGAGTCACGCGCATTCAGAGCACACCGTCTGCCGTCAGGCACGTTACCACGATCGAGAAGTGAAAAAATGCCCGCACAATGCCCGATCTGCGTTTTTTCCGCAGGTGATGACAAGAGATGATCAACCAATTCCGTTCTCACCGCCGCTCAAGAATTCCTCGCTGCCTGTCTGGCGGGAATCGAACTTAAATCTCCCGCCCTTCCGATCCCCCAAACGTGGTATCAGCCAACAGTCCTGTGGGGGTAGCCAAAAAACACTGCATCTCGTGATGTATTCGCCGCGCAATGGTGCGAAGGTTTTGGCTGCAGGTTAGATCAGGCTGGAGCATTGGAACTTTTAGCTCGCTTTTCATCCTGATCACGTGCATGCCAGGAGCACTTATGGCAACAGCCATGACCGTTCTCGATTCTAGCTGTACCTCGGGCGCAACGTGCCATCCGAGCGTTTCTGTCACTGCGGTCGGCAACAAGGACGTGAGTATGGACTCGATCATCGAGCATGAAAGTGACAGCCGCCGTTACGAGGCGGCGGTTCGCATCAGCGAGGCGATCTCCGCGTGCCGCGAACCCCACGAGCTGGCTACAACTCTCGCGGATGAAATCGGCAAGTTCCTCCAGTTCGACCACTTTTACTTTATGGTGCTGAAGGAAAACTCCCCCGAGATCGAGTACGTTGTATGGGGCAAAGGCCCAATCCCTCGTCCGGACCTGCCGATGGAGGCGTGGCCAATGTGGGACGCGGTGCGCAGCGGGGAGCCACAACATACGGACGATTGGGACACGGAAGAGCGTTATCCGCGATTCAAAGAGTGGGCTAAAAAAATAGGCCTCGGTTCAACAGTCCGCATTCCATTGGCGACGCCGCATCGCCGATTAGGCGTTTTCGGAATCAGCCGTGACACAATGGATCCGTTCACTCACGAAGAAATAAGCTTCCTTGGGTTGACTGGGCGCGTCGTCGCCTTCGCACTTGATGATGCTTTGAATCTCAGACGCTCGCGGCAGCAGAATGATCAGCTGCGGCTGCTTCTTGACCTCACGAATCGAATCACCTCAAATCTTGAGCTTCGGCAACTGCTGCGCGAAATTGCAGCCAATATACGCGAAGTAATCCAAGCCGATGCTGTAACCGTGGGGCTGCCAGAGGCCGCGTCCGGAAAGGGAAGGCTATTTGCCGTGGATTTTCCGCACGGCAATGGCGTCATCAAGGAAGAGTTGTTGTTTACGCCAGCCGCTGCCGGCAGGAAGGTAGCGGAAACCTTGAAACCCGTCGTGGGTTACACGCCGGAACTTGACGAAATCGAATCTTCTGAGGTGCGTGGCATGGTGGCGTCCGAGGGTATGAAGACTTTTTGTCTTATTCCACTCGTAAATCGCAACCGGCTCGTGGGAATCCTCTCGATTTTACGCAGGACCGAGAACGCGTTCACACCAGAAGATGTTGATTTTCTCAGCCGGGCATCAGGCCAGATTGCCATCGCCATTGAAAACGCGATGGCATATCAGGAGATTTCGCAGCTCAAAGACAAGCTCTCCCAAGAGAAGCTCTATCTCGAAGAAGAAATCCGCAGCGAGATGAGCTTTGAAAACATTGTTGGTCACAGCCCGGGGTTGAAACACGTTCTGGAACTGGTGGAGACGGTCGCTCCCAGCGATTCTACCGTCCTGCTGCTGGGCGAGACCGGAACCGGAAAGGAGTTGGTCGCTCGCGCCATTCACGACCGTAGCCGGCGTAAAGATCGCACCTTTGTGAAGCTGAA
>JASHPL010000164.1 GCA_030038125.1 Candidatus Sulfotelmatobacter sp.
TTCGACACCACGACCGAGATTGTAGGCAAAGAACGCGATAAGGTCGACGGGTTCGTCTGTCTGGAGGCGCAATCAGGCAAAGAAGCGGCCAGCGTACTCAACAGTTATCATGTGACCGGTAAGGTCGTCATGGCCATGGACACCGATCAGGACACTCTCGACTGGATCAGGAAGGGCGGCATCGCTGCAACCATCGCGCAGAAACCTTACACCATGGCATTCGTCGGCTTGCAAATGCTCGACAATCTTTATCATCACAAGCCGCCGACGCTCGATAGAGATTGGTCCAAAGACAGCTACGCCCCAATTCCGAGTTTCGTGGACACGGGGTCAGATTTGATCGACAAGTCCAATGTAGACGCGTTCCTGCAGGCCGGAAAAAGCTTGAGCACCTCGGCGCAGTGATCTGAGGCAGATTTTCCCTAAGCCAATAAAAGCTTCACCTAAGCCGAAAATTCTCGCCTGTACGTGTATTCGCTTGAATTGACGCTGCTTGAGCTCAAACAGACTTTCTCTGGACCGAACCCGGGTTTGCTATTGCGGGACACTTTCCCGGGCGGAGAGTGTTTGATTCAATTGGCTGGCGAGAGCTTTGGCTTGCTCATCGGAAATTTGCACCTGGCCCTCAAGTAGGATGGCCAACACTCCTGAGCCAACATCCTCGAAGCTTGCGTTCTGCAAGGTGGCAGCACCTTGCAATACCGGCGGCAGGGTGGTCTTGAAATCTCCGGTCGTTCGCATTGCGGTGAGAACTGCTTGCGTGACCTTATCGCGCAGATCGTTGCCCAGGTCGCCTAATCGAATGGCGTCAGCCATCGCGCCACTGGCATCGATCCGCCCAAATTCGGCCGAGAGCTTCAGAAGATGGGAATTCTCGATGGCCGGGACCAACTTGATCTCTACATTTCCGTCGCTTTCCGCCAGTTCGTTTGACGTGGTTTGACCATAGAGGCGCACGCAGGACCAGCGTTCGTAATGAAGTTGCAGATTCAGCACGCTCGCCGGAGCGGAAGGCACGACCATTGCCTGCCGCACTGCAACGCGCTCTCCGCAGGAGTTGTCGCTATCCAGTTCGGCCCGCAGAATGTCGGTGATGGTCTGTTGCAGGTCGGACATATTGCCCATAAGCTCCAGCCGGAAGGTGCGCTCGCTGCCCGCCACGGACGTTTGCGAGAGTACGCCCGACACGGTGACCTGAACCGGTTGCCTGGCGACGTTCACTGTGGTCTTTAGCGCGGGAAGATTGAAGGTCACATCCTGAGCGTTGGCCAGGACGATGCCCATTTCCCGCCCCAGCGCGAGTTGCTGATTGGAAAATTCCGTGAGCGCTTTGTCGAGAGCGTCGGCCGAGGAAGGAAGTTCGCCTCCAGGGGCACGCAGCAGTTCATCGAATTTCTTTTCTTCGTCGGCAAGGCTTGCGTCGGCTTTGTCGATCCTTCGAGTAGCTTCCTTCAGGCCGGTCTTCTGGGTGCTGGAAAATCCGTCAATGAACTTCCGGTTCGCGTTTCGCGCGTCTTCCAACGGTTCGCGAAAATCGGGATTTGTGGATGCGGCTTGCTTCTCATGCCGTTCCTGTAAATCCTGCAGCTTGGTCTTGGCCGCATCCGTCAGTTTCAACGCGGCTTGGAATTCAGCGATCTGCTGGGTGGTCGCCTGCACCGCCAGAGCCTGGTGAAAATCGCGAAGAGGGTCAGACGTGTCGACACCGTCTGGTCGCGTCAAAATGTTCGGCGCCGCGCGTTCACCATGCCGCTGCCCCAAGGCGGCAAAGGAATGCAATAAAAGCGCCGCCAGCAACGACGCCCTGACGGCAGCGCCAATGGTTTCGGATGACAACATGACGACGACTCCCCGGCCAACGCCCTGGTGGCTGAAAGCGAAATGTCAGCCCAACCTGGAACGCGCTTGAAGACTGCTCCCTATCTTAAGCCTCTTCTTCAGCAGTCTAGCCTGTCTCGACCCACAGAAAAAAGCCAGCAGTTTTACAGTTCTTTGCAAATTACAGAGATAATTCTGCAGTGCGCCGGTTTTCCACCGCGACGGAGGGCGTCGTTTGCGTTAGGTGCTAGGCTAGAGAGGGTCTGACGAAGTCAACGGCAGGCCTCTCGACTTCGCGAAAAATGCTGGTCAGACTGGCATTTTGCTTCGAAATGACAATGCGGCCTTAGTCCGGAGTTTCGGGAGAAGGGCGGGCTGGCTCGTTCTTAGAATCTATGGAACTGGCGATTGCTGGGATCATTGGGCTGTTGTTTGGAGGCCTGTTCGCCGCGCTGGCTTTGCGTTCACGCAGCGCTTCTCTCGAAGCGCGTGCTGCTTTCATGCAAAAGGAGTTGCTGGCAGCAAAAACTGATGTGGCGCGGCTGCTGGATGATCAAAAACAACTTGTTGCCAGCCGCGCGCGCCTCGACTCTGCCCTCGAAGCGGAACGAAAGACCAGCGCTGAAAAGCTCGAATTGCTGACCCGGGCGGGGGAAGATCTGCAGAATGCTTTCAAAGCCTTGGCCGCCGACGCCCTTAAGAGCAACAACCTGTCGTTTCTTCAGGTTGCGCAGGAAACGCTAAAGCGGTTTCAGAGCGAGGCCAAGGGCGATCTTGAAGCTCGGCAAAAAGCGGTGGCCGATTTGGTTGCTCCTGTCCGCGAATCACTCAGCAAAGTGGACGAACAGATTCAGCACATCGAAAAAGAACGCATCAACGCCTACAGCGGATTGCGCGAGCAGGTGCAATCGCTCGCCAGCACCAACAAGGAATTGCACTCGCAGACCAGCAATCTGGTGCGCGCGCTGCGTACACCCAACGTGCGCGGACGATGGGGCGAAATCCAGTTGCGGCGCGTGGTGGAAATCGCCGGCATGCTTCCCTACTGCGATTTTGCCGAACAGGAAACGATTTGCGGGGAAAGCGGCCGGCTTCGCCCCGATCTTGTCGTCAAGCTTCCCGGCGGGAAGAGTGTGGTGGTGGACGCGAAGACTCCGCTGCAGGCTTTTCTCGACGCCTTTGAAACCAGCGACGAAGAGGCGCGCCGGGCAGCTCTCGCCAATCACGCGCGCCAGGTTCGCGATCACATGAAGACGCTCAGCAGCAGAAATTATTGGGAGCAGTTCGAAGCCACTCCGGAATTCGTAGTCATGTTTCTTCCCGGAGAAACATTTTTCAGCGCCGCATTGGAGCAGGATCCCGGACTGATCGAGCATGGCGTTCTGCAGCGGGTGATTCCCGCCTCGCCCACAACTCTGATCGCTTTGCTGAAAGCCGTGGCCTACGGGTGGAATCAGGAAAAGCTGGCGCGCAATGCCCATGAGATTAGCGCCCTCGGCAAAGAGCTGCACGAGCGGCTGCGGAGCCTGGCCGGACATATTGCCGCCGTCGGCAGCGGACTTGATCGCGCCGTCGAGTCCTACAACAAGGCGATTGGATCCTTGGAGAATCGCGTCCTGGTTTCGGCGCGCAAGTTCGCCGAATTGGGAGCTTCGGTTCCGGAAGAGATTCCCGAACTGGAGCCCATCGAGACCACGGCCCGTGCGCTCTCGTTCGATTGGGATGAAGATTCAGAGTCCCCGTAGAATTGTGACGGACCTCTTTCGCCCCACCGCGCTTTACTCTCCAGACTTCCAAGCCAGCATCCTGTACCCGGCTTTTGGATCTGGTATTCCAAGAGGCGAACATTTCGATCGATGGATCGAGAAGGTAGACCTCCCACGTATCGCAAGGGGAAGAAGCAGAAGAGGATACGGAATCCGAGAGAAACATCCCAAAACACATATTGACCGTTCGGATTTGCGTCTATAATCTTGGAAGTCTATTTAGGTAAATCACTTAGCGTTCCAATATTGGGGAGTTGGATGGCAGCGAAGTTGCTCATTGAACAGCGGAGGGGTGTCGTAGATAAGCCAGACCGGCCCTCTAGGGGTTCGGGGCCAGTGCCGAAGCCCATGAATCGGGAAAGCCAAGCTCGCTTCGTAGCGGTTCTGCTGTTCCTGCTGACCGTAGCCGCAGTTATCTTCGCCGCATTCAATTTCCAGAAAGAGCGCGAGTCGGCCGTTCCGGACGATGGCGTGTGGTGGGTCGAGCAGGGAGGGCACCTCGTTGCTGACCGGGTTGATCCCGCGGGACCGGGGGCGCGAGCCGGGATCAAACCTAACGATCAGCTGGTTTCCGTGGATGGCCAGGAGGTCACCAACACACCGGGACTGGAGCGTCAGCTTTACCACAGCGGAATCTGGTCGAAGGCGACCTATTCGCTGATTCGCGAATCGGTTCCAGTCGACTCACAGGTGATTCTCCGTCCCGCCGATCGTTCGCTGAACAACTGGCTGCGGCTGATCGCACTGATTTATCTGGGAATCGGAATCTATGTGCTGTTGCGGCGCTGGACCGCGCCCGGTTCCACGCATTTCTACATCTTCTGCCTGGTTTCTTTTGTCGCCTATTCCTTTAAGTACACGGGCAAGCTCAACGATTTTGATTGGACGATTTACTGGAGCAATATCGTCGCCTGGATTCTGCAACCGGCGCTGTTTCTGCATTTCGTCCTCACGTTTCCGGAGAAGCGGCTATTCGTGCGCCATCGGCCGTGGCTGTTGAGCCTGGCCTATGTTCCGGGAGCGATCCTGCTGGGCCGCCATGTTCTAGCTCTTCGGTTGGCACAGGCCAGCGGAAATCTGCGCTGGAACATGGACCGGCAAGAGATGGCTTACGGAGCGCTGCTCTTCATCGTGGCTGCCGTAGTTCTCTGCGACAGTTACAGGGCTGCCAGCACAACCATTCTCCGCCAGCAACTGAAATGGGTGACGCGCGGAACCGTTCTCGCCATCGTTCCTTACACCCTCTTTTACGTGGTTCCCTTCCTGATGGGTTGGCTGCCCGGGACGGCGATGAAGGTTTCGGTGCTGTCCCTGGGATTATTGCCGCTGACCTTCGGCTACGCCATCTTCCGCTATCGCCTGATGGATGTTGATCTGATCTTCAAGCGCGGCGTGGTTTATACGCTCGCAGCCGCTACGGTTGCCGGATTGTACTTCGCCCTGGTTGCAGGCGTGGCGTGGCTGGTGCAAATGCAACGGCCGACCAGCGGTGCGGTGGGACTGATCCTGGCCATGGTGGTTACAGCTCTGCTGTTCGATCCGGTGCGCAAGTGGATTCAGGATCGCGTGGATCAGTTTTTCTATCGCACCCGTTATGACTATCGCCGCACGCTGATTGAATTCGCCCGTGACCTCAGTTCCGAGACCGACCTGAATGCACTGCTGTCGTCGGTGATCGATCGGCTGTCGCGCACGCTGGCCGTCGATCGTGTCGCGATTTTTCTCAACGCTGGCGAAGAACGCGAACAGTTCGCGCTGGCAAAATCCTGCGGGATGATCATGTCCAATCGGCTCGATCTGAGTTTCCTGGCGGTGCCGCGGCCTGACGCCGCCGGGCACTTGTTCTTCGAAAACACACACCAGGCTCTGCGGGAAACCGACCAATCGCAGGAAGCGATCGCTCGTCTGGATTTGAACTATTACATCCCCTGCCGCGCGCAACAGAAAACCATCGCCGTGCTTGGCCTGGGAAAAACGATCAAGGGCGATTTCCTTTCCAGCGAAGATGTTGAATTGCTCGAAACCATCGGCGGATATCTCGGCATTGCGATTCAGAACGGCCGGCTGTACGCCTCGCTGCAGCAGAAGATGGCGGAATACGAGCGGCTGAAAGATTTCAACGAAAACATTGTCGAATCGATCAACGTCGGCGTGATGGCGCTCGACATGGAAGACCGCGTCGAGAGCTGGAATTCGCAAATGGAAGTGATGTATGCCATGCCCCGCTGGCAGACGCTGACCCAGCAATTGCGCGACATCTTCCCGGTGGAGTTCGTGGAAGAGTTCTACCGCGTGCGACAAAATTCTGGAATCAACAATCTGTACAAGTTCCGTCTGAAAACTCCAGCCGGCGAATTGCGCACGGTCAATGTCGCCATCGCTCCGCTGGTCACGCGCAAGTTCCAGGTGGTGGGTCGTCTGATCATCATGGACGACATTACGGAGCGCGTGGACCTGGAATCGCAGCTTTCGCAGGCCGACAAGCTTTCGTCGATCGGATTGCTGGCCGCGGGAGTGGCGCACGAAGTCAATACGCCTTTGGCGGTGATTTCTTCGTATACGCAGATGCTCGCCAAGCAACTGCAGGGCGATCCGCAGAAGTCGGGACTGCTGGAAAAAATCACGCGCCAAACCTTCCGCGCTTCGGAGATCGTCAACAATCTGCTGAATTTCTCGCGCACCAGCGGAACCGAGTTTACCGACGTCAACGTGAACAAGATCATCAGTGACACACTCACACTGCTCGAGCATCAGTTCAAGATAGCGAAAATTCTGGTCAGCTCCGATTTGACGCCGAGCCTCTCGCCGATACAAGGCAATGCGGGAAGATTGCAGCAGGTCTTCCTGAATCTGTTTCTCAACGCCAAAGACGCGATGCCGAACGGCGGCAATCTGCGGGTGGCGACCAGCAACGGGGAGATGGTCAGCATTCGCGTTTCCGACACAGGATCGGGCATTGCGCCCGAGCATATTCATCGCATTTACGATCCCTTTTTCACAACCAAGACCGCACCCAAAGAAGGCCAGGCGCGCGGAACCGGCCTGGGTCTCTCGGTCACATACGGCATTATCCAGGAACATGCGGGCAAGATTCGTGTGGAGAGCGCTCCCGGCTCGGGCACGACCTTTGCCCTCGATTTTCCTTTGAGCAGGAAGGCAGTTCATGTCTGAAGCAGCAGTCATTACACAGGGCACGATGGGCGATCATCCAGCGCCCACCGGTTCGGTGCTCATCATCGACGATGAAGCCGAGATTCGTGAATCTCTGGAGACCCTTCTTGAGATGGAGGGCTTCGAAGTCGAAACCGCTCCCACGGGAGAAGATGGCTTGGCGCAGATTGAAAATCGTCCCTTCGATCTGGTGCTGCTGGATCTTGCGCTCCCCGGCCGTGACGGCATGGAAATTCTTTCCGAGATCCGCGGCCACGATTCGCAGTTGCCGGTGATCATGATTACCGCCTACGGAACCGTGGAGAACGCGGTTCGGGCCATGCAATCGGGCGCGGCCAACTTTATTCAGAAGCCCTGGGACAACGAGAAGTTATTGGCTGACGTGCGCGCCGCCGTGGGCTGGCGCCGCGCCGAGGAAGAAAACGTTCAGCTCAAGCGCGCCCTCAAACAGCGCTACAACTTCGAGAACATTGTGGGCAAGAGCGAGGCCATGCTGAAGATTTTCGATCTCGTGGCCCAGGTCGCCAACAGCCGCTCCACGGTGTTGCTGCAAGGCGAAAGCGGAACGGGAAAAGAAGTCATCGCCAAGTCGATTCACCTCAACTCTCCCCGGCGCGACAAGCCCTTCGTTCCGGTGAATACCGGTTCGATGCCGGCCGATCTGCTCGAATCCACGCTGTTCGGCCACGTCAAAGGAGCGTTCACCAGCGCGATTGCTTCGAAGAAAGGGCTGTTTGAAGTCGCTGACAAAGGCACACTCTTCCTCGATGAAATTGCGACGATGGGGCTGGAAACGCAAGCCAAAATTTTGCGCGTGCTGCAGGACCGGCGTTTCATGCATCTGGGCGGGATTCAGGAGATCCAGGTGGATGTGCGCATCATCGCCGCCACAAATATTGACTTGCGGCAGATGGTGCGCGAAGGCCGCTTTCGCGAAGACTTGTTCTATCGTCTCAACGTCATCACCATCGATCTGCCGCCGCTGCGCCAGCGCAAAGAAGACATTCCCCTGCTGGTGGAATTCTTCCTGAAAAAATATGCCGAAGAAAACGGGCGCATGGCCCCGCGCATGACCCCCGAGGCATTGCGTCCGCTGATGGCTTATTCGTGGCCGGGCAACGTTCGCGAACTCGAAAACGTGATTGAACGTGCGGTCGTACTGTCGTCCGGTCCGGACATTACTTCGAACTTGCTGCCGGACTCCATGCTGGGGCGGAACTCTTCGCTCAGCCTGCACGATCCGCCTTCGGACGCGTCCCTGTTTGAAATTGTCGATGACGTGCAGCGGCGCATCATCACCGACATGCTGGAACGCTGCAACTGGAATCAGACGGAAGCGGCCGAGCGCTTCCATGTTCCGCTCTCGACCCTGAATCAGAAAATCCGCCGCCTGAATATTGAGATCAAGAAAAAGGGAAGGGGCTGAAACAGTCGTTGCCAATATGGGCGCGCCATATTCTCAGGTCGCGCCTGAATCTCTGGCTCGCCAAGGGGCAAGCTCGGCATGACCACGCCAGACTCAGCCGGTGCCCCTCGCACAGCGCAGTTGACGATCAGTGCATTCGATACTAGACTCCAGTCCTCCAGAAAATCGCAGGGAACTTTCGTCGCGGACTGATTTGATCTTTCCACAACGGAAGAACCGAGAGAGGTGTGTGCTTGACTGGTCTCAGGGAAGCTTCAAAACAGATGGGTGCTTTTGGCCGGGGCATTTGGCGGTACTGGCGTCGCGGTGAGCCCGCGCCCGGGAGCAATGACCTTGTTCAAAAGCTCTATGCCTACACCGACGGCAGATCAAATGACTTTCTGTTTCGGATTCTTGAATCACGACGGAAAGAGAGAGATTTCAAGCTCGGCTGGGATGGAACGTCAGTGCTGAGCCAGGAGGGCGTTTCGGAAACGGGTATTGAGCAAGTTGTTCGCAGCCTGAAAGAAGATGGCGTTGCCGTACTCCCGGCGCGGCTCAAGAAGGACGCTCTGGAAAACTTGTATGAATTGGGTTCGTCGTGCCGGTTCCGGACGACTACATACAACGCACTCCCGGCAGATCAGCTTCCGGGGACACAGTCGGAGCTACCGGTTGCGAGCACGGGGGAAAGCGATGAAATCGACCTGACCCGTCCGATTCACTCCGTGTATTTGGCCCCCCGATCCCTATTGCTGGAAAATCCTTACGTGCAAGCTCTCTTGTGCGACCCGTATCTGTTGCAGGTGGCGACGCGTTATCTCGGTGTCTTTCCGGTGATCACGAAACCGGACATGTGGTGGGATACGGAGTGCGTTCCACACGGCCTTCGCCCCCGTCCCTATCACACCGATTCAGGATGTTTGCGATGGCTAAAGGTCGGGATCAATCTCACCGAGACAACGTTTGAGTCTCCGCATTTTGTCTACGTCAAGGGCTCGCATCATCCCAACAAGACTACGGGACGTTTAACCCGACGCTTGGTCAGCCGAATGAATCTCAGCGACAAAGAGGTCACCGAGTTGTGTCCCGACAGGATTATGCACCTTACGGCTCCCGCAGGATCGGTCACTCTGGCCGACACGCGTGGCATTCACAAAGGCGAACTTTCTCTGCGAGGAAACCGGCTGATTCTGTATTTTGGCCTGGAAGGAAGCGCTTTCAACAATATCGACCACCCCATTCCCTTGCATCACATCGGAACTGAGCTGGCGAAGGCGATGAGCGCGCGGCCGTTTAGCTATCAATTTCTTCGTCGCGCCTCGTAATGCACTCTGAAGTGGCGCTCTGACGCCACAATCCTATCCGCGCTTTTGAAGAGAAATAGACGGCGCACATCAGACACCGGTCGCGGGCTGATTCGCCAGATACCGACCGGTAGTTGCGCCCTGCTTTCCTCTGCTATAGTTCGGTCAGGCCGATGCGATCCCGCGATCCAGTCAGGCTCGGCTGACCGAAACGCATGGAACTGATCTCGCCCACGGAGTTTGCCAAGCAAAAAGTTCAGACGGTTCAGGAATACGCGCTGTTATCGGTACAATCGGTTGCCAACCTCTTCCGCAAGCCCTTCTATCTTGCCGACATGATTCAGCAAGCCGATCTGATCGGGGTGGGCTCGCTGCCGATTGTGGTGCTTACCGGGTTCTTCACTGGCGGCGTTTTGGCGCTGCAAACTTCGAACACGCTGGAACGCTTCGGCTCGATCACCCTGATCGGGCAGCTGGTCTCGACCTCGATGGTCCGCGAGCTGGGACCCGTGCTTACCGGACTCATGGTCGCGGGCCGCAACGCGTCGGGGATGGCCAGCGAACTGGGCTCGATGGTGGTGACCGAGCAGATCGACGCCATGCGCGCGCTCGGCACCGATCCCATGAAGAAGCTGGTGACGCCGCGCGTTACCGCGACTGTGTTCATGTTGTTTTTCCTCACCATCATCTCTGATCTGGTGGGGCTGATTGGCGGGTTATTCATCTCCAAGACGATACTCAGCCTCGATGCGCGCCAATACTGGTACAACGCGTGGCAATCGCTGGTGTTTCAAGACGTTTTCATGGGCTTGATCAAGCCGGTTATGTTCGGCTTCATCATCGCCACCATCGGCTCGTTTTACGGGATGACCGCGCGCGGTGGAACCCAGGGCGTAGGCCGTGCCACCACGCAAGCCGTGGTAGCCGCATCGGTTCTGATTCTTCTTACCGACCTGCTGGTCACAAAACTACTGATGGCCGTGCTTTCTTATAGGTAACCATGTCATCACCTGATCCACCGCTCGAAGAGTGTGTCCCCAGCAGCGTACGCCCGCAAGACAATGCCGCCGTGGTGTTCGAGGATGTCCATCTTGCCTTTGGCGACAACCAGGTCTTGCGCGGCGTCTCGTTTCGCCTTCCCTCGGGAGAAACGAAAGCTTTGTTCGGAGTCGCAGGATCGGGCAAGAGTACGATTCTCAAGCTCGCGCTGGGCTTGCTGCGGCCCGATTCCGGACGCATCACGGTGCTGGGAAATGAAGTAACCGGAATGACCGAAGAGGATTTGTTCCCTTTGCGCGGGCACCTGGGCATGGTCTTTCAGGAGGGAGCGTTATTCGATTCTCTGACCGTCGCCGAGAACGTGGCTTTCCGGCTCATCGAAGAACACGGCGTTTATGACGAACCCACCGATCAGAGTGTGCGCCAGGCTTTGCGCTTCGTCGAACTCGAGCACACGCTCAATATGTTTCCCTCGGAGCTGTCAGGCGGCATGCGGCGACGTGTGGCCATTGCGCGCGCCATTATCACTCAGCCGGACCTGTTGCTCTACGATTCACCTACCGGCGGGCTTGATCCCGTCACTTCCAATACCATCGTCGAACTGATCATGAAGCAGCGCGATGTTTATCGGAGCAGTTCGCTGCTCGTGACTCACCGACTGCAGGACGCTTTCACCCTGGCGACGCACGAATTCGATCCACAACACAACGAGCTCAAAGCACTGCCGCGCGGGCAGTATTGCGATGCTCCCATGAGCTTTCTCATTCTGCGCGACGGGAAGGTGATTTTTGACGGCGATATTCGGCACCTCGCGCACACTCCCGATGAATACATTCGGGAATACATTTCTTAGGGGCCGGCATTGCTTGATGGGTCCGCGCCTGTCCTGATCTGAATCCTGATCACGGTCGCCCGGCCATCGCCTTTTCCACATCTGCCGCTTTCGAGGGCAAGGCAGCGCTGAGCTTAATCAGCTTTCCATCCCCATCGACGAGGTAATCGTCTTCGATGCGCACACCAATATTCTCCTCCGGAATATAAATGCCCGGTTCGATCGTGAACGTCATTCCCGGGCCGAGCGGGACCTTGTAATCTCCGGGGTCGTGGACGTTCAGTCCGATATAGTGGCCGAGGCCGTGAATGAAATACTGGTCGAGAGGCTGTCCATGCAGATCCTTGCCGTGCGTCTTGATGTAATCGCGGGCGACCTTGTCGAGTGACGTATCGGAGGAGCCAGTCAGCATCGACTCGCCTGATTGAAAAGCCGCCATGGCCGCCTCCTGCGCGCCCAGCACGATGTCATAGATCTCGCGCTGCCGCGCAGTGAAGTGGCCGCTGACGGGCAGCGTGCGCGTGATGTCGGCCGCGTACATCGAGTACTCGCCCGCGGCGTCGATCACCACCACATCGCCGGCCTTCATGGTGTTCGTGTTCTCGGAATAATGCAGGACAGTCGAGTTGTGTCCAGAGCCAACAATCGGCGCATATGCGGGGCGCTCGCATCCACGCCGCAACCACTCGTACTGCATTAGGCCGGAGATTTCATATTCGGTGACATCCGGCTTCACCGCCTTCATCGCGGCGAAATGGGCCGCGACGGACGCATCCACCGCTTTGCGAAGCAGCGCAATCTCGCCCGCATCTTTCGCGGTGCGCAGCGAACTGAGCATTGGCTTCACATCCTGAAAGAAAAGGAATGCGTTGGTGCGCCTCAGGAATTCCAATGCCTTGGTGCTGGTCGTCGGCTCTCCGTCGCTGGAAACGTCGGTGTAAACGATGGGCTTGCCGCCGGCCAGCTCCTTTGCAACTTCCTCGGGCAGTTTGCTCATCTCTTCCACGCGATCGAACCCGGTAATTCTGGTGACCTCGGGCGTGTCTGCTCCGAGTTGCGGTCCGGTGTACTTTTCCAGCCTGAGATTGCGCGGGGGAAGAAAAAGAATTTCCGTGTAAGCATGCGCCGGAACATCGCCTTGCACTGCCCTGGCTGGAGAGACAAGCAGCGCGGCTCCCGCGATGGTCACGCCGGAAAGATAGTAGAAATTATTCTCCTGGCGAAACTCGTAGACCGAATCCATGGGCTCAAGCGGGGCGAAGTAGACGATCAAGCCTCCCGCCTTTTCGGCCAGAGCTTCGCGGCGGGCGTGGTAGTCGGCGCCGGACTGGCGCTCGAGAGCGAAAGCCGAGAGAGCAAGTCCAAACCAGAGCAATAGCAAACAGCCGGGAAGCAGCGCTTTTCGCATTCCAGCTCCTTGTAGGCGATCGACCGTGTGCTAGGGCAAACGGATTGCAGAATCCTAGCACCGATGATTCGAAACTTGGCGGCCTGCGCGGCTGTTTAAACGCTGCAGAAGAAAATATGCCAATGAAAAGCCCCGGCAGCGATGTACGCCGCCGGGGCAAGGTTAGGTCGCCGCCAACTTCTACTGTGGCGAGTAGCTCTGGTGAGAGCTCAGGCTCACCACGTCCTGGAACATCGGCGTGCCTGGCGGCAGGTTATTGGGGTTCTGGAATTGCGTGTCGAAGAAGTAGTTACGCTGTGGAGCGCCGTACACCTCGTCACAGCACTTAAAGGTGCCGGTGGCGTACTGCGAGTAATACATGCTGATCATAGAACCGGCATAGTTCACCACTGCGCCGTTGTAGCCTCGGGTCTCAAGATAGCGCAGGAAGTTGTGCATGCCGCCATCCGTGCCAAAGTCTGGCCCTGCCGTAAAGCCCGGCTTCGGGAAGGGAATACTCTTTCCTGCGGCAATCGCCACCCGGTAGTAACTGGTATTGCCGTTGCGCACGGTGACGTCGCCGGGCGCAAGAAAGCTGACCGCGTCCTCCCAACCTGTGTAAGTGGTTGGTGAGTTCAATCCCGAAGGCGGATTCGACAGCAGCGTTACGGCATCCGCGATGACCGCAGCCGCCGAGTGCAGCGCCCCGCTCGGATTACCTTCGCTCGGCCAGAACGGGTCGTTGAGTCCGGTGTTGTAGTCACCCAGAACATAGACCGGCTCCTCCGATGCGACCGTGAATCCGTCGCCATACGACGAAGTCGAACCGGCGTTAGGAAGATAGGTTGTGGTGCCGTTCATGCCGCCATCCACCAGTCGCAGCACGTGCCGCGGGCCGGTGACCATGTTGTTCTGCGGCGAACCCGTCCCGACGTAGACGGTGGTTGTGGCCGTGCCCGCAGAGTAGGCGCTGGTATTGCAGTCGACCTGCTGCGTGTTGTAGGGCGAGGTAACTGGGTTGGCCGAACTCGGGAAATACGGATTGCCCATGTATGTAGTCGTCAGCCCAAAACCGGCACCCAGGTACATCTCTCCCTGGTTGTCGAGATATCCGTCGTCGTTTATATCTTCCGGAGAAAAGCTGTAATAAGTCGGGGTCTCGAGCGCACTATCGGGAACTCCAGCGGTAGAGCCGGAATTGATCGTGTCCTCCAGCCCCGATCCACCCGACATCCCGTTGTAGTACGAGGTGTAGGGAGCGTGCGGATCCGCACGCATGCCCCGGTGGTCGGAGAAGTAGATGATGTACCCGCTCTGGTCCGTGTTGTTAACCGCGTTTCCACTACCCGCCGAGTACGGACCGCCGGCGCCATGTTGCAGCCAGAGCCACAGATTGCCCACATCCAACTCCACGGCATTCATCACACCGCTGGGGCTGCAAGGCGTATACGTCGTAGGCTGGCTGCTGGTGGCGTAGTTATCGGTTCTCGCGCTGCTGCCGTTGTCTCGTGGTTCTCCTTCGCGCGCGTCATAAAAATTGATCGGGATCCAGTTCGTGGCCGAAGCGCCGGTAGTGTCATAGGCCGAGGTATCAGCCGAGCCCCCGTTGGCCGACGTGTTGCCTTTATTCACCTGCAACTGCTGCAAAATCAGGATGGCCGGGCTGATGGGGTTGTAGCACTGGCTGGTGGGATATGTAGCCCCGTTAACGTTATACGCGGTTCCTACGAGCTTTGGAGCGGCAGTCAAGTATCCGCACGCACTGATGCCTGATGTTTGCCACGGTGCCGTTGGCGGCACGTCATAGTAGCGGCCAAAACCGTATTCCAACCATTGCCGCGTCACGCCATGCCAAGTATCGGTGGCGTCTTTATATTCGACCCGGATCCACACCGCGGAGCATGCGGTGCCTCCCGTCACCTGTGAGAATAACGACCAAGTGGTTACGCCCGTGCATCCGGTCGGCGCGACCCACCCATTGCCTGCGGTGGTGTTCGCTTCCGCGTAATACATGTTCTTGCCGGCACCTGGCCCTGCGCCCGCGCTAAGAGTCTGGAATCCACCCGCTGTTAACTGGACATCATCCGCATCGTAAGCAGTCGAGCCGCCGGCTGCGCCCGAATAGGCTCCCCACGGATGCAGGTCGCTGATCTGGTCGGCCAGAAGAATGTGGATCTCCGCCTTATAGAACAATCTGGATTGGGTTAGCGCAGTGGAGTCGCTGGCCTGCGGCCGGTGAATAATGTCGATCGCAGCCACCGGGGCCGGCAGGGACGAGGAGTTCACAAACGGTAATTGCAGCTTGGTAGCGCCCGTCTGTCCGTTGATGATGAAATCATGAAATGTCTGGGTCGAGATGTTTTGCCACCCGGAATTCGCCGACCCGGTCGGAGGAAATCCTCCCGTCCAACTGCCTTGGGTGAGCGAGAGGCAATAGGTCGCCGGTCCGGCTCCCGGAGCCGCCGGGCAGCCGCTGGCTGCGTCCGGGACATAGATCGTTCCGTCATAACTGCTGGCGCCCGTCCCGGCAGCCGTGCCATTCTCCAGCTGGGATAGGATCACTTGGCCAACCGCTGCCATCTTATCGGTGAAGGTCAACGGGCCGGAGTTGGCTGCGAGGAACAGGTTGCCGTTGGTGTGGACCCGGCCGCCAAAATTGAAAGGCGGACCGGCAAAGTAGTCGCAGTCGCCATCGCAGAAGATGCCGAACTCGAAGGCCGGCAGTAGCGCCACTTCAACGGTGCGCGACATCGTTGTTGACGCGCCCGTCGCCGCCGCCGATGAATTGTAGGCGACTTGTCCGCTGCCACCAGCTTCGGTTGCGGTCACAGTCAAAGTAAACGGAATGGTTTGCGCCACCATGCCCGCGTCCGGTCCTGCTCCCACGATGTCATAGGTCGAGCAAGGGTTCTGGGTGGGGGGGATCGTGGTCGTCAACGCGCACGTCGTCCCATTGAGCACCGGCCAATTGATCGACTCGGTATACGTAACACCGGTGATACTCGCGCCGGATACGGCCGTTGGAAAGTACATCGCATTCGTCAACGGATTAAGAGTCGCGGCCGTGGGGCTCTGCGAAGTGTTGTATGTCTGGGAGAGAAGAGACGTGAGGTTTTCGATGCCGGCCTCGGCGGCGTAGTACGACATGTTGCCGGCCAGGTCGTTGCCTCCCATGCGCGTCTCATTGCTGACCATGTACAGCAATCCCACAGCGATGCCCGACAGCAGCACCGTCAACAAGAGTGCGGCAATAAGAGTGAATCCTCGCGAACGGTCTCGGTTATGGCCCATAATTCTTCCCCCAAAAAACTTGACTTTAGTCATTGGCGCATGCCGTGCTGCTATAGCCAAAAGAGTTGCAGAAACTCATGTTGCCCGCAGCCACGGACGTAATCAGATACATGCTTACTGAGTTGTGGTTATGGCTGATGCCTGACGCAGAAATCTGCGAATTATTGATGTCCTCTCCCATAATCCAGATATTGACCTTTTGAATCAGGTTAGGGGATTCGCCGCTGCCAACCGGGTTCGGGAGGTTCGCGCTGAGGTAGCCCGTGTACGCGTCAATGACGTCATAGCTGAATTGCAGGTTCACAATGTTGTCAGCGACGGGATTTGCCTGCAGTCCGTTGACTTGCCGCATCAGGCGCGGCGTTTGCACGGTTCCGCCGGCGGCTGGGACCTCGAGAAAGTAACTGACCACCTCAAGACGGTAGACCTTCATCGTCGAACTGGCATAACCGAAGGCGCTGGCCAGATTATCGGCGCCCCCGCTCTGGTTCATGTTCAACGAATCGCCGGTACTGAAGGTGAGGACCCAAGGGCCGCTAGAACCTCCGGAGATGCCGGTGATATCGGCCACCACTGCGGCGTTCTGCACTTGGCTGGTGCCCGCGCTGACCACGCCCGCGGCCGTCCCCGACTCGCTCACATAGAAGAGCAGAACGTCGCCGACGGTCAGTCCGCCGGGTGCGAGAATATTGGTCGGCTCATTGGCGATGGGGGTGGCATTCAAGGTTGCGGTAACCTGTGTGGTGCTGTTCAGCGTGAAGGTAAAATTATCCAGGGGAAAGCTGTAGTCCTCGTAGATCGTCGTGATGCTGTCATTCCGCGCCGCTGAGGCGTTGGGAATGGTCGCCGCGCTCTCCACGCCGTTGCTGTAGCCGGGGATAATTCCGTACATGTAGTTGGGCGTGCCAGCCCCCACGTCGTTGGGATAGCTGTGATTCGCCAAATAACAGGTGGCCCCGTAGCAGCCGTAATTGGATACGCTGGCCGTCGCCAGTTGTATGCCTCCGGTGGGTAACCCGGAACCGGCGTAGCCGATATCCTTGGTCATCAACTCAATCGCAGCACGCATGTTCTGCTGCACCTCGGCGCGCTGCGAAATCGTGTAACTGGCATTCATCCCCATCTTGAAAAGGCTGGTCATCGCCAGAAGCACGAGCAGTCCCAGAGACGCGGAGACCACCATTTCTAGAAGAGTGAAACCGCCGGCCGGATTGTGTTTCGGGTTGTGCATGTGTGTGCCTGTTTAGTTGTACTGGGAGATCAGACCATTCACGGTGTAAGTCCGCGCAGGAATGCCATCTTTCGTGTAAGTGACGGAGACCGTGACTGCCATCATGTTGCTGTTGACTAAGCCCGTCGACAGCAGCACCTGGTTAAACGTGATAGTGCGTTTGAAATTGTAGAGGCTGTAAGTTTCATCGTCGGCGGTGCCCAGTATGCCGTCCGGTCCAGGAAGCACCCAGCATTCCACGCCGCCATGCGGACACGTAACCCCTCCCGACGTCTTGCAGGCCACGTCATCGCCTGTGCCCACCAGACCGTCGGGACCAGCGCAAAGCAGGTTCTGAGGCCCACTGAGAAAAATGCCGCCGCTAGCGGTGTTGTTGATCGAAGTAAAAGGCACCTGCTGGCTGTTGCGCGCGGTGTAAATGCTTTCCAGAGCCTCGAGCGCCTTCTGCCGGGCGACCAGGTCCTCCTGCGCCGACGCCGTCGCCTTCACGGCCATGCCAATGGACGCAACGACAGCAAGCAGTCCAATGCTCATCACAGCGATGGCGATGATCACCTCGATCAAACTGAAGCCGCCTTGCGCTGCGCGCCTCGATTTCGTAGTGTGCTTGAGCTTCATTCTTGTACCCATTTGTCCGCGCCGCCAATTGAGTTCAGTCGCCAGCCGCGAATCCGTCCAGTAGCGCCCCAGACGGTAATGGCCCTTGAATCGGTGATAGGACCGTCGGATCTGGTCATGTACACGACTCCGCTGCTCAAATTGCCTCCACTGCCGGGATCAGTTCCATCCCGCGCCGAGCCATCCGGCATGAAAACGATGGACCAGGAACCGCCCGTGCCTCCGACCAGCGTGTAACCGAAATCAATCGCCGCTACGCCAGTGCCGAAACCGTCCGGAGTACTCGCCGGATAGCCGCGCGTGACGAAATTAATGTCGATCGGCAGAGTGTAGGTGTTTACCGTCTGCCGCGCCGGGTAAACTCCGGCCACCGCCGCCGGCTGATACAGCACCGTGATCTTGGCCGGGTTTGCGCCGGTAATAGCGTCGAATGCAACCCAGTACTCGTGGCCCTGAGCGATCGAGAGGTTACGCGTATCTCGCATCGTCGCCAGCGAAGTCTCAAAGGCGTCATCGATATGCGATTTCTGGAACAGGGGCATCAGCGTGACAATGCTGATGGCAGTCAGCGTGAAGCTGATGCCAATCACGGCCATCAGCTCCAGCAACGAGAACCCGCGGATTTTTTTCGAAGTCATAAATCTCTTTCGCGGAGGAGGCCGACTTCTGCTGGGGCTTTCCGGCAGACTCGCCATTCGAGTCCCTGCCCGTATCCCAAGCCGCAGAAATGAAAATGGCGCGCGCGCTGGTCCTCGCGTCCTTTTTCATCCTAGGAATGGGTTGGAGTGGCGTCAAAGCACGACGGTGTAATCGTTGAGGATTGTCCTTTTGTGACCTCAACTGATTACTGCCGTCACGAATTGAAGCTAAGCCAGTTAGAGGATTTCGACTGCGGCCGGCAGTGACCGCGGTAACTTGTCGCTGGTACTGGCGGAATCTACGATAAGAACGATTATGAATCTTTCCGCCCTGTTGGTGTGTACAGACCAGGCCGCGGCAGAGGTGTTGCGTCGCGTGCTGGAGGAACTCAGCATCCGGGTTGAGTTCTGTCCCGATTTCTCCCGCGCTGGCATACGCCTGGCTCAGGATCGATTCGATGTCGTGATCGTGGAGAGCAACTCAAGCAGTGACACTCTTACCCTGCTCCGCGACACTCGCATGTCGCGGCTGAACGATGCGACTCTGGCGGTTGTGGTGGTCTCAGGGCAGGAAACGGTACGCGAGATGTTCTCCCTGGGCGTGAATTTTGTCCTTTATAAGCCTGTGGCCCATGATCGCGCTTTGAGCAGCCTGCGAGCGGCGCGAGCGCTCATGCGCAAAGAAAAGCGCAAAAACGCGCGAGCTTCCGTCTATGCGCACGCCACGGTCGACTATGCCAATGTGCAACAGGAGAAAGCCACGCTGGTAAATCTGGCGCAGGATGGGATGTCGGTGCGTTTCGGGAAGAAAGTTCCTCCGACGGGAAAGGTCTACTTTCAGTTTCAGTTGCCCGGCCAGAAGTCGAGCGTGCGTTTGTCAGGGCAAGTGGTTTGGCAGGATTGGAATGGGCGCGCCGGAATTCAGTTTGCGGATGTGCCCAAGACCTCGCGGCGGTTGATGAGCGAATTTCTCGACGCCAACCTGACCGGTGATGACAAGCTCGACACAGAAGCAGAAGAGTTTCATGGCGCAGCCCCGGATCCCGGATGGGCGCAACAACAGCAGCTGCAGAATGTAACGGTGGAAATGGAAGAGCCGTTTCAGCCTTCTGCTGTCGCCTTGGCGGAACAAACATTTGGCAGCGTCAGCCCTGAGCATCAATCTGGAGCCTATAGCGAGGCTGCGGCAACCACGCCGTCGGCCGACGCGGACAACCGGCGTTCTCAGACTCGTTATGCCTGCCGCTTAGGCGCGGAAGTCTATCGCACGGGAACTGCGGTTCCCAATCACTGCTGTCTGACCGATCTGAGTTCGGGTGGATGTTACCTGGAATTTACCCTGCCCTTTCCTTCCGGATCGTCCGTGGAAATCGTTGTCCGCACCTACGAGATGAAGTTGCGCTTGCGCGGCGTCGTCCAGGCCTCGCATCCCGGCTTCGGGATGGGCGTCGCTTTCGAGTTGAATACCAAAGAAGAGCAAGCCAACGTGAAAAAGCTTACTGATTTCGTCGCCGCTACGACTCCTTCCTCCAATTAGCTCGGCTCGCTTGCAACTACCTTACTCAGAACTTTGTAAGTGATTAAGTTTAGGTGTAAGTCGTTGGATCTCGGTGTAAGTTACTGAAAATTCGTAGAGCGCATTTGCGGCCCACTGGAGCGGCGATCTCGCGCTGGACGATGCTTTCCTCTCAATGAACCAAGATCGTCGTTGTATCGGCGTTTATCGCGCGGCAACCGATATTGTGCAAGAGGATGAGGCCACGCGAGCGGGCTTTCTGGAGCGTCTCTCGTCTCATTATGACACACTTATCGTACATATTTCGATGTATATTTTTGTACGTACAATTTAAAGGACTCCCGATTACGGCCCCGTGACTACTTCACCGCCGTCTCTTCCGCGACCGCTTTCTTGAAGTATTCGAGGGAAAGGCGAAGCCCAGTGGCGAGATCGACCTTCGGTTCCCACCCCAGCAATTGGCGAGCTTTGCTGATGTCCGGCCGTCGTTGCTTGGGATCATCCTGCGGCAGCGGTTCGTACCGAATCTTGCTCTTCGATCCCGTTACCTGCAAGACAACCTGCGCGCATTCCCGGATCGTGAACTCATCGGGATTGCCAATGTTGACGGGCAGAGATTCGTCCGATTTCGCCAGCCGCAGGAAGCCGTCGATTTCGTCGCTGACATAACAGAAGCTGCGCGTCTGGTCGCCGTTGCCGTAGACCGTCAGGTCGTCTCCGCGCAGCGCCTGCTTCATGAAGTTGGGCACAACCCGGCCGTCGTTCAGTTGCATGCGTGGACCGTACGTATTGAAGATGCGCACAATCCGCGTGTCCACCTTGTGATAGCGACGGTAAGCCATGGTTACGGCTTCGGTAAACCGCTTCGCTTCGTCATAGACCGAACGCGGGCCGATGGGATTGACGTGTCCCCAGTAGGTTTCCTTTTGTGGATGCTCGAGCGGATCGCCATAGCATTCTGACGTCGAAGAGACCAGGAACTTCGCTCCGTACTTGTAGGCGACGTCGAGCGCGTGAAAAGTTCCGAGCGAGCCGACTTTCAAGGTCTCGATTCCGTGAAGGCTGTAGTCGACCGGGCTGGCCGGGCTGGCGAAGTGAAAAACGTAGTCCACTCTTCCCACGTCGAAGGATTCGCAAATATCTTTTTCTACAAACTCGAAAGCTGGTTCGCCTCGCAGGTGCTCGAGATTTGCGCGCCGCCCGGTCAGCAGGTTGTCGACGGCGATGACACGCCAGCCTTCGGCCAGCAGGGCATCGCAGAGATGAGATCCGAGAAAACCGGCCCCTCCCGTAACGAGCGCGCGTTTGCTATTCATGACGTTTAATTGTAGCGGGGTTAGGGCTTGTGGCCGTTTCTGCCGTTTTTCAGTGCGGCGGCGGGCACCCCGTCCGGATGCGAAGCGGCGCGGCCTACGCTGTAGTAGGTGAAGCCCTGAGCCGCCATCACTTCAGGATCATACAGAT
>JASHPL010000165.1 GCA_030038125.1 Candidatus Sulfotelmatobacter sp.
TCCCTGGAAGCCTCCACCGGGAAACACCAGAACGGCCACGCCCGTACTCTTTCCCTTTGGGGCGTAGACCGTCATCGTCGGTTGGGTCACATTGAACACTCCTGTTACGTGCCTGCCTGCAACGAAAAAGTCGGAATCGATCTTCATCATCTCCGGCCCAGGGACAGGCTGTGCATCCGGTGCCGTGCTCGGCCATATCGGCAGCTGTGAATGTCCCGGCGATGGCTCCCAATCAGCAGTCTGTGTGAGAGCCGAGCTTCCAGACGCGAACAAGAGAGCAATCAGTAAGGTCTTTATCACGGGATGCGGTCCTAACGGCGTGGCTTTTTAGGAAAGTAGTCTAGAAGCTCTGGGCGTTTTGTCGCAGGGGTGGAATCAAGGTAGTCAAACTGGCAGATGAAAACAGGCACTTGCGTCGCAAGCCAGGTGCTGGTGCGAGCGCGCGCTTTCTGATCAAACTCTCTCTCTCCTCGGGCGGATTTTCAAGCCGATCGGGACTTTATTTGCGGCTGCATTCCTGCTGCTTTAAGAGCACCGACGAGGCATTTTCGGAATGCAATATGCGGTCAGGGGTCTGGACGTTGTCCTTCTCATCTATAGCTATCTTTTCATTGTAACGACTGTCCGATAACAAGACATTCTTGTCTTGAACTGTGACAGGGCTTGATATCGAGGAAATCAGCCGAGTACGGTTACGCCTGCAGCGCTAGTAGAGACAAAGAGTTACCAGCGATAATCTGGCCAAAAGAAAGCGTCGCATTGGCTGGTAAAGTGCTTCCCGTCTGTGCACAGGTGCAGAGGGAACTGTGCAAACTGCCGCCAAAACCGCTACCGTCGCCACCGAATCCAAGCCCATTCCCATACCGGCGTTGTTGCTGGCCATGCTCAAGGTGTCCAGCAAGGTGAGCGACCTTATCATGTCCCCGGGCAGCTACCCCATGGTGGAGGTGTCGGGCAAACTCGTTCCAGTGAAGGTCTCGGGCATGGCACCGTTGACGCCCGAGGACACCCGCCGCATCGCTGACGAGCTCATTGGTTCCAACAAACAGGCTACAGATACGCTGCAAATTACGGGTTCGTGCGATATTTCCTATCGCGTGCCCGGACATTGCCGTTTTCGCGCCAACGTGTTTCAACAGCGCGGGAGTCATGCCATTGTTATGCGGGTGATTCCTCAGACTATACCTAGCCTCGACGAACTGAAGCTCCCGCCTCAACTCAGCGAAATTGCCGATCTCCGCAACGGCCTCGTTCTGGTGACTGGGCCTACCGGCTCTGGCAAGTCTTCCACTCTTGCCGCGTTAATTGACAGGATCAACGAATCCCATGCCTATCACATCCTTACGATCGAGGATCCGATCGAGTTCATGCATCGGCATAAACGTTCGATCATTCACCAGCGCGAACTGCATAGCGATACACCGAGCTTTGCCTTGGCTCTGCGAGCCGCATTACGACAGGCTCCAAAAGTGATTCTCGTCGGGGAGATGCGGGACAAGGAAACCATCGAGATTGCACTTGAAGCCGCGGAAACCGGGCACCTGGTCCTCTCTACACTGCACACGATCGACGCCTCGAAGACCGTCGAGCGCATTGTGGGGGTGTTCCCGATGGCAGAGCAGCACATGATTCGCAACCGCCTGGCGAAAAGTTTTCGTTTCATCGTTTCGCAACGTCTTCTTCCTCGAAAAGACGGCAATGGCCGGGTTGCCATCCTCGAAGTTCTCAAATCCACTTTGCGAACCCGTGAGTATGTGGAAAAAGGCGAACAGGAAGGCAAGACACTTCTGGAAGCCATGCAGGACGGAGATACAGAAGGGATGCTGCATTTCGATGGCGAGATTGACAGACTGGTCCGCGCGGGGGTGGTCGACGCCGATACCGGGCTCGCCTATGCAACCAATCCGGGGAATTTGCGGCTTATATTGGCCGATATGACCCCCAACTCAACCCTGGAATAAGAATGCAGCCTATGTCTGGTCAGAGGACGGATTGCTGGATTTTTCCTACAACAAAGATCTCGACTCGCTCGCAGTTCCGGCACCTACACTCTATTCGCTGTCCCCCTACTTCACCGTCTCTGTGAACGTCACCTTCGGATGTCCCAGGCCATACGGACCCTCCGCGGCCACCTGCAACGCGCCCGCATTTGCTGGCAATGTCAACACTACTGCTGCAACTCCCGACGAATTCGTCGTTACCGTGCGGCTCGAAAGCTTTCCCGCCGACGCCGTAAACAGCACATCCGCCCCCGCCGCGCTCCCGCCCGAGGATCCCGCGTTCAGCGTCACCGACAGATTCAAGTTCGTTTCCGGTGCCCCGGTCTGCTCATCGCCGTGCTTCGTTAACGTCGCCGCCGGATTCCCCACCACAATCCATCCGCTCTGCTCTTGCGTCACTCCCGCGCTATCCGTTCCGGGAACGGTGTAGCGATAAAAACCCGGCGTCTTTCCCGCTGTCACCGTCATTGCCCCATTCTCGCTTGATGTTACTGTTCCACGCGTCACGGTCACCGTGATGCCGGTATCAAACGTCGGTGTCCCCAGCCTGACCGTCCCCGATCCAGACAGAATCTTCGGCGACAGCACCACCGACCCGTCCGCCGCCACCATCGTCGTATCGGGATTTAAATCCCACTCCGCCTCGGGCATCTTTGCCATCGATCCTGTCACCACCAGCAAGGTCGCCGTGTACGGCGCAAAACTCATGCTCGATGACCACGCCTCCTGGGCCGACGCCACAATCGTCGTCGGATTCTTCTGCGATAGCGTATAAGTCGTCACCCGCGCCGGCGTGAATCCGCTGATCGCAAACTGCCCCGCATAAGTTGTGCCTGGAGCTTTGTTGAGCACCATTACCGTCATCGTCGTCCCGGTCGGATTGATCGCCGCATAGCTGCTGAACAGGTTTGGATTCGCACTGTTCGTGTCTGCAACCGAGGTGCTCTGAAACGCATGATGTTGTCCGTCATAATTCCGATACAGCTTCAGCGCTTGATAATTCGGGTTGGTGCTCACTGGCGCCGTCCATCGTGACGCCAGATACATGCGCTCGCGCCCAAAAATCCCATACGCATCCGCGTCGCCCAGCGCCGTCGAGAAATCCGATTCGCCAGCAATCGCCGCATTCCACTCCGTAAAGCTCAGCGGAGTTCCCGGATAAATCATGTTCACAATTGCCCGCATTCGTGGAATGCGAAACGGAATCGTCTTGTTCGGCTGAATGAACGTCGTCCACTCCTGATCAATATCGCTTCCCACGCTCACCCACGTCGGATCCCAATAATCCCTGAAAATCTGCAACGCCAGGGCTCGTTTCTGCGCCAGCGTATAACTCGAAGTATTCGGCGTGTCGGGATACGCATGCAGATCGAGTACATCCACCGATCTTGTTCCCGCAATCCGGTCCTGCCAGTAAACCTCGTTGATCCACCACGGCAGGAAATCGATGCCCGCATGCGCGGCCTTGTCGTTATTGTTTGCGCCGTTCCAGTAAAACCACCAGCAACAGGTAATCGGGCCGAAGCGAATCGCAGCCGGATCCCACCCCTTCAGCGCCCTGCTCTCGGACAGAAATGTATCCCGCATCTCGTCATACGCCGTCGGCTGTGGATGTACATCCCGATGCGTCGACCCCCAGATCTCGATCTCGTTATCCATGTCATAGAAATGGGGAGCGCTGCCGAAAGCAGTCGCCAGCGCCGCCGCCCACGTGTTGCGATACACGCAGTTTTCCGAAGGGCAACTCTGGTTATTGTCATCCAGCAATGGGTAGTAAGCTGAGGTCTCCGCGTTCGTAGTAACCGGTGTCGAGCAATTCGTCTCGAGGCCGTCTCCCGCGTCCGTGTTGTACGGATCCACGCTGCATTGCGGGCCGAAGCTCCCGACGGAATAGCTCCAGTGATAATTGTCCGTTCCTCCTTGTGTGATCGACGTCTCCGGACTCTGCGCCACCCATGGGAGCATCACCATCGTCATGAGCGGACTCGCGCCGGCTTTCTTCACATCCGTAAGGAACTGGGTCGAACTGCCGTCGCTTCCGTTGTTGAATCCCGCTGCGGCAAAATCCTCGAAATACCAGTCGGCTGCCGCGTTGTTGGTCCGCAGTTGCCAGTTATAAGTAGAGGTCGCATCCCCGCCCCACCGTACTTCCGTCGCGCCCGTATTGGTGATATCGGCCGGCGAATTTGGATATGCGAACCCATACACATACGGACTGATCGGATGACGGTCGCTCAGCGCATCGATTGAAATGGTAACCGCAGTTGAAGCCGTGGCCAACGACGTCTTCGTTCCGCTGGTCGCCGTGCTCGCTCCACTTACTGCTGTCGCACTTAGCCCTGTATCAGGGAATCCTGTCGTAGCGGTGAGGCCCGCTGCGGCTCCCGCTTGCGGGGTCGCAATCGCGTCCCGCCTCGCTGTCTGTCCTGCACCCGAGGTCTCGAAAGCACCGAAGGCAAATAGAGCGACGGAAATTACTGAAAGAGTCGTGGTAAGGCGGCGCCGGGCGAGGCGTTTCATGGCGGGACCCTCCATGCGCCATCCTAGCCAGCCCCGCAAGATCACGCAGCTATCAGAAGGACATCGTTCCTTCCCACAAAAGCGGACGAGCGGTGGGGCAAACGCCCAAAGCTCCCTGCAACTGTTTCCTCAACAACCCCTGTCCGATAGGACGAGTCAGGCCCGGGATAACGCGATGCTGGCCACATAGCAAGCCAGGGAAATGCCGATGCCGGTGAGAGGCACACTAAAAAAATAAGCCTTGCTGACCACGATCAAGCCAACCAGCATTGCCAACCCTACAGCGAGAAGGAAGGGCGATCGAAACAGAAGTTGGCCCCTTGCCAATGCGAGAAAATCGAAAACCAAGCCGAACAGAATGAGCCCCATGCTGTGGGTGGCATTGAGGCCCACCCAGCACCGCCACATTGTCGTTTCCTCGGTGAGGACCGGTGATACTTGGCTCATTCTGATTTGCAGCGTCGGGTCTCGGAGCGTGAGATTTGGTCCCCAGAACGTATAGACGAGATGAACGACTCCAAGCGTAAGGACTATGCTCGCGCTGAAAACCATGAACATTTTTGCGGCCAAGATGCTCTCCCTGGTTTGCGCCGCATTGCTGATCTCGTTCAGTTTTGCGGCGATTTCATCACTTGCTCTTCAACAGTCCATATTCTAAGCCGCATCATTCTTTGACAATTGCAGACCGCACTCGGGGCAAGAGAATTCGTTTGTGTTTTGGTTCGACAAGTTTGCCCATGGTCTCTCGGAGATCTGGAACCAAATCTGCACGCGACGGGCAGCTTATCAATCCCGGCAAGGTTCCCTCAAAGCTTAACGAAGGTTAGCCCGTGAATCACGTGCAGTCTTGCAGGTCCCTTTCGATACATGTTGCAAGTGCAACATTTATATGTTGTAATAGCAACATGGAGGAACATATGAAAGGGATTCCGGAAGCGATATTCCAGCGCAGAGCGGTCAAAGTCTTTGAACCGGTCGAAATCTCAGAGGGGATGCGCGAGCAAATTCTCAATGCAGCACGCCATGCTCCTTCCAGCTTCAACGCACAACCGTATCGTTTCTATTGGGTGGAAACTGCGAAGGAAAAGACAGTGGTAACCAAACTCTGTCTCGGGCAAATGCCCGCGCAAACCGCGTCGGCCCTGCTCATCGCCGTCGCAGACCTCGAATCGTTAACTGCAACGTCACAACGCCAACTGGAGTGGATGCGCAGCCGCAGCGAGTTCAGCGAAGAGAAGATTCGCGACTACGAGCGGACCGCAAAAATCGGCCGGATCCTGTTCATGCCGGGGCCATTCGGTATTTTCGGCGCAATGAAATGGGGGCTCTTCTGGCTCCTGAATTTGTGGAAGGTGATGGGTATGCCACCTACGTCTCGCCAGGACTTGTTCAAATGGGCGACGAAGAGTACATCGCTCGCCTGCGAAAATCTGATGATCGCTGCCGAAGCGCTGGGAATCAACACCTGTCCCATGGAAGGCTTTGATGGCCGCAGGCTCTCGAAATATCTCGGGTTGTCCGCACGGTATCATGAGATTGTGATGGTGATTGCGATCGGGAAGAAGTCGCGCGCCTACGTCGAACCGCCCCAGTGGCGGAGGCCTCTCGATGCGACGGTAACAATCCTATGAACATCATTCCAAGGAAAGAGGTTCCTGAAGACATCCTGAAAGATTCAGTACTTGCCCATGTTGCAGCGGCCTACTTTTCGGTCGGAAAAAGGCTCGAACGAAAAACCGGCTGTTCCGCGACCCGCGGCTTCATCCTGTCAACCCTCAGAGGCGGCGCTACTCTCAATCAGAATCAGATCGCCACGCTTTTAGGTCTCGACCGGACGGTTGTGCACCGGGCCATTAAATCGATGGTTCGAGAAGGGCTTGTGTCAGAGCGAAAGGCGAAATCGGGCAGGGCAATTAACGTGCAGTTGACCCCTAAAGGAAGCAGGTATAGACAACGGTTGATCGAAGCCCGGGTGGCCGCTGACGAAAATGTCCGGCATCAACTGACTTCGGATGAGCGCGCCACACTTTTACGGCTCTTAAAATTGATCGCCGAATTGGAGTTATAAGTCTGCTTGAGGGCCCTTCGATCGAAGCGAGTGGAGCGCGGTTCACGCAGTCGCAGCGACGATGGGTGGACGGCGGCGGCACAATGACCACGTTCGGCGGAAACGGAAACCCCGGTTTCTCAGGAGATGACGGGCCGGCGACCAATGCAGAACTATTTTATCCGTGGGCATTGTCGGAAGAGTCGTCGGGTAATTTCGTCGCCGCCGACACTAGCAACAATCGCATCCGCGAAATTAACGCCTTTGCGGCCGTGGGCCGCTCCACCAGCGGTGTCGCCTTTTCCGGAAGCACAGTCATCGGCGCCACAGACGGGCCGATCGATCTGACTCTGAGCGAGATTGGGCCCGCTGCCATCAATGGCATCAGTGTCAGCGGGAACTTCACGCAAGCCAATGACTGCGTCGGCAGCTTGCCCAATGGGGCAACATGTACCGTCTCGGTCTATTTCACTCCAACTGGCACTGGCAAACGCACCGATACTCTTACGGTGAATACCAACGGCGACCTCAGCTCGAACACGAAAGTCGCACTCGAGGGTAACGGCGTCAACCTTACAATTACGCGAATTTTGCTATTCGGCAACCATGAGCTTGGTACCGCTGTCACCAAGAATGTAACCGTCACGGGAAACACGATCTACAGTTCATTGGCTCTGAGTGGTGACGCAACTGACTTTACTATTAGGAGCAATACATGCACGGGAGCAGTGACAACCAGTTGTGTCATAGGAGTCAAGTTCGACCCGCAGACCATCGGCGCGAAGAGTGCGACGCTGGTCATCACCGACAGCAGCGGCGATCCAACCAGTCCGCAGAGCGTCGCCGCCAGGGGAACGGGAACGGAGGTAAGCCTCTCGCCCACGACACTGGCCTTCGGCACAGTGACGACTGGAACGAAGGAACGGTCGGAGACAGTCAAGAACGTAGGCACAACTTTGCTGACGTTCAGGGATACGCCGACAATAACTGGCGCCGGCGCCGATCAATTCTCTGTGATGCCCTGCGCCTCACCCTCGACTAGCACATGCCTGAACGCATCGGTGAAGCTCACTCAAAACCAAACCTGCACGTTCACAGTGAGGTTCACGTCTACTGGTGACGGCGTCTCGTACACGAATGAGTTGAATGTCAGCGATAATGGCGGAGCTAGCCCGCAGATGGTAAAGATGACGGCGATGGACTGAAACATTGGAGACTGCTTTTCCTCATCTGGCAGACAGGCAAACGCTGTCTGCCAGTTTTGCTTGGATCCGACCATCGATCGAGCAGTCGCGAAAGTTTCCGTGCTGACGCCCATTTTCAACAATTGACGTCGGCTGCGATTTCCTGTCAGCACTAAAGACTTCTGGCCTGCTTTGACTCGTCGGAGGTTCAATTTCGAAATTGCCCGGGATGCGTCCATGGCCGGTACTTATGCGGCAATGTGGCCTCCGCCCGAAATGGTGAGCGCCAGTGAAGATTTCGACGAGCACTGAAAGACCGCTGCGGGTCAAGTTAAAGCCACGAATGTTGAAGGTTTCGTGCCTCCGCCATCTATTTTGCGGAACTCTGCTGCCTGACCTCCTTTGATCAATCGAATCCCGACCCACGTCACGCCAGGCCAAAAAATCCGGATTTCTTTCGACGATGAGGGAGCTTTGCGCAAAAAAGCACTTATACGAGTGAGCAGTTTTCAAAGCAGTCAATTCGGATGCAACACCAATAAGGAGAACCGCAATGAAATCATTCAATTCCTTCCTCATTCCCGCCCTAAAAACGGCACGACGTCTCGCTGGCGCGGTGTTATGTGCGTTGCTCATTCTGGTGGCGGCATTCGTGGCGCCGCCAACTCTTTATTCTCAAACTGCACCGGCGCTCTTATTTGTTGGCACCCAGACCACCGTTGGAAGCGGATTGAACGACCCCTCTGGCGTTGCGCTGGACGCCGCGGGTAACTTGTTCATCGCGGACAGTGGGAACAATCGGGTGATTGAAATTTCAACCAACGGTAGCACCTCAACCATTCTGGACACCGGGCTGAACTCTCCCTTTGGAGTGGCGGTAGACGCGAATGACGATGTCTACATCGCGGATACATACAACAGCCGGGTCGTGGAGGTCTCCTCAAGTGGTGTCCAGACTTCGGTGGGAAGCGGCTTGCATGATCCGTATGGTGTGGCCGTGGATACGTCTGGCGATGTGTTCATCGCGGATACCTACAATGCCCGGGTGGTGGAGGTCTCAGCCAGCGGTACTCAAAGAACCGTGGTGAGCGGAGTAGGCAATCCCGTCTATGTAGCGGTGGACGGCGCCGGCGACCTTTTCGTAGGCGCGAGCAGCGTTGCATTTGAAATCACAGCCGCAGGGTCGCAGATCAGTCTAGGCACCGGGCTCATTTACCCAAACGGCATTGCGGTGGACAAAGCCGGCGACATTTTCATTACGGATGCTGGC
>JASHPL010000166.1 GCA_030038125.1 Candidatus Sulfotelmatobacter sp.
CCAGAAGACGGGCGACGGCATTGAACTGACCAAATCGAACATTCTTCTGATCGGACCGACTGGAACCGGCAAAACCCTGCTCGCGCAGACGCTGGCCCGAATGCTCGATGTTCCCTTCGCCATTGTCGATGCCACTACCCTCACGGAAGCCGGCTACGTCGGCGAAGATGTCGAGAACATTATCCTCAAGCTGTTGCAGGCGGCGGATGGGGATGTAAGCCGCACGCAAACTGGCATCATTTACATTGACGAAGTCGATAAGATTGGCCGCAAGGACGAAAATCCTTCCATCACCCGAGACGTTTCCGGGGAAGGCGTGCAGCAGGCGCTGCTGAAGATATTGGAAGGGACCATCGCCAACGTTCCCCCCCAAGGCGGACGCAAGCATCCTCACCAGGAATTTACGCCGGTCGACACGACCAATATTCTTTTCATCTGCGGCGGAGCGTTCGTTGGACTGGACAAGATCATCTCGCGCCGCATCGGCAAGAAGTCGCTAGGCTTCCGCAGCACGGAAGATGCTGAAAAAGAGGATCTGAACCTCGCCCGGAAGCAGAATTACGCCGTGCTGAATGAGATCCAACCGGAAGACTTGATCAAGTTCGGCCTGATCCCTGAGTTCGTCGGCCGCTTGCCGGTGGTCGGCATGCTCGAAGACCTGGACGAATTCGCGCTCATCGAAATCCTGACCCGGCCCAAAAATGCCATTGTCAAACAGTATCAGCGTCTGTTTGAATTCGAGAATGTCAGGCTGAAGTTCGCCGACGAAGCCCTGCGGGCGATCGCGCGTCAGGCGATGGCCCGGAAGGTGGGCGCACGCGGCTTGCGTATGATTCTGGAAGAGCTCATGCTCGACTTGATGTTTAACCTGCCAAGCCAAAAGAAAGTCAAAGAATTCGAAGTGACCCGCGAGATGGTCGAGAAGCGCAGCGCGTCGTTCGCGACCATCATGGAGAAAGCAGGCTAAGCTGTTGTAAACACGTACTACTCTGTCTACTGAGTAAACCGTGGGTTCCAAGAAACCGGAGACGGACACGAAACGTCTCCAGGAAAGCCGTTCACAGCGGCATAGAATCTTGTAAACTGGCCTTTAGGAATGCCGTGCGTCCCAGGAGAGTGAGTGACTACATCCAATAAAGAAAAGTTCGAATCCCGGAAGCTGCCCATGATGCCCATTCGGGACGTGGTCATCTTCCCGTTTATGATGACGCCGTTCGTCGTAGGGCGCGAATCGAGCGTTCGGGCTCTCGAAGAAGCCTTGGCCGCCGACAAGAAGATCTTCCTGGCGACGCAACACGACGCATCTATCGATGAGCCCAAGGCCAACGAAATCTACCAGGTTGGAACTATTGTCAACATCGTCCAAAGCCTCAAGTTGCCTGATGGCAATATCAAAGTTTTAGTTGAGGGCATCGAGCGCGGCAAGATTCTGCAAGTCGCTGACAGCGAAGGTTACATGCAGGCCACCGTGCGCGTGGCACGTTACACCACCGAGTCGACTCCTGCCGTGGAAGCTGCCATGCAGCGGGTCACGTCGCTGTTCGAGCAGTATGTGAAGCTCTGCCAGTCATTACAGTACGAGACCATGATTTCGGCCGTGCGCATGGAAGACCCGGCCAAGCTGACTGATGTGATTGCGGCGAATCTGCAGCTTTCGATCGAAGAAAAGCAGGAATTGCTGGAGATATTTGACCCCGCCGAACGGTTGACCCGCGTCGCCGATGTACTCGATATCGAGATTGAAAAGCTGAACGTCGATCGTACCATCCAGTCGCGCGTCAAGCGCCAGATGGAGAAAGCGCAAAAAGAGTATTACCTCAACGAGAAAATTAAGGCCATCCAGAAAGAACTTGGCCGTGGCGAAAAGAGCGAGTTCGATGAATTGAAGAAGAAGATCGAATCCGCCGGCATGCCCAAAGAAGTCAAAGACAAGGCGTTGCAGGAATTGAAGAAACTCGAAGCCATGCCGCCGATGTCCGCCGAGTCGACCGTCTCCCGTAACTATCTTGACTGGTTGCTGGCCGTGCCATGGAAGAAGCGCTCGAAGGAAATTCGCAATATCTCTCGGGCAGAGAAGGTTCTGAACGAAGATCATTATGGCCTCGAGAAAATCAAGGAACGCATTCTTGAATTTCTCGCGGTTCGGCAATTGGTAAAGAATCCGAAGGGATCGATTCTCTGCTTCGTCGGGCCTCCGGGTGTAGGAAAGACCTCGCTAGGGATGTCGATCGCCAAGGCTACCGGTCGCAAGTTCGTACGCATGTCGCTTGGCGGCGTGCGCGATGAAGCCGAAATTCGCGGCCATCGCCGCACCTACATCGGAGCTCTGCCCGGCCAGATCATCCAGATGATGAAAAAGTCCGGCACCAAGAATCCGGTCTTCATGCTGGACGAAGTCGACAAAATGTCGATGGATTTCCGCGGCGACCCCTCCGCCGCCCTGCTCGAAGTGCTCGATCCCGAGCAGAATTTCATGTTCGTCGATCATTACCTCGACGTCGAGTACGACCTCTCGCAGGTCTTCTTCATCGCCACCGCCAACGTTCTGCACACCATTCCTCCGGCGCTGCAAGACCGCATGGAAGTGCTGCGCCTGCATGGCTATACGGAGCAAGAAAAGGTCGAGATCGCGAAACAATTCCTGGTGAAGAAGCAGATGCTCGCTGCCGGCCTCTCGGACAAGAACGTTACTTTCACGGACGAAGCCATAACCGCCCTGATCCGTTCCTATACTCGCGAAGCGGGCGTGCGTAATCTGGAGCGTGAAATCGGCAACGTCTGCCGCAAGGTCGCCCGCAAGGTGGTAAAGGAAGGCCCCAGCTACAATGCCGCCATCACTGCGGAGAACGTCAACGACTTCCTCGGTGTGATCAAATTCCGCGACACCTTGGCGCATGAAAAGAGCGAAGTCGGACTGGTGACCGGCCTCGCCTGGACCGAAGTCGGCGGCTCGATTCTGAGCACCGAAGCTACGGTCGTCGACGGCAAGGGCAAACTGACCTTGACCGGTAAGCTCGGCGACGTCATGCAGGAGTCCGCGCAGGCCGCAATGTCCTACGTTCGTTCCCGCGCTCATCGGCTGGGCCTGAGCCGCGATTTCTATCGCAATCTCGATCTGCATGTGCACGTGCCCGAAGGCGCGATACCGAAAGACGGCCCTTCCGCCGGAATCACCATTGCGACCGCGATCGCCAGTGCATTGAGCAAGATTCCGGTTCGCCGCGATATTGCTATGACCGGTGAAATCACGCTGCGGGGCAAAGTGCTTCCCATCGGCGGCCTCAAGGAAAAACTCTTAGCCGCGCATCGAGCGGGATTGTTTGAAGTCCTCTTGCCCCAGGATAATGAGAAAGATCTGGCTGAAGTCCCGGAAAACCTGCGCAATTCCATGAAGCTGCATTTCGTCGACACCATGGATCAGGTTCTGCAGCTTGCGCTGGAATCTCCTCTGCCGAAAGTTGTAGACGAAGCTGAGCAGCCGATTGCGCCGCCTCCGCTCACAACCACCACCGAGGTTCCAACAGCGCACCAGTGACGAGTGGCCTAATGCGTCGTCGCTTGACAGCCGAGACGTACCACTCTTAGATTAAGAGCACTCCAGCCGACGGCATCGGTCCAGCCACATCCCGGTTATTCGGCGCTCAAACAAGCAAAAGAGCGCATCTCAGTCGCGAATGAGGATTAGAAGCTCCTGAATGTCCACCTCCAGCCAAAGTCACATCATGTTTGAGAATGGGCCAGAATTGCCCCGCGAGAGCTCCCAACCTCGAACCACCGGAATACTGCCCTCGCAGGACATCAGGAAGCTGATCTCTGCCGGACACGTGATCGCGAGTCCTCCCGTGAATCCCGAACACATACAGCCTGCAAGCCTGGATTTGCGCCTGGGTGATGTTGCTCATCGGGTTCGGGCGAGCTTCTTGCCCGGCCCGAACAGCACGGTCGAAGTAAAAATCAAAGACCTGCGTATGACCCGCGTTGATCTCACCGGAGCGCCAGTTCTGGAAAAAGACTGTGTGTACATCATCCCTCTGGTCGAGCAACTGAATCTGCCGGAGAACATCTCCGGAAAAGCCAACCCGAAGAGCACCACGGGGCGCCTCGATATTTTCACCCGGCTTATCGCCGATTACGGCACAGAATTCGATCGCGTGCCAGCTGGATACAAAGGAAAACTGTACGCCGAAGTGGTATCCCGGACGTTCACCGTGGGCGTTCGAGCTGGGATGCGGCTCAGCCAACTGCGCTTTGTACAAGGCAGCCCGGTTGCCGGCGATCGCACCATTCGAGAATTGGATCAGGAAGAAGCACTTGTCTACATGGACGAGGAAAACCCGGTCAAGGCTCGGCTTCATCGAGGCCTGCGCATCACAGTGAATCTCGAAGCTGCGGAACCGGGCGAAGTCATCGCCTATCGCGCAAAGCGCTACGCGCCCGTGGTTGAACTGGACAAAATCAATCACTATTCCACGGAAGAATACTGGGAAGTTCGCCATCAGAATCGAGAAAAGAATTTAGTTCTGGAGCCAGGAGATTTCTATATTCTCGCTTCTCGCGAGCGGGTGCGAGTTCCTCCTGATTTCGCGGCCGAGATGGTGCCGTTTGACCCGGCGGATGGCGAATTTCGCATCCACTACGCCGGCTTTTTCGATCCTGGCTTCGGCTATGGATCCAACGACATCAAGGGTACCCGCGCCGTGCTTGAGGTTCGAGCCCATGAAGTCCCTTTCCTGATGGAGCATGGACAACTGGTCGGGCGCCTCCATTACATGCCCCTGCTGACGCGTCCCGACAAGATTTACGGCGTGGGGATCGGATCTTCCTACCAACAGCAGGCGCTTACACTGAGCAAACAATTTCGGCACTAGCTACCCAAGGGTTCCACCCCGGCTACTGGACATGAACGACGCTCGCTTCGCTCGCGCGACGGACGATGGCGTCCGCATCTACATAACACCGGGAACAAAATTCTCGTTTGGGTCGCATGATAGGTTTAACGCGAGGTTTCTGCAAAATCACTCAGCGGAATCAGCATGTAGCTGACGAACGCCAGTCGCATGCTGTCGGGCGACCAGGAAGGAACGTTGATCGTTCCCTGCCCACCGAACAATTCCGCCAGCACCGTGATCTTTTTATCGTCGAGCGACATCAGGCGCAGCATTACGTCCTTATTCGGAGGATGGCCTGTCACATCCGGCGCATAAGTCAGAAAAACCATCCACTTCCCATCGGGCGAGATGTGCGGGAACCAATTGTTGCGATCGTCGGAGAAGACCTGCTCCTGGTCGCTGCCGTCGGGCTTCATGCGCCAGATTTGCATGTGTCCGGTGCGCTCGGAATTGAAGTAAATGTATTTGCCGTCGGGTGAATATTCCGGGCCATCGTCAAGGCCCTTCGCCGTGGTGAGTTGCGTTTCTTGTGGCACGGGCACCCCTGCCGGCGCGTCCGCTGAAATTGTATAAATATCGAAATCGCCATTGCGTTGGCCGACAAAAGCCAGCGTCTTGCCATCTGGCGACCAGCCGTGCCAATAGGACGGAGATTTTTGCGTAATGCGGCGAGGCGCGCCTCCCGCGATCGGCACAATGTACACCAGGGATTCGTGATTCTCCTGCGAGTTGTCGCTGATGGCAAGTTCTTTGCCATCGGGCGAAATTCCGTGATCGTTGTTGCAACGGGTCGCGAAACCGGTATCGATAACTTGGGGCTCACCTCCGCTCACAGGCAGGCGCACGATGTGGCCTTCGCGATTGAAGAGAAATGCGCTACCGTCGCGCGCCCAGTTGGGAGCTTCGAAATGTTCAGGCGCAAGATAAGTCACACGGCGGTCGGTGGAATCGATATCGACGGTTTCAAGCGTGCTGTACAGTTTGGGCTCGCCGGAAGCATTTGCAAAAGACCGCGTCAATTCGACATTTGCGAATTTTGCCGTTTCAATCACTTCCTTGTCGTGGGAGCAGACACCAAGCCCAACATAGTAAGTCCCCTGTAAAGGAATGCGAAGCCAGCCGCCGGCTATTTTGGGCTCCCCACCCTCTGCGGACACTGACATGTACACATAGTCGCCGCGTTTCGCGATCTGCAACCGCTTGGGAGCTGTCACCTTCGATTGAATTTCGCGCGTGACCGCTCCTTTCTCATCACGAAATTGCAGCGAGGTGAGTCCGCTGGCATGAAGGGCGATATCGGCATAGACAGAATCGGCATCGAGGTTCTGCCGCAGAATCAGGACCGCCTTTTTGTGCTCGTTTCCAGTTTTCGTCAGAAACGAAATATCAGCACTCAGCATCACATCGCCCGAGATTCTCTTCCACACAAACTGGAACGCGTCCACAGTCGACCACATGTTCTCGCCGCTGCCGGAGATTGTGTAAGTATGCTTCGCGGGATCGTAACCGACAGAGCCCGCATGCAAGACTGTCCCGACATCACTGTGGTCATCGAAAATTCCGAGGGGAGTTGCCGCGCTCTGCCCCAAAATCAAATTTCCGAGACCGAGAAATACGAAAATAATCAATAGCATCGAAAGTCGATTTTGCATCGGTATTCCCTTTAACGAGTTCAAGATCGTCAAACGAAAATCAACTGCGCATTGTAATTCTTCCTTTCATTTTGTGGATGTAGTAAGTTCTCATACCAATCTTTCTTCGCTTCTGATAAAACGTCTGCCATGAAAAGACAGATGCTATCGGCCCTTATCGTCAGTCTTTTGCTGGTGACCGGATCAAGCGGCCAACGGAACTCCGCTCCTTCTTCTGGTCTCGCCTTGACTCCGCCAATGGGGTGGAATTCATGGAACAAGTTCGGCTGCAACGTCAGCGAGGACATGATCAAGGGCATGGCCGACGCAATGGTTCAGTCGGGCATGAGAGATGCAGGCTACGTCTACGTGAATATCGACGACTGCTGGCAGGTGAGCCGCGATGCCAGCGCCAATATCGTTCCCGATCCGCAAAGATTTCCGCATGGGATGAAGGCGGTCGGCGATTACATTCATTCTCTCGGATTGAAGTTCGGCGTCTATTCCGACGCGGGATCCAAGACATGCGCCGGCCGTCCCGGCGGACTTGGCCACGAATATCAGGACGCGCTCGAATATGCCGCGTGGGGCGTGGATTATCTGAAATACGACTGGTGCAACACGACAACCCAGGATGCGAAGGCAGCGTACGCCAATATTCGTGCCGCGCTCGATGCAACTGACCGGCCCATTGTGCTCAGCATATGCGAGTGGGGATCTCATCAACCTTGGCTTTGGGGCGAAGAAG
>JASHPL010000167.1 GCA_030038125.1 Candidatus Sulfotelmatobacter sp.
ACGCCACCAAGGATGTGGGTCACGCCAATCAGAGGGATGATATAGAGCGGGTATCCGAGCTGCTAATTGGCAATCCTCCATTCGTCGGGATCGTGAATTAGATATAACTCTCCGAAGTACACCCAGATGAAGGCGACAAGGCCGGTTATTACCATCGCGGCTATTTGAGTTGGTCGACCTGCCCGCGCGTTTATCCACTCCCGGCAGATCGGGGCTCGCCTTCGAACAAACCAGGGCCACGACGGAATGTCCTTTCGCCGCGGAACCGGACGATCAGCCGTCGGGTTCCGCCCGTTGCATCCAAACAAGAACCTTCATGTTTGGCCTCGATCTTTCTTGACGTTAGCGCCATAGTTCCCAAGGAACCGGGCCGATTCAGCTTGCCCCGGACTTACGCCTTGACGAAGTTCTGTGCAGCTGCAAACACATCGCGTGCGGACGTCGTACCCGCTACGTGCTCCGTACCCGTGATTCCGAGCTCCATCCATCCCGCGTTCACGCTCTCAAACATTTCTTCGGCAGGTCCAGTGTGGCCCTTCGGGATGCCGAACTGCTCGAACGCTTCCGCCCACCCTGCACGCGGGATGGCAAAGGCTTTTACGTCGCGTTTTAGGACTTGACCCAATTGTTCCGCCACTTCATCCGCGCTTACCATCGAACCGAGCTCGATAACGCGATGCCCTGACCACGCCGGCGCGGTCAGAAGCGTTGCCACCTCTGCGCCGATGTCGTCGGACGCGACCATTGTCGATTTGCGGTTTGTAGGATTGTAGAAGACCGGTAGTGTTCCGCCTTGGGCGGCCTGTAAGCCGAACAGAAAGTTTTCAAAAAAACCGCCTGCGCGCACAAATGCGACCGGAGATGGCAAACTGCGAAAACCTTGCTCGAAGAGTGATAGGGCCGTGATCATCCCCACCCCGCTTGTTCGATTCGCGCCCATCGACGAGAGTGCTACCACTCGCGGTGGCGCTACCTCGGTCAGTGCGTCGACATAGTTCGCAATCACGCCTCTTGCTTCTCTGTAATCAGGCGAGGGTGCCCAAACAGCCGGCAACATGACAAACGCGCCCTCAACCCCTTTGAGCGCCGCCGCTATGGCTGTCGCATCGTTCCAGTCTCCATCCACCAACTCCACGCCTTGGTCTACCCACTGCGCCGCCTTCTCGCGATTGCGCACGAGTGCTCGCACCTGTTTGCCTTGCTTCAGCAGATGCCGCGCGGTGGCGCTCCCAACTTTTCCAGTAATGCCCATGACTAAAAACATGCTCGTTTTCTCCTTTTCCCCCGTATCTTGGCCGCCCATCCAAATGAGCGACCTGATCATTAGAGGCCGGTGAAAAACCATTGGTTGCAAATTAATCAGTGGTTATTTTGTGAACACATTAACCACTGTGCTATGAGAGGTGGGTGGCGCTTGAGCAACCAATGGTTATAAAACAACAAGCGGTCGCAAGAATCGTCGAAACGGACTAAGCTATTGAAGTGACACCCACATCACCAAGTCGCCGAGTAGAGCGCAAGGAAAAGCTGCGGTGCGAAATCCTGGCGGCTGCAAGCAAAATGTTCGCCGATCGCGGTTACGAAGCCGTGACGCTTCGTGCGATCGCTAATGAGATCGGCTATACGCACGCCGTGATCTACCAGCATTTTCCTGACAAATGGCATATTCTTGCCGAGTTGAGCAGGGAGACGATCGGGCTGCTGATTCAGAACTTCGACGCGATTGCTGCTAAACATCCTGAAGCGAAAGAGCGTCTTTTTGCGACTTCACGCGGCTTGATTCAGTTCTGCACTGCCCATCCACAGCAGTTCCGCAATGTCTTCTTCGGGCCGGAGAACCGCGACGGAATCCGCGCTGGACAATATATCAACGACATTGGCGCGCCCTTGTTCCAGCGTTTCGTACAGCTCTTTTTCGATGTTGCCAAGGATGAGGGATTGCCAAGCAGGGATGACATAGTGGTGGCCCACACCTGGTGGTACACGATCTTCGGCCTCGCCACGCTCATGGTCATCCAAGGGGTTGTGCCTGACTTGCCTGACCAGACTCTGGTGGTCGAGCAGACGATTGCCACTCTTTGGGCGGGCGTTCAAGTTGTTCCACGATTGCCGAAGAGCGCAATCCCTAAGCGATCCCGCCGATCCCGTGCCTCAAAGCATTAACAGCTCCTGTCCATATGCCAGCGCCGTATCTGGTTTGCCGGGGCAGCACAAAGAGTATTCCGGCAACAACGCCGCCCCGCTTGCCGTGCAGCCTCCACCCAATATAGATCGCAAGCTGTTGCGCTTCGGGCCAGGAAGGATCATGCAATGGCTCAGCGCGTGGAGAAAGCTTCGGTTGCTGATCCACCGCTTCTGCTCGACCAACTCGTCATGCATGATGGCAATGTGAGCGGCGGTGCCGCCGAAGCTGATCCATCCCAGCTTCCACCAGAAACCTAGCGCGGCCTTAAAGGAAGGTCGCGGCAGCGCGTCCTCAGCCCCTGCGTCCTCCGGGTCTCGAGATTGAGATGTCAACAA
>JASHPL010000168.1 GCA_030038125.1 Candidatus Sulfotelmatobacter sp.
GCAGAATCGCGTCTAAATCGCTGAAAAGTCTTCCTCCTCAGTGCTAATCCTTCCGTTCCAAGAATTGGACACCGCGTTGCTCCATTTTTGGAGCGAACCGCGGATTTCGGCTCCCCAACGCACTTCCTAACCGGGAAGAGGGGGAGCCTGACCGCATTGTCGCGTGAGCAGGAAGCAAGATCGCTAAGAACGGCGGATTAAAGTCGAAAAGCATGTTTCTCGACTGGGCAGGCAAGCTCGCTAGGTCGCATTTCTGGCTGGCTCGAAATGAGAGGATGTGTAGTTGGATCAGAGCCTGAATAGAGGATTCTAAGATTGGCGCAACAAGCCGCAGCAACGGGACGCGCACCGGACAACGCCATCTCGGTGGCGAGCCTGGCGCGCTTTTTCCCCGAAGCCACGCCGGTGCGTATCCCAGTGCGGCTGGCGCGAAAGGCGGAAGCGCCTGACGGCAGCGCGCACCACTTCAGCGAAAGCACGGTCATTGAGTTCGGCACTCCCCGGGAAGTTCTGTTCGCCTGCAATACCCCACTCGAGTTCGGCGATGAGCTACGGCTGCGCAATTCCGATGGTTCCCTTGATGTCGAGGTTTCGGTGGTCGCGGTGCAATATCATCCCGGCAAGACGATGGTAGCGGCGCGTTTTATGGGCCAAGTGCCCAACTGGATCGTGAAATCATGACTTCTTCGACGCCTGTACAGGATCTGGCCACGCAATGGAAATCGGCCTGCCGTTTATATCCCATTTACTTCGAGCTGGCGCGCGAGTTCGCCATCGACGTGCAAGCCTGTCCCGATCTGGAGGCGGGCATCGACACGCCCGGCAAAGAGGCGGTCGAGCAGGCGAATCATTGGCTCGAGCAGATGGACGAGCGGGTACAGGTGCATCAATTGCGCCAATTTCTGCAGACCAATGCCCTGGTAAATCCAGAGTCCCTGCTGCATCTTCTTGGGCATTTTCTGACGAAGCCAGCAAAGAACGCCACGGTTCGCGATAAAGTGGATTTTCTCCTGGTGCAATATTTCAGCCAGCTCGCGCCTGCCGGCCTGGGGGATGACGATGTCGACCTGGCCTATGTGGCGCAGACGCTGGAGCCGATCCTCAGCCAGGTGGACTTGAAAGCTCCTGTTTGGCTGAACGCGCTTGACCGTATTCTGGAATCAGCGCGCCGCTGCCGCTCACTTGACGAGCTTCTACACGGCGGCATTCTGGAGCAGGGTCGGAAAGCAAAGACTCAGGCGGGCGAACTGTTTTATCTGCCTGTGGCTTTGGTGGCATTTACCCGCTTCGGCTACCTCATGAGGCGAGTATTTTTCCGGCTGATGCTCGGCGATCTCAACATCATTCTCGACGGCCTGACGGAGCTGGAAGAGAAGGGAATCGAGACCATCGACTGCCGGCGCGCGCAATTTTCCGCGCAAGAACCGATTCTGCGCTTGCGCATGATTTGCCAGTCCTGGAAGGTGATGTTCCAGGCGGAATACTCCTCCGGACAGCCGCTGCGCATGCTGGTGGACTTACGCGCTTCGGTCGAGGGCGCGCTCGGGAAGGGGAAGGCTCCTGAGACAGCGGCTAAGGTGGGAGCAGTTCCGGCTCAGCCGCTGGGTAAGAGTCAACCGGCGGTCAAAACTCAACTGAAACAGACAGCGGCAGCGAAAGCTCCGGCCTCAAGCAGAGCCGCCACGGCCGCAGCAACCTCCGCTGGCAACGCAGCCACGACCGCGAAACCGGCAACGGCGAAAGCTCCAGCGCCATCGAAACCACTCTCCAACACTTCTACCGCAACGTCCAAGCCGCCGCAGGGCAAAGCCAAGGCAGCGACGGCGCACGCGGAGGATGTGCCCGAGTTCGAGGTCTCCGGCACTCCGGGCTGGGAAGCGGACGTCGAATCGGATTCGGGAAGCAAGAGTTAAAGGGATTGCAGGTGGATACTCCGACGGTACTGATCATCTCCGACGAAGCGGAATTCTCCCGGCGGATCACCGCCCGCTGGCAGATGGAGCGGACGGTTCCGACTTTTACCCTGCTCAGCGGAGAATTATGGCCCCGGTTCGCGGTGGATACCTTCGACATCGCGATTGTGGGCGAGTTGCGGCGGGAATTGCTTTCGATCGTGCTCGAGCCTTTGCATTCCACCGGGCAGCCGATCTTCTGCGTGTGCGGGAACGCCGCGACGGCACAGCTGATTCGCGGGCGCTGGCCGCGTGTTTCCATATTGAGACCCGGCGAACACTGGCTCGAGACTCTGGTGTTGGCTGCCAGTGAGGCAGTCCACCGTTCGCGTGCCGAATCGCGCGCGCGGACAGCCGAGCTTTCCTGCGCCGCGCTGGAACGCCAGGCGATGCTCGGCCGTTACATGCTGGAAATGCGTCACAGTCTTAATAACGCGCTGACCTCGGTGCTGGGCAATTCGGATCTGTTGCTGCTTGAACCGGGCGCGCTGTCGGCACAGACTCGCGCACAGATTGAGACGATTCGGAATATGACTTTGCGCATTAACGAGATCATGCAGCGCTT
>JASHPL010000169.1 GCA_030038125.1 Candidatus Sulfotelmatobacter sp.
CGACGCCGCCGGGCGAAGAAGCACAAGTCGATTACGGACTCAAAGGCCCCATGGTCCGCGATGCGCGGACGGGAAAGTATCGTCGCACGCGGGTGTTCGTGCTGACCTTGGGCTACAGCCGCAAGGCCATACGCTTCCTGACGTTTCAGTCCAGTTCGCGCATCTGGGCCGAACTGCACGAAACAGCGTTTCGTCGACTGGGCGGTACTCCCCGCGTGGTTGTCCTCGACAACTTAAAAGAAGGAGTACTGACTCCCGACTTCTACGAACCAACGCTGAACCCACTCTATCGCGACGTTCTCGCTCATTACGGCGTCGTGGCTTTGCCCTGCCGCATCCACGATCCCGATCGCAAAGGCAAAGTCGAATCCGGTGTCGCGCACGCACAGAAAACGCCGCTCAAGGGGAAACGCTTCGAGAGTTTGGAAGAAGCGCAAGCCTATCTGGACCGGTGGGAGACTCAGTGTGCCGACACGCGCATCCACGGCACCACCAAACGACAGGTCGCCGCCATGTTCGCGGAAGAGAAACCCTTCCTGCAGCCGTTGCCCCTCGAGCCGTTTCGTTATTACCAGTATGGCCAACGCGTGGTGCACCTGGATGGCTGCGTGGAAGTCGAAGCCGCCTACTATGGCTTGCCGCCAGGCTGGATCGGACGTCAGGTTCCCGTGCAGTGGAACGAGATCTTCGTCCGCATCCTCGATCCTAAAACCGGGCAACTGTTGCGTGAGCACGTCCGTCAGAAACGCGGCCGGCATCGCATCCAGGAGCGGGACCTTTCTCCGCAAAGACCGTGGAAGGTGGCGCAACTGCTCCTGCAAGCCGAACGCGCGGGGGCGCAGATCGGTGTCCTCTGCCATCATCTTTATACCCATCAAGGGCAGCTCGGCGTGCGTCGCATGCAAGGCCTTCTCTCGCTCGCCAAAAAGTACGGTTGGGCCGCGACCGACGATGCCTGCGCCGCCGCCCTGGAGATGGGCGTACGCGAATACCGCTTCGTGCGCCGCTATCTGGAGCGCACCCCCCAGCTCAGTTTGCGGCAGGTCGATCCTCTCATTCGCGAACTTGTGCATTATCGCGATCTTATCCAACAAAAAACCCAGGAGCCTAACTCATGAATGTCGTCGAACTCGATCGTGCTCTTCGCCAGCTTCGCTTAGGAGGAATGGCCGCGGTTCTCGAAACCCGCCTGCTCCAGGCGCAAGCCGAACCCATGCCTCCCATCGACTTCCTCTCTTGCCTCGTCGCCGACGAACTGAATCGCCGTGGCGATCGTCTGCTCGAGCGCAGAAAAAAGCAGGCCGCGTTTCGCGACCCCAACAAGTCGCTCGATAACTTTGACTTCAGTTTCAATCCCAAAATGAATCGCAGTCTGGTGTTCGATCTCGCCAGCACGGCCTTTGTGGCGCGCCATGAGGACGCGCTCTTCCTCGGGCCTCCGGGCAGCGGAAAGAGTCACCTCGCCCAGGCCATCGGACAAGCCACCATCCAGCAGGGTTATCGTGTGCTCTACCGCGAGGCCCACCAATTACTCGAAGATCTGGCGGAAGCCAATCTCGACGGCGCCCGCCGCGAGCAGATGGAACTCTTTATCACGGTCCCGCTGCTGATCATCGACGACCTAGGCATGCGCAAGTTACCCGCGACTGCTGCCGAAGATTTGCTCGAGATCATCATGCGGCGCTACGAGCACGCCAGCACACTACTCACCTCCAATCGTCCCGTCGACGACTGGGGCAAACTGCTCGGTGACAGTGCGGCCGTCACCGCCATGCTCGATCGATTACTGCATCACGGACACGTGCTCAAGTGCGGTCCCCGTAGCTGGCGCACAAAAACCAACTTGCCGCCAAAGGATTCCGCGGAGTAAAACATCTCTGTCCCGGCCTCTCCCGTTGGCCGGTTTTGACCCGATCTCCGTTGGCCGGTTTTGAGGTGATCACTGAGGCGATGCGCTTATACCCACACGAACACTACGGGCGAAAGCCTCCTTTGCATAATTGTTGAGGGTCACCTGCAATTTTTTCGCATCAACATCAGGCGTGATGGTGACAGTCAAGTGAACGGTATAGCCCGCCATGCTTCACCTCAAAAGTGCTTTACGCCGCGCCAAGGTGGTCAACGCACGATGTGGAGCGCGGGACCGATTGGGAAACGTACGCACCACCTCCGGCAAGTGTTTGGCGTCGTGGCGTCGTTGATGTCGAACAGATAAAGGAATGCGCTTGCCCGTGTTGCGTCGTGGTGTTGCCATCACGGGGTTGCTGGTAATGAACTTCTGCATGACGGCCCAATCGAAAAAGCGATGGATTAAGCCGAGCAGGTGGTTATAACTACGTGGCCGCGTGCGCGGTCGCGGGAAAATTGAAATTTTCGAACGGACACCATCAACAGTTGAGGGAGGGATGCAGCATCGTAAACAACTAGATTCGCCCCCGACTCAAGCCATTTCAGGTCGTGACCACCCACCGCAAGCCCTTCGAGCGCCTGGCCAAAACTCCCTTCGAACTGCGGAAATTGTTCTAAAGGCTAGATTGGAGCCGTACTCCACAAGATGAAGACTTCGCCACCAATTGGTGAATTGGTCCTGATTCAGCAGATAAATGTTCCCGGATTCTAACACACCTTCGGATAGTCGATTTCGGCCTATGAGCCGTGTCTCAGAGTCCGATGCGTGCCCTGTCTTGATCGCTCCCCTTTGGATTGAACATCTCGAATGAAGCCAGTCATGATGGTTCCTTAGTCGTATTGCAGCCGCGCCAGACTCATTAAGCTTACCAACTACCAGATGAACTTAGCGCTCACCTGCCCAATTCGATTTGGCTCTGAGGTCTGGGTCCCGGTGACGTTTCCGAAGGTGGAACTGCTAATGTTCCCACTCGGATTCGTGAATTGCGCGTGGTTGAAGATATCAAAGAATTCGCCCCGAATCTCGACAGCCTTCGCTTCCGTGATGGGGATTCTCTTAGTCAGGCCGAAGTCGGTATTGTTGAAACCGGGGCCGTGGAAAAAACGGCGATTCGCCGTACCGAAAGTCCCGCACTCAGGGCTTGGTACAGCTCCGGTAAAGGTGCATGTGGTCGGGGCGAATGAGCTCTGACTGAAGTACGTGTATGTTCCTGGGGTAGAGCGCGGGTTGTAGATATGAATTGGCCCTACGAGATCGGGCATATCAGTGGCCGAACTGCCGGCCAGTGATGTGTCTCCTACACTCTGGTTCATCTGGATGGGGAAGCCGCTCGCGAATCGCGTAATACCCTGCACCTGCCAGCCTTGTGTCAATCGCCTCGGTAAGCGGGCGAGCGCCCTATCGAACGGCATAGCCCAAATGTAGCTAACTACGAAATTTTGATGAATGTCGGTCGACGATAGCCCGCGGCTCAGCCTCGGATTGATGAAATTGACCAGGTCGCCGAACGCCGAGGAATCATCCAGCGCCTTCGCGAATGTGTAGGCGGCCAAAAAGGTAACATCTCCGGCCTTGCGTTCCACGGTCGCCTGGCCCGCGTTGTAGATCGAATTGGCGATCAACTTCGTGTAGGTATTGCCGCTGCCAAAGCACAGAAACGGGCTGGCGGTGCCAGGGCAGTAATTCGGATTGAGCAGCGAATTCCTCGTCCCGTAGATGGTCGAACCATTCGGAAGTGTATAATCCACCTGTTCGTTATTAGGTCCACAGGCCGGGGTTGCTCCTTCTGCAACGAGTTGCTCGCACAAAGCTGCGCTACCTGGATTTGCTTCCACCTGCGTGATGAGTTTGTGACCTTCCGTTCCGACGTACGAAAGTGTCAACACAGTCGATCTGGTCAGCTCCCGCTGAATGGAAAAATTAAAGTGCTCCGCATACGGCAGTTCATTGTGAACATCGTAGCCAGGCGAAGCCGAGATCGGCTCAAAAACAGAGAAACTCAGGGTCTTATTCGCGGGACTACCCGGAATGGGGAGAGTGAATGGGAACCGCTGCCCGATCGACGTTCCGGTTTGCCGATTCAAGAATGGTTCTTCAAACAAAACAGGAGAAGGACTTTGCCAATACAAGCCGAACGGAGCGTCTGCCACCTCGTAGAAGAGGTTCAGGTCTTCGATCGAGGTGTAATAGATGCCAAATGCAGCTCGAATGCTCGTCTTACCAGGTCCACCAAAAAGCTTGCCCAGTACGCCATCGCTGAAATCTGGTGAATAGGCGAGGCCAAGGCGTGGGCCGAAATTATCGTATCTGGTTGGAGCCAGCGTCTTGGGAATCCCTGGATCGCCGGGGAATACAAGACCTGTGGGCGAATGCGGAAAGACCTGTGATTGCTCTCCCGGAACGAACGTCTGGATCTTGCCCTGGGTGTCATACCAAGGCATGCTCACTTCCCAGCGCAGGCCGAAGTTCAGCGTGAGGTTGGGTGTTGTCTTCCATGAATCCTGCGCGTAGGCGCCGCCGTAACGCGTGCGGGAGTCGAGCAACTGCAAAGCCGCCTGCGTGTAGCCAGCTTGCGGCGCGGTGGCGCCAAGGAGGTAGTCGGCAAAATCAACGCCGGTGACGGTGCCATTAAATGCAAATCCGCCGTTCACATTGGCCAAATTGCGTTCGTTGATTTGCAGATAGCGGGCCTCGCCCCCGAATTTCAAAGTGTGCCTGCCACCACCTTTGAGAATCCGTCGGAAGCCGTGTAGGTGTTATCGGGCTGGAACGTATTCAGCGCGGGAAATCCGACGCTGAAGGCGTTAAAAGTGAGCGGCGGCAGGAATTGCGGATATCCGGGCCTGCCATCGGGAATAATCCCGAGGGTGCCGGCACCCGTAACAAAGCCTAGAGATGAAAGTTGAGCGAAGTTTCCCTCCGGATTGTCCTTATGCACTGAAGTGCGGAAGAAGGTCACCCGCGCCTCATTTACAGCGCTCGGGCCGATCGTCTTGGTGTTACTCATGACGAACTCTTGCGCCCGCGTCGGGGTTTGCGAGGGGAAGCCGGGAGGCTCCGCAATACCGGACTCGGAAAGAAGCGGCAGAGCGCTGAAGACGCTCGAATCGTCAAAGTGATAATACCAAGACCAGTTTCCACTACGGCGGTTATTGAAGTCGATGCGTTCTCCGATCTTGTCGTCGCGGATTGTGTTCTTCTCGCTGTTATTTGAGTAGTCACCCGGGGCGGGTTCGTTGTTTGGCGCCGGAATGTATTGGAGAGTACCGATGGCAGCTGGTGACCACGCTGCCTTTGGGATCACGCCATTGGGAAACACACACATTCCGGCTTGGGCATTTGCCAGCGTATTGCAGCCACTAGTCCAATACTGCTCTCCATTATTCACTGTGTAACCCAATCGGTTTGATAAAAGTTGAGCCCAGTAAGGGCCATCGATGCTCCCTGTCAGAGCACCCGGGCCAAAGTCGCCCTGACGCTCTGCGGCGCTTGGCAAGGAAACGAGTCCGGTCTCGGCGCCCTGTATCTGTCGCGTGCCCTGATAATCCGAAAACCAGAACAACCGGTCTTTCCAGAATGGCCCACCAACGGCAAAGCCAAACTGATTGCGGTGTAGTTCCGATCTCGTAGGCACAAAGTAATTGTGGGCATCCATATCGTCGTTGCGCAGAAACTCGAAAACGTCCCCGTGGAAACCATTTGTGCCCGACTTGGTGATGGCGTTCATCACCGCGCCACTGAACTTTCCATATTCCGCGTCAAAGCTGTTGGTAATGAGCCGGAACTCCTCGACGGAATCAAGATTCGGAACCAGTCCGGCGCCGAGATTTCGACCCTCGCTGACATCGCCGCCATTCACCAGAAACGCGTTGCCCGTCTCGCGCTGGCCGTTGACCGAAATATTGCCCGCAGCCAAAAAACCTGAGACCGGACGGTCGCCGCCAATCGTTCCTGCAGTTGTGGGCGCTACTCCGGCTTGGAGCCCCAGCAGATCGATGTAGCTGCGCCCGTTCAGCGGCAGCGCCAGCATCTTCTGCGAGTCGATGACATCGCCAAGCTGCGTGCTTTGCGTTTCCACATGCACCTGGTCAGCGGTAATACTGACCTCCTCCTTTACCGTGCCAACCTGCAGCGTGACATCGAGACTGAGTTGGTCGTTCACCTGGAGCGTAATGTTTGTCGCCGAATATGGTCGGAAGCCGGGGGCAGTTGCCGTAATCGTGTAGTTCCCGGCTGGCAAGGCGAGGAAGTGAAACGAGCCGTCCGAAGCCGAGGTGGCTTCCTGGGTAAAATTGGTCTGCACGTTTGTGATTCTGATCTTAGCGCCGGTAACCACAGCTTGGGCACGATCGTGGACCACGCCACGGATCGAACCGGTCACATCCGCGAGCGCCGCGCTCGCAGCGAAAACCAGTAGTAGTGAAACGATTAAATACAGTGGTCTGACGCAACGATAGTTTTCGTTCACTGTAACCCCCACCCCGAGGTGCGAGTACATTGTCACAAAGGAATGAAAGGAATCAAGCAGAATCTACAGGTTAACCGCGTTGCCATCCGGGTGGTATCTCTTCGGAGCCGATGCTCGCTCGAACCTGCTCCATCAACATTCCCCTCGATACCACAATGACGAAATGCCCGCGAATGTACGTATCATGGTTGATATTTGTGGCCAGGGTAGTTCGAATACCGGAGGATAGCTGTAGTGCAACGACGTGATCTTTTCAAAGGGGCTCTTACGGCCGGGCTGTTGAGTGCACCGCAACTCTCCGCCCAGACCGCAGCGACGACGGAAGTTGTGATTGAGCGTCTTGTGTCCGGAAGACCTCACAAGGGCAAGGTGCTGGCCCTAATCACACCCCATTTAGATGATGGGCCATTCTTTGCCAGCGGCACGGTAACCAAGCTTCTGAACGAGGGGTATACCGGAGTCTTCATCCGGACGAGCAACGACGAAAAGGATTCCTACGACCTCACGCTGGGTGAAACCGTGCTGGCGAACGAGCGGGACGCCCAGAGTTTCGTGCAGGTTTCCGGCCTGAAGCAGATGTTCGATCTCGGCTATCGAAACCATCGCATGGATGACCTAGCTCACACGGAAATACGGGCGAGACTGATCTTTCTGTTTCGCCTCCTGAGGGTTGACACAGTATTCAGTTACGACCCTTGGGGGCACTACGAGGAGAATCCTGATCACTACATTACTGCGCAAGCAGTCGAAGCGGCATGCTGGATGGCCGGGGGCCATCTGGACATGCCGGAGCACTTTGCCGCAGGTTTGAAACCGCACAGTGTGTCAGAAAAATACTATTTTGCTAGAGGACCGCAACTCGTCAATCGTGTCGTAGACATTGGCCCAACTTTCGAAACTAAACTCGCTTGCCTGAGGGCCTGCCAGACAATGATGACGCACAAGATTAAGGATCTGAACGCCTCTCTGGTCGAACAAAGACGGCATGTGCCGGCGCTGTCGGCAGCCGACCACGACGCCATTGATGAGTACACAAAAGTGACGCTTGAAGCGAGCGATCGCGCCACTGGCCGAAGATTCGGGCTCGACTATGCGGAAGCATTTCACTATGTTGGGCCTGATCAGTCCATGAAAGATTACATCGCACGCCATGCAGTGCCTTTCTAAGCACCACACTTCAATCCTTCAGGCTCGACAGGCGGATCTCCCTTGGCCAAAAGGGGGCTGCTAATAGTCCCGAATCAACCTCAGGGGTGTCTGAGATCTCTGTGATCCGTGGCTCACAGCCCCCCGACATTATAGGCCTGATTGTCGCGTGTGTGGGGATTTCTATTGGACATGAACAGCGTCGCGATACTGCTCCAGCGCAGCCGCGAGGGCACGGATTGTTGCCGCCGAGCGGGCGCGATGGGATAAGGTGCGCGGGCACAAACAGAACGTCGCGAGCATGCCAAGGCCTAAGAAGACTATGTCAGCCGCGCGGCCCGCAGAAAGATTGCCGCTGCGCAAAGAGCGAGATGGGCGAAGGTGAAGGCTGCTCAGAAGAAGTCGGCGTAAGCTGCTTTTGGTAGTGGCTGAATTTGCTTATGACGCGCCGCGTTAATGGCAAGGGAATTGCGTTAGGCCGATCTTGTGGGTTACACTTCGCCACTATGCAGTCCAATATCGAAACAGCGGTTTGCAATCTAGAGATGCTCGCTACTGTACTTCAATCCCATGCCGAAAGTATCGCGGGAATGGCATCTCGCGCGGAGGATGACTCCACTCGCCTCGATCTCTGGCACATTGCGCAATTGCTGAAGGATTCGTCTGAAGAAGTACGGAACCAAGCGACTGCTTTCTTCTCAGCAACGTACTATTAGGATTTGGTTGGCGGGCGTGATACAACGGAAATGGAAAAGCCCGGATGCCAGTCCGGGGCCTCACAGAACTTGTGTTCGGCAAGTCCCACGTTAACACTGGAGTGTGCTGAATGCAAGCTCGCATCTACGATCTAACCGACAAACTTCTCGCATTGCTCAAAAACGAGGATTTTCACAACGCCGTTAGCGCCCTGAAAATAGCAAAAATCTCACTTCCTAGTCCATCTTGTCGAGTGACAGGTGAATCTCCTCAAGTTCACGAAGTATCTGTTTCAGAAGCTCAATGATCGTGCTTACATCTTCAGCGTCAATGCTCATGCGATCAACTCTCCTAGTTCCCAAATGTGAGAAGTGATACCCGCGGCCATCGCGGGTGTTATTCGAAGCGACGAATGCACGCGGCAGAAATTATAGTGGCAAAAATGCAAGGCCACAGCCGCCTTTAGGTTCGCTAGTTCCTTTGAAAAAGCATTCGCCAATCGTGTGAATCGCCGCATCTGCATTCGCATGGTCAAGTTCTGCCGCTCAAGATGGGACGTGCAAAATTTCTCCTTTCCCTGCTTTGGGGGTTACTCTTTGACGCGGAGGTTAAACCAATGGATCAGAGGGACTTACTGGTGATAATGACTCTCTGTGAGCTTCTGGGTAAGTCTGCCGAGCCACGAGAGGTTGAGAGAGAGTGGGCGCGAGCTGAGAAGAAGCTAGACTGCTCTGCATCCCACTAAATCGAAAGGAGGGGATATGGCAACTGCAAGAATGCCTCAACCAACCGCCGACGACCCCGTGAAGGTTGATTCCAAGCATTACACAGTTGAGTTCGAGAACGACCACGTCCGAGTGGTTCGGATCAAGTACAAACCGGGTGAGAAATCAGTAATGCACAGTCACCCAGAATCCGTTGCAGTGTTTCTGACGGACGCCCACGCCAAGTTCACCTACCCGGATGGGAAGAGCGAGGATATCAAGGCGAAGGCCGGGTCGGTTCAACACATGGACGCTTTCACTCACCTGCCGGAAAACACCAGCAAGAAGTCGT
>JASHPL010000170.1 GCA_030038125.1 Candidatus Sulfotelmatobacter sp.
TGCGGGAGCGGGATTATCCACTGCTGGCCCCGTCAGCGTTGGCGGAACGTTTGAGAAAAGTCGCAGAGCTGTTCCCGCCCAATCAGGGATTCGAGTTCGCCATTCTGTACAAGCGGCGGTGACTTCAATCGACGCGGAGTAGCTCGGATTTAACCCCAGCGCCGAATTCTCTTCCCCCTTGAGCTCTGGATTTCGACAAGTTCGTAAATTCTTGATCGACACCTTACAATCATCCGTCCATGACCGTCACCGTGCGATCGTTTGCCAAGATCAATCTCGGGTTGAGCATTGGCCCAGTGCGCGCGGACGGATTTCACGAGCTGCTCACTGTATATCAAACCATCGCGCTGCACGATGTGATTCGGGTGAGCGTTGTGCGGGGAACGGGGATTGAGATTCGCTGCACCGACTCCCGAGTACCGCGGGACGAATCAAATACCTGCTTCCGAATTACCGAGCGCGCAATGGCTGGGCTGAGGGCGAAGGGTCGTGTGGTTATTGAAATTGAAAAGCGTTTGCCGATCCAAGGAGGGTTGGGCGGAGCGTCAGCGAACGCGGTGGCGACGATGCTTGCCCTGGAGCGGGCGGTGAAGAAAACTCTGCCGGCGATCGAGCGATTTCGCATCGCGGTGGAAGTGGGTTCGGATGTTCCTTTATTTCTGGTTGGGGGGACCGTGCTCGGCGTCGGGAGGGGTGAGCAGGTGTATCCGTTCGAGGACTTGCCGGCAATGGCGTGCGTAGTGGTGACCCCCGGGATCGGAGTATCAACTCCGAAGGCGTTTGCGGGGTGGGATCGGCTGTGTCTCGCAGATGCATGCAGCGCGGGCGCCCCTTCCGGTACAGTTAAGCGCAGCTCTCCCGGACGGCCGAAGGCGGCTATCCCTACTACGTCTAACTCAAAATTGACCGTCGATTCACTGTCCGATAGAATGAAGGTGCTTAGTCACAGGTTGTCGGCGCGGCTGAGCGACATTTACTCCAGTGCTCCTTCGGATTTGCGGTCAAAAAGGGGCCGGGCCGGGAATCCGCTTCTCTGGCTTGTCCGGGCTGGGATCGAAAACGACTTCGAGCGAGTCGTCTTTCCTGAGTATCCCGAACTGTGTAAAGGCAAGCAGGAGTTGCTGCGGGCAGGGGCGAAGTTTGCTTCTCTATCGGGTTCCGGTTCCACTCTGTACGGTCTGTTTACGTCTCAGACAGGCGCGGCCAGAGGGGCGGCACAGATTCGAAGACAGGGCTGGGCTGCTCAGGCGACCTCGACTCTGACACGGCGGCAATACTGGCGCAGAATTTTCGAGCCTTGATTTTCACTGCGGATTTCCGGTTGATGATTTTATTGGGCGCGATACACTTGTAAGCCCAGCCAGACAATGGAGAGGACCAGAGCGGAAACTGGGCCGTCGACTAATGGTAGGTCAAGTGCCTTTGGAGCACTTTGTCTAGGTTCGAATCCTAGCGGCCCAGCCAGGAACTCACTATGGCAACTTTGGTGACGCCGACCGACAAGAGCGAGAAGGTCGAGAAAAAGAATCCGGCGGCCGACGAAAGGCCGGAGCGAAAGCCACGTTCTCGCGCGGACGACAAGTTCAAGATTTTCAGTGGCACGGCCAATGAACCGCTGGCCGACGAAGTCTGTCATTTCCTTGGCATGCAGCGCGGCCAGGCACAGGTGATTCGCTTTAAGGATGGCGAGTGCTACGTCCAGATTCAGGAGAACGTGCGCGGGGCAGACGTTTTCGTAATCCAGCCGACCTGCCGTCCGGTCGATGAGCACCTGATGGAGTTGCTGCTGATGATCGATGCGCTCAAACGCGCCTCGGCGCGCCGGATTACGGCAGTAATTCCATATTTTGGGTACGCTAGGCAGGACCGGAAGGATAAACCGCGCAGCCCGATTTCGTCGAAGCTGGTCGCGGACCTGCTGACGACCGCTGGGGCGCAGCGGGCGTTGATCGTGGATTTGCATACCCCGCAGTTGCAGGGCTTTTTCAATATCCCGGTGGATCATCTGTTTGCGTCGCCGGTATTGGTTGATCATTTTCGAAAGCTGGCGTTGCCAAATTTGACCGTGGTTTCGCCGGATGCGGGCGGCGTGGAGCGGGCGAGATTTTTTGCCAAGAAAGTTGACGCCGCACTGGCCATCGTCGACAAACGCCGAGTCGAGATGAATGTGGCCGAGATCATGCACGTAATCGGCGATGTTCATGGGCGCACATGTCTGGTCATCGACGACTTGATCGACACCGCGGGAACGCTGGTGAAGACGGCGTCGGCCCTGCTGGAGAACGGTGCGACTTCGGTTTATGCCTGTGCTTCGCATGCGGTGCTCTCAGGGCCGGCGGTGGAAAACGTCATGAACTCGGTGATCAAGGAAGTGGTGGTCACGAATACGATTCCGCTCACGCCCGAGGCGGAGGCAGCGCGAAAGGAAAAGGGCGGGAAGATTTCCGTCCTTTCGATTGCGGGACTGATTGGCCGCGCGATTCAGGCTAATCACGAAGAAACTTCGGTGAGTAAGTTGTTTATGTGAAGGGAACGCCAAACGCGCGATTTGGCAATTTCTCAGAACGCGAGATTGCTCGGCGAGGCGCGCCCAGATCCTTCGGACGCAAAATTCCGCGTCCTCAGGATGACAAATTTCTAGACAGGAATGGAATATGGCGACTGCAATTGAAACGAACGTACTAGAAGCGCATCCGAGAGAGTCGGGCAACAAAAACGAGGCGCGACGGGTGCGCCGCGAAGGGAAAATACCGGGCGTAGTGTACGGGGCAGGCAAAGATTCGCTGTCGGTCAGCGTCGATCCGCGCCAGGTGCTGCGCATTCTGCACTCCGAGTCGGGTCATAACACGATTTTCGACCTCGCCCTGAGTGGCGACCGCACCAAGGCGATGATCGTCGACTGGCAGTTCGAACCGATCAAGGGCAAGCTTCTGCACATCGACCTGAAGCGCATTGCGATGGATAAAGCGCTGAAAGTCAACGTGCCCATTGTGCTCGAGGGGGAAGCCGAAGGGGTAAAGACCCAGGGCGGCATTCTGGAGCAAATGCTCCGTGAGGTCGAGATCGAGTGTTTGCCTTCCGACATTCCCAGCCACATTGATGTGGACGTGACCCATCTGACTTTCGGCAAGGTGCTACGCGTTTCCGACTTACCGCACTCGGAGAAGCTTACGTTCTTAACGGATCCGAATCAGCCCGTGGCGCACGTCACCTCGGTGAAGGAAGAAGTCGCGCCGACGCCGGAAGCTGCGGCAGCGGAAGCGGCAGCGGCTCCAGCGGAACCCGAGGTCATCAAGAAGGGCAAGCAGGAAGCGGAGGAAGAGGGCGCCGAAGCTGCACCGGAGAAAGCGGAGAAGGCCGAGAAGAAGGAGAAGAAGTGACAGCGTTCGGCGGGCGTATGAGCCCGCTGCTGTCATCCTGAGCGAAGCGAAGGATCTCGAAGGGTGAAAGAAGCCGAGCTTCGCTCGGCAGGACAGCCGAGGGCACGCTGTCCCCACAAGTGTAGAGGAAGCTGACGCTGGCGTGAAACTGATCGTGGGACTTGGAAATCCCGGAATCGAATATCAGTTCACGCCGCACAATCTGGGATTTCTGGCAATCGATCGGATTGCCGGGAATCTCGGGGTGGAAGTAAGAAATCGGCAGTGTCAGGCGCTGACAGCGCGAACCGTCATTGCAGATCAGCCAGTGCTGCTGACCAAGCCAGAGACCTACATGAATCTGAGTGGGGTCTCGGTGCGGGATCTGGTCAAGAAGTACGAAGCGAAGCCGGAGTCGGACCTGATCGTAATTCAGGACGAGCTGGATTTTCCGCTGGGTACGCTGCGCATTCATACGCGGCGCAGTTCGGCGGGACATAACGGAATCGAGTCGATTATCGGTGCGCTGAAGACGAATGAGTTCTTGCGGATCCGGATCGGCGTGGCACCGGAACGAAAGGTCTCTGACGGCCGGAGTTACTTGCTGTCGCCAATGAAGAAAACCGTGCTGAAAGTTGTAGATGGCATGCTCGACACCGCTGCCGAAGCCGTGGACGTGATTTTGCGGAATGGTCCGGCAGCGGCCATGAATCGATTTAACCGGAGAGAAGAAAGGGATCTGGGATCAGGGACTGGGGACCGGTGAGTGTCGTGGCATTGCTGGTCCTTGATCCCCGGCCACTAGTCCCGAAGAAGATTTGGAGAAACGAATGAATCGTACCTATGAACTGATGTTTATCGTCCGGCCGGATATGACAGACGAGGACTTGGACAAGCTGATTTCGAACTTACAAGGGACCGTCCCGACGACGGGCGGGACGGTAAAGAGCGTCGAAAAAATGGGAAAGCGACGGCTCGCCTATGCGGTGCGTCGCTTCCATGAGGGCATCTACGTGTTGCTGGTGGTTGAAGGCGGAGGGCCCGTGGTCTATGAACTCGAGCGCCGGCTACGCGTGACCGAGCCCGTGATCAAGTTCCTCACTGTACGGATTGACGAGGAGCAGAAACGCTTGGAGAAAATCAAGAAGATCCGCGATGCGCGCAAGAAAGTGAGTGCGCAACCGGCGGCCCCGGCGGAAGAGCCGGCGCCAGCGCCGGAAGCACCGGCGACAGCCTGAAATAAGGCATCGGCGCGCGATGAAAGATTTCGAGGAGAAACATGGCAGACGAGACAAAAGCACCAGAGCAGGTTGCAGGAAGTGAGAGACCACGAGCAGGAGCGTCCGGAGCGGCTTCGGAACGGGGCGAGCGTCCCCGGTTTGGACGAAGCGGACCTGGCGGACCTGGGCGCGAAGCCGGTGGGCGTAAGTTTTTCCGGCGCAAGAAGGTCTGCAAGTTCTGCGTCGAGAGAATCGAAGATATCAATTACAAGGATTACCGCTTGCTAGGCCAGTTCGTCGCCGAGAGCGGCAAGATTGTGCCGCGGCGGCTCACCGGTGTGTGCGCGCCGCATCAGCACCGGCTGTCGGCAGCGATCAAGCAGGCCCGCAACATCGCGTTGCTGCCGTTTGCGGGGCGGGCGTCCTAATCATTTCTCTGCCACGGATTGAGGCGGATTTTCACCGATCAAGAAAAAAATTCTGTCATCCGCGTGAATCAGCGTAAATCCGTGGCGAAAGAATTCGACTCATTGGAGCCATTATGGAAGTCATTCTCAAAGAAGATATAGCGAAGCTGGGGTCACGCGGCGACGTGGTAAAGGTGGCGGAAGGCTACGGCCGAAATTTCCTTCTGCCCCGCAAATTGGCCATTGAGGCCAATGAGGGCAATAAGGCCGTCATTGCCCAGATGAAGGCGGCGGCCGTGCGGCGTTCCGCGAAAGAAAAAGCGCAGGCCGAGGAACTATCGAAGCAATTTGAGGGAGTGTCGGTGACTTTCACGCGCAAATCGGGTGAGCATGATCAGCTGTTTGGGTCAGTTACCTCGAGTGACATTGCCGACGGTCTAATCAAGAAAGGGTTCAACGTTGATCGGCGCAAGATTCAGCTGCACGAGCCATTGAAGACCTTGGGTGAGTTCACCGTTCCGATTAAGCTGCACAAGGACGTGACCGCGCATCTGAAGGTAGTCATCGAGAAGGAAGCGGTGGCGGAGTGAACCATTAAGAATCCATTCCTTCGCTCCTGGGACTCCGGGTAAGGACGGGTGCGCCAATCTGCATCACAAGTAGGGCATTTTTCATGCCAGATCCGTCCCCTGTCCCTGTTCAACGATGTTCTGACCCGGCTAAGTCTCTGATCGCAAATCATCTAGATTCCACAAAATTCCCCCGACGCCTATAATTTCTGCTTACCGTTCCCCTGACTCGCCGTCTATCTCATTGCAAGCCCGGATACGGCATACATACCGGGCGGGTAGAAGGACACGACAAAAATGCCGGCCGATGCATGGGCAGTAGCACTTGCGATTGGCGAACGGGGCCACTCCAGAGAGAAGAGTGAAGGCGTCGAGAGCGTCAGCAGGAACCAGCAGACCCCCCGGGACCGCATGGCTGGGCAAGATCGTCATATTCAGGACCGTCGCATCGACGACACGATGCTCATTCGCGAGGCGCAGCGCGGAAATGCTGCAGCCTTCGAGGAGTTGGTCCGCCACTATGATCAGGCTGTGCTCCGCTTGGCTCTGCACCTTACCGGCAGCGAACACGACGCTCAAGACGTTTATCAGGACGCGTTTCTGAAGGCCTACAAGAACATCGGGAACTTTCGTTTTGAGTGCTCCTTCTACACGTGGATCTACCGCATCGTGACGAATCTTTGCCTGGATCATCTGCGCAAGAAGAATGTACGCAAAGAAGACGCGCCGGTTGCGAAAGACGCGGACGGTGATGAGTATGATTTGCTCGATCAGGTGGCGGATGGACGAGCGGGAGCAAATCCGGAGAGGGATTTGATGCGCCGGCAGCTCGGATCGAGGATCTCCGTCGCGCTGCAGAAGCTGACACCACGGGAGCGTATGGTGTTTGAACTGAAGCATTATCACGGGTTGAAGCTGCGCACTGTGGGCGAGATTCTGCATACAACGGAAGAGACTGCGAAAAACACGCTCTTCCGCGCCACGCAGAAATTGCGCGGGGCGCTGGTGGATATGAGGTAGGTTGGGTTTTGCTGGATGGAAAATCCGGCCCAGCCGCAAGAAACGGGCTAGGATGGGGCACCCGGCAGCGGAAGTGGTGATCGAAAAGGTGCAATTATGAATTGCGAGTGGGTACGACAAAATATCGTGCTTCAGGTCTATGGCGAGCTGGCGGATGACGCCCGCCATGAACTGGAGCAACACGTAGCTCGGTGCGCCGATTGCGCGGTCAGACTTAGAGCAGAGCAGGATTTTTATGCGCTGCTCTCCAGGGATCGCGCGCCCGAGCCCTCGCCGAATCTGCTGGCGTCGTCGCGCATGCGCCTCCAGGAGGCGCTGGAAACGGCAAAGCAGGGCGGTTTGTTGAGCCGTCTTACATTCGATCCCGCGAACTGGTTGCGGCAGGTACACTTCTCACCCGCGCTCGCATCGGCCATTCTCATCATCGGATTTGCCGGGGGAATGGGAACCGCGTTCAAGGTCATTCCCCGCGGACAACCGAGTCCAACTCCCACCTCCCCAGTCGCCCAACCCGCAAACGATGCCTCTATTGCCGGTATCAGTTCAATCACACAAGATCCGAGCACGAATCAGATCAGTATCAAATACAACACATTGTCGACACAGGAAGCGCAGGGATCGCTGAATGATCAGAGGATTCAGGAACTGCTGCTCTACGCGGCACGGAACAACAACTCCGGCATGCGGGTGGATTCGGTCGACCTGCTAGCGCAGAAAACTGGCGATATGCAGGTGCGAGACGCTCTGATCTATGCGCTGCAGAACGACACAAATCCGGGCGTCCGGCTGAAGTCGCTGACGGCGCTGGGAAACTATGTGAAAGACGACGCAAACGTCCGCGACGCAGTTTTGCGCTCGCTGGTGAACGATTCAAATTCAGGGGTGAGGATTGAGGCTTTGCATCTGTTGGAGCCGGTAGAGGCAGATGGCAGCGTGCGCGGCGTGCTGATGACATTGGCAGCGAGGGACCAGAGCCAATACATTCGCTCGCAGGCGCGAACCATGCTGGCCCAGTTGCCGGAGATTGATTGAAGGAAATCTCACTCGAAGCTGCCCTTCTTCTTCGTTCAGGGTAGGGTCGGAGTGGGGCAAATAAATACCATAGAAAAGAGGTAGATCATTGAAACGTGCGCTACAAATCGTTGCGCCAACTGTGATGCTGGCCCTGTTGGCGTTACCAGGCTTTATTTCCGAGAGCTTGGCACAGGAAACACATATATCCCGAGAAGGCGCAGCGTGGGCGCAGGAAATCAGCGGCTCTCTGGCTGCGGTTAAGAATTTACGGGTGAAAGTTGATACGGGCTCGGTGATTGTACGCGGCGGGCAACAACAAGGCATTAATTATGTCGCTCATATTCGCTTCGGAACTACATCGGAGGAGGAAGCACGCCGCCAATTCGAGGAGTACAAGATCACTGCCTACGTGAAGGGCGATACGGCGTGGATCGTCGGAGATTGGATGGGAAGAAGGCAGCCGCGCCATTGTTCCTCGGAATTTTCTGTGATGGTACCGCGGGGCATGACGCTGGTGAAACTCGAGACTGACGGCGGCAGTGTAGATGCGACTGGGGTCGATGGACATGTAGAAGCCGAGAGCGGTGGCGGGAGCATCCATGTCGATGATATCGGCGGGGGCGTGCACGCGGAGACTGGCGGCGGTTCGATTGACGTTGGCACAATCAGCGGAGAGATTGGTTTGCAAACCGGTGGTGGTGCCATCCAGGTGCATCAGGCCAATGGCAAGATCGTCGCGGAAACCGGCGGCGGCAGCGTTGTGATTCAATCCGGCACGCAAGGTGCAGTCATCGAAACTGGCGGCGGTAGCATCGGCGTGCATCATTGCAATGGCCCAGTCAAAGCCTCGACCGGCGGTGGCAGTATCGAATTGGGCGACATCGGGGGACCGGTAGACATTGATACCGGAGGAGGCTCGATTCGTCTTACTTCCGCAAAAGGACATGTTCACGCGGAAACCGGAGGCGGAGGCATCGAGCTGTACGGTGTGCCTTCTGCACGTGCAGAAACCGGAGCCGGTGGGATTACGGTAAAGCTGGTAAATACGGGCGGGGAACGCCGGGATTCTGATTTGGAAACTTCGGCCGGCGACATTACCGTCTATATCGCACCAGACGTCGCACTTAATGTTTGGGCAAGCGTCGATCTTGGCAGCGGTCATCGCATCACCTCGGAGTTTCCCGACATTCACATCAGCAGCACAGGCGATTGGGGATCGAAGTCCTACTCCGCGGAAGGCAAGTTAAACGGCGGAGGGCCTACGCTGAAAGTACACACGTCAAGCGGGGACATCTGTTTCCGGCACGCGCAGTAGTCCGTTCTCGGAGGCCTGAAACTACGCGCCAAAATTTTCAAGGATCGGATTGACAGAGCTGGCAATCGAGGAAATGACCATGAACGACTACGTTCTGACCAGCATCGCATTACTGCCGTTATTGTTCAGCTATGCGCACGCGGCACAGTCCGGGCCGGTTGAGCGGTCACAGGACTGGGTGTTCTCCAGCGATGACGGTGGCACAAGTTCCTATCTTGGCGTCGATGTTGCCGATGTCACGGCGGATCGCCTGGGCGCGCTGAAATTGAAGGAAGAAAAAGGGGCGGAGGTTACGATGGTCGACCAGGACGCTCCGGCCGGGAAAGCGGGTCTGAAGGAGCACGATGTGATTCTCTCCTTGAATGGAATGTCAGTGGAGAGCGCGACACAGTTGCGCCGAATGATTCACGAGATTCCCCCGGGGCGCGCTGTTACTCTGGGATTGAGCCGCGACGGGCAGCCGGTAACCGTGAAGGTGCAACTGGCTGATCGGCAGCGGGAATTTTCGATGTTTGGCCCGAACTCAAAGGAGATTGAGGTCCATGTTCCCGAGATCCATGTTCCGGAGATCGATATTCCCTCGATCACTATGGTAATGGCAACGGCCTCGGCGCGGAGCGGTTTGACGGTTGAGAACATCACTCCGCAGCTTGGCGAATTTTTCGGCGTGAAGAATGGAAATGGCGTGTTGGTTCGCAATGTCGAGAAGGGCAGCCGAGCGGAAAAAGCGGGATTCCGCGCGGGCGATATCATCGTGAAAGTGAATGATCTACCGGTGCACGACACCAGCGACTTTACACACGCCGTGCATTCACGGAATGGCAACGCAGTGAGCGTGAGTATCGTGCGCGATAGGAAGGAACAAAATCTGAACTTGACTCTTCCCACTCACAAAGAGTCAGGTGACCTTTTCAATGAAGAAAGTTTCGACGGCGAACCGATGACTCAGGCGCGGGCGGCTTTCGCCTTGAATCAGATGAGGGATGAGATTGCCAAGGTTCGACCCGATATCGAACTGGCGGCGCGAGAGCAAGCGGAAAACGCGCGTAAGATGGCAGAGGAAGCTCGCAAGTCACTCTGTAATGAGCAGAAGCAATTCCAGGAACAAGCCGAAAAGCAGCGGGAAGAATTGAGGAAACAAGAAGAGAAGTTCCGACACCAGTTCGAACGGATGCGCCAGGAATATCGCAGGCGATGGTTCGACATCTAGCCGTATCTAGCCGTCGAGGCAAGGATCAGCTGCGGTTTGCTGCCGCCCGCGTGGACATGGTAAGGCAAACGCGATTGCGGCCGGCCTGCTTCGCAGCATACAAGCCCATATCTGCCGCGTGAACTAATTCGTCCCGGGTAGTGCCATGCTCGGGGAAGGCAGCCACACCAGCGCTGATGGTAACGGTGCGCGGCACCCCGGGGAATTGCCACGCCTGAATCAGCCGCCGCAGTTTCTCTGCTACACCGATCGCGTGCTGGGCGTTCGTGTTCGTCAGCAGAATGGCGAACTCTTCTCCACCGTACCGGCAAACCACGTCGATCTTGCGCAATTGCTGATGAAATACCGACGAGACCTGCCGCAGGACCTCGTCTCCGAGAAGATGGCCAAATTCATCGTTTAGTTTCTTGAACTGATCGATATCGGTCATGACTAGGGCTAGGCCTGTGCCGCACCGGCGGGCCCGCTCCATCTCTTCACTGATGCGCATCTCGAAAAAACGACGGTTGAAAATTCCCGTGAGTCCATCCAGATAAGAGAGCTGGCGGATTCTTTCAACGTAGTGTGCGTTCTGAATCGAACTGGCGCAGATGTCGGCGACGGCTTCCAGTGCCTGCGGATCGTAATCGCGAAAAGTATCCAGTTGCGCGCTGTGTAGCGAAAGAACCCCCAATGTCTGGCCAAACGAAATCATAGGAATACTCATGCGCGATAGAGTTTCGGCAAACAACTTGAACGTGTTTGGTTTCGAGCTAAGGTCCTTTTCAATCAAGGTTGTTCCCGTGGCGGTGATTCCCGACCAAGGTTCGCAATTGACGGGCAGGCGCCCTCCGGGGGGCAGGCACGGGGTCAGCGTGCCAGCATGCGAGCGCACGACCAGATCGCCCTCTTCGCGGAGGCACAGAGAGACATGCGAGACCTGAAATGCCTGCTGAATCAACGCACATACCCGCGCCAGCAGATCTTCAAGGTCCATGACCGCCGTGCTCTGTTGTGCAATCTTGTTGATCGCTTCCAGTTGCCGGGCGCGTTGCCGCTCCGCCGAATACAGTTGCGCATTTTGCAGGGCGATGGAGGCCTGAGTAGAAAACAGAGTCAACAGATCGATGGTCTCATGGTCAAAATAGTGCAGTTGGTCGCTTTGGCAATCGAGGACGCCGACCACCTTGTCGCGCAACATCAACGGGATCGCCAATTCCGACCGCGTGGAGCGTGCCGAGCAGACATACCGCGAGTCTTTACTCACGTCGGGAACATATACCGGCTGTTTCTTGAGGACGGAAGCTCCGGATATGCCGTGATTGCAGTCCAGACGAATCTTCTCCTCGCCCGGATCCCAGCCGATTTGCGAACGCACACATAACTGCCGAGTGTCCGCATCAAGCAGCAGAATAGCCACGTTTTGCAGATGAAAGAAGTCACGAGCGATGCCCAGGATTCGCTGCAACACCTCGTCCAAGTCAAAGGTAGAGAGCACCGCCTGGCCAGCGTCGTAGAGAACTGCGACTTTTTGCATGCAAACGGATTTTACTTGCGCCGGTAAGTACTACCGAGGTTCCGAAAGTAACATACTGTATTTCGTTTGCGAGAATCGGGTAAGCCACTATTTCCATTTTCTGGCGGTGCGGATCAAGCCGTACGCTACGAGACAGAACCAGAAATCGATCAGCGTGCCAAGATCCACATGAAAACGATGGTGCCGGGCTACAGGCGGGAAGGACGGAACCAGCAGAAAATACGCCACATTGCCCAGAATGACCGCGGCCAACGCCTGGAGAAAATTCACCCACACTGACTGTTTAGACACCGGCAGTCTCCATTGGGTTTTCGAGGAAGATGAATTCACGGTCGCACCAGCAATGTTGCTCGCCTGCTAACATTCTCTGTTCGCATCCAAGTCGTCGCGCATGCTCGAACTTTCCACCCCCGTGCAGTATGTGAAGGGCGTTGGCCCGCGCATTGCCGAAATTCTCGCCTCCAAAGGGATCCATACGGTTAACGATCTCATCCATTATCTGCCATTTCGCTACGAAGACCGGCTGAATCCACGCGGCATCGCAGAGTTGCGGCCAGGCGAGATGGCGACGGTGATTGCGGAAGTGCGCAATTCCGGACTATTTCGCACGCGCCGCATGCCGATTTTTCAGCTCACAGTGGGCCAGGGACGCGCGCGGTTGCGCTGCCTATGGTTTCACGCCGCATACCTGCAAGACAGGTTCAAGCCCGGGCAGATGATCGCACTACATGGGAAAGTCGAGGAAGACCAGCGCAATCGCGAACTACAGATCGTTCAGCCGCAGTACGAGATTCTAGGCGAATCAGGCAACGGAGACGCGAGCGAGAGCGTGGAGAAGAGAGCGGCGGAATCGTTGGAGGTTGGTCGTATCATCCCGATCTATGAATCCGCGGGACAGGGAAAGCTGACTTCGCGCTGGTTTCGTCGGGCAATACGCACCGCGCTTGAGAATCTGACGCCAGACTTGCCCGAGGCAATTCCCGCCGTCGTCCGAAGCAGGATGGCGCTGATTTCTCCGCGTTCCGCATTGTGGAATGTACATTGGCCCGAGCCGGGCGAGAGTCTGCAGCAGTTGCAAGAGTCGCGAACGCCAGCACACATTCGTCTCATATTTGATGAGCTGTTCTTTGTCGAACTCGGGCTAGAACTGAAACGACGCCAGCAAAAAGCGAAGACGGGAATCGCATTCCGGCTGGATGATCGAGTACGTGCGGCACTGAAGCGAATCTTGCCGTTTCATCCGACCACGGCCCAGAAGAAGGTTTTGAAAGAGATTGCTGCCGATATGGAAAAGCCTTATCCCATGCGGCGTTTGTTGCAGGGCGACGTGGGTTCGGGCAAGACCATCGTGAGCTTTGAGGCCGCGATCATCGCAATCGAAAACGGATATCAAGTAGCGCTCATGGCGCCGACGGAAATTCTGGCGCAGCAGCATTATCTTTCTGCGCGGCGGATTCTGGAGAATGCCGGCTACCGCATCGTGTTGCTCACCGGTTCTCTCGAAGCCGATCGCAAACGTGACATTCAACGGCATATTGCCCAGGGAAGTGCGCAGTTGGTAATCGGAACGCACGCGCTGCTGGAAGAAAAGGTTGAGTTCGCAAAGCTCGGCCTTGTAATTGTGGATGAGCAACATCGTTTCGGCGTGATGCAGAGATTGAAGCTGATGAAGAAAAGCTCTGATTGTGAAGGAGAAGGCAGTCCAGCTTCGCCCAATACTTCGGGGTCAGAGAACCGGCCCCACACAGGTCCGGGCGAGCCCGACGTGCTGGTCATGACCGCGACTCCGATTCCGCGCACGTTGGCCCTAACTCTTTATGGAGATCTGGATCTCAGCGTGCTCGACGAACTCCCCCCCGGCCGCACTCCTATCGTGACCAAGTGTGTTCCGGATGGCCAATCGCCCAAGGTCTGGGAATTCGTTCGTAAGCAGGTTGCGGCTGGGCATCAGGCATATGTGGTGTATCCGGTGATTTCTGAAAATGAAGAAAATGAGATGAAGGCCGCGATCAAAATGTATCGCGAACTCAGTAGCCACGTATTCGCTGACCTGAAGGTTGGCTTATTGCACGGCCGGCTCGACGCCGATCTCAAAGATCAGGTCCTGCGCATGTTCCAGAAAGGGGAATTACAGGTTCTTGTCGCGACCACGGTGATCGAAGTGGGAGTGGATGTGGCAAACGCGAGCGTGATGGTGATCGAACACGCCGAGCGATTCGGGTTGGCCCAGTTACACCAGTTGCGCGGGCGAATCGGGCGCGGGGCGGCCAAGTCCTGTTGCATTCTGATGACCGCCGGCAAAATAACAGAAGAAGGCCAGCAGCGGCTCGACGCGATGGTGACCACGAATGACGGGTTCAAGATTGCCGAACTCGATCTCGAACTCCGTGGTCCGGGAGAATTTTTCGGAACGCGGCAGGCCGGCATGCCCGATTTTCGCGTCGCTAACATTATCCGTGACGCAAACTTGCTGGAGGCAGCGAAACGCGAAGCTGCTGCGGTGCTGGCCGGACCAAGTTCTGAAGTTTCCCCCGAAGAAATTAGCCGCGCTCTCGTACAGATGCGCGCTCGCTGGCAGCATACGTACGGGCTGGTAGAAGTGGGATAAACACGCTTCTATTTCTTTTTCCCTAGCTGACGATATCCCGGGTGCACGCCGCGGACGGCAAATAACAATTTGTATCATCGCATGATGCTCGCGCTGTTCAGCGCTGCGGTTTTCTTTTTGTTCTTGGGAAAGCGCAGATTCAGTCAAGAAATAAGGCTCGGCGATTTGCTTGATCTTCCGCCGCTCTCTACAATGAAATTTCACACGCGAGCGCGGACGAATGCGTCCGACCCTGCGTTTCCCGAATAACATGATTCACTTTCCTGTTCCCGAAGCTCTTACTTTCGATGACGTGCTTTTGCTGCCTGCGCGTTCTGATGTAATTCCGGCGCAAGCCAACACACAAACGCGGCTTACACGCAAGATCACGCTGAACATTCCCATCGTGAGCGCTGCCATGGACACGGTAACTGAGTCGCACATGGCTATTGCGCTGGCACAGCAGGGCGGGCTGGGGATCATCCATCGCAACCTGAGCATCGAACAGCAGGCCAATGAAGTCGACAAGGTGAAGCGATCGGAAAGCGGCATGATTGTTGATCCCGTGACCATGCATCCCAGCGATCGGGTGAGCGATGCCCTAGAAATCATGCGCAAGTACAAGATTTCTGGCGTGCCCATAACCGAAGATGGCAAGCTGGTCGGCATTCTGACGAATCGCGATCTGCGCTTTGAAACGCGCTTCGATATTCCAATCGACAGCGTCATGACGAAGAAAAATCTCATCACCGTGCCGGTGGGAACGACGCTGGAGGAAGCGGAAAAGATTCTGCACCAGCACCGGGTGGAGAAGTTGCTCGTCGTCGACGAGAAGTACAACCTTAAAGGTTTGATTACGGTGAAGGATATTCAGAAAAAGCTGAAGTATCCCAATGCGGCGAAGGACACCCAGGGCCGGTTGCGCGTGGGTGCAGCCATCGGTGCTACAGGTGATTTTCTGGAACGAGCTCAAGAATTGGCCGAGGCGAAGGTCGATGTTCTCGCCGTCGACAGCGCACACGGGCATTCCACAAAAGTCCTGGAAGCCGTACAGCTGTTGAAAACAAAGCTGCCCGATGTGGAGTTGCTGGCCGGCAACGTCGCGACTTTTGATGGAGCCTGTGAGCTGGCGCGTGCGGGAACGGACGGCATCAAGGTCGGAATCGGGCCGGGATCGATTTGTACGACGCGCGTAGTCACGGGGGCGGGCGTACCGCAAATTACCGCAATCGCCGAAGCTTACCGCGCTACCAAAGATGCTGGAGTTCCAATTATCGCTGATGGCGGCATCAAGTATTCCGGTGATATCACGAAGGCGCTAGCCGCGGGAGCGAGCGCCGTCATGATCGGATCTCTCTTCGCCGGAACGGACGAAAGCCCCGGCGAGTTGATCCTGTACCAGGGACGGTCGTTCAAATCGTATCGCGGCATGGGATCGCTGGGCGCGATGGTGCAAGGCTCGAGTGAACGCTATTTCCAGACCACCGACAATGATTCGTCGACCGCCAGTTCGAGCAACGGCGATTCCAACCGACTCGACAAGCTCGTGCCGGAGGGAATTGAGGGACGTGTTCCGTATCGCGGTTCCGTAGCGATGATTGTTTATCAGATGGTTGGAGGACTGAAATCGGGCATGGGCTATTGCGGATGCACGACGATTCCCGA
>JASHPL010000171.1 GCA_030038125.1 Candidatus Sulfotelmatobacter sp.
AAACATTGTGGTTTTTAGTCGAATTGCTCGCTGGTGAGCACATGGTGGGAGCAGTCTTGTTAACGGCGGACTTTTGGTCAGATCGAAGCACTCCGTTTTCGTGATTCAGATCACAAGATGCTGTGATATTGACAACAGGCTTGGACATTCTGCGCTGACTATCGTCGACATTAGTTACAGCTGGATTGGATGGAAGTCCCCGACTTTGAACGCAGGTGGCATGCGGCACGCAGGCAACACTCGCTGAGTGTTCCCGAAAGCCTGATGCCATGCAGTTCAACTCGTCGTCAAGGAGTGGGATGTCTCTACCTGTGAGCACGCAAACGACGGAGGAAGCATCGACGCCGCGTGTCCGTCACTGGCGCCGCTGGGCAGCCATTCCCATGACTGCCATTCTGGCGCCGGCGCTACTGCTCGTGGTCGCGGAAATTGGGCTGCGCGTCTGCGGAGTGGGCACTTCATCCGCCGCTACGCGCCCCTGCACTGACCAGGGACGACCTGCCTCTTGCGATAATCAATCTTTCGCCGCGCCTTTTTTTCCGCCCGGCATGTACCGCGAACCGCGCCCCTACGTGATTCCCGCAAGAAAAGCTCCCGGAACTTACAGGATCTTCGTAATGGGCGAATCGGTCGCCTGGGGAGATCCCGATCCTACCTACGGATTCGCCCGATACCTGGAGGTCATGCTTCGACAGCGTTTTCCCGGAACAAAGTTCGAAGTCATAAACACCAGCATCACTGCGATCAATTCATATGCCCTGCTGCCCATGATCCAGGACTTGGCACTGTATCAACCAGACCTTTTCATCATTTATACGGGAAGCACCGAAGTAGTGGGACCTTTTGGACCCGGAACGGTGTTAACGCCGTGGGACTCGAGCTTACGAGTGGTCCGCGGCAAAATTTTATTTAATTCCACCCGACTAGGGCAGCTGATTGCGAAGGTGTCTGCCGGGAACCAGAAAAACCAGTGGCGCGGGATGGAAATGTTTCTGGATCGTCAAGTGCGGGCCGATTCTCCCCAGCTCGCGCCGGTGTATAAGAACTTCGCAGCCAACTTGCACGATATCGCGGCGGTCGCCCGACGTGCCGGGGCTCAGATCCTGATCAGCACAGTAGCCACGAACTTGAAGGATTGTGCTCCTTTCGCTTCCCTGCATCGCGAAGGAATTCGACAAGACGATTTGAATTCCTGGGATCAGTTAGTCCAGCGTGGGGCAGCTCTCGAGAGCACGGGATCATACCCGGAGGCTCTGAAGCTGTACCTCGCGGCGGCCGAGATCGATCCTCAGTATGCCGAACTCCAGTTTCGCATTGCCCGCTGTTTGTGGGCCCTGGGTGATTTTGCCGGAGCCAAAGAGCGCTTCCTGCGCGCGCAGGATCTCGACACGCTTCGCTTTCGCGCGGATAGCAAGATTAATGAGATTATTCGCGATGTAGCGGCAAGGGATACGAGAGTTGGTCTGGTTGATGCGGCCGCCATCGTTGCCGATGAAAGTCCGCACGGGATCGCGGGCGGCGAGCTCTTCTATGAACACGTGCACATGAATCCGCGCGGGAACTACTTGCTGGCGCGTGCCTTATTCCACAAGATCGCCGGCCTGCTTCCTCCCGCGTTACGCGACAGCACGGTGGGCGACGACGTCCCCTCCGAAGAGGATTGCGAGCGCTTGCTTGCCTTTACGGCCTACGACCGTGCGCGAGTCGCCAGCCTGATTCTCAGAAAGCTGGAACGACCTCCATTTACAAACCAACTCAACCACACAGAGGAGGTACAGCGGCTGAAACGCCAAGCGGAAGTTTCGGTCGATTACGGCGAGATGGTCGCCGAATATCAGTGGGCCATTCATCAAAACCCACAAGACCGGCTCCTGCACCTCAATTTCGGCTTCCTCTTACATCGCTACGACCCAGCCGCGGCCGAACAGGAGTTCCGCGCAGCTTTGCCCTACGATAATGCGCCGGTCCTGTGCAACTGGCGCAAATTTGACTGAGCTCATGCGGATTTCGGCCGGTATGGTCCTCGCAATCGTCCAATCGCCAGCCGCATAGAAGTCGAGGGCCTTCCCCCACTCAATGCGCGTTTTCCCACTTTGGTTCTTCCCCACCTATTGCCGGTGTGATTGAACAAGTCATTCCGCATCAATTACTTAGCTCTTGTGCCCAGCTGGCAACGCAATTGCGTTTCTAAGCCTCGGGACTTGGGCGAAAAACAGAAAAAACAAAGTGGGTTCACATGAAAAACAAGAATATTGGCGTGCGCAAGTGGCTTTTGGGATTAGCGATGATTGCTCTTAGCGTCCAATTTGCGCGAGCGGGCAATGTGCCATTGGTTTCCGGCTCCTACCAGGTTGTGGAAGATCGTGCTTCTGATTCCCAGTTACAGATCGAGATGCGCATCCACCTGGTGAACCATGGAGCGTCGGATCTCTCCCTTCGGAAAATGACCCTTTGGGATCTATCCCACCCCGATCGGGGTGGAACGCGGACCTGCGCGATCTCCCTGCGCGCCCGCGCCTCGGCGGAGACGGTTGAGCAATTCACCATCCGGCGCTCCGACTATCAACTCTGGCAAAGGGGATCCCGACCTCGCCTCGTCCTGGAGATCGCAGGTCCCGAAGGCAGGAAGAACAAAGTGGTAGTCCGATTGGACCGGATTTCTGGTCGGGAGGCGAAGTGATCATGCATTCCCAGAATTCGCGCACCCTTCTTTCATTCGCACTTGCTCTTTTCCTCCTGGCGCCCGAGGCTTTGCTCGCCCAGTATGCCATCAGCACTGTCGCTGGCGGCGGGCCGAATAATCTCACCGCGCTCAATGCCAGTATCGGTTATCCGGCAAGCGTCGCATTCGATACCGCCGGTGACACCTATATCGCAGATGCGTACTCGAGTCAGATCTTCAAAGTGGATACGACCGGCAATCTCACGATAGTGGCTGGCAATGGTACTGCCGGCTATTCCGGTGATGGCGGACCAGCGACCAGCGCCGCGCTCAACAATCCTGAAGCCGTGTTCGTGGATGGCTCGGGAAACATATTCATCGCGGATACGAATAACTGCCTGATTCGTGAGGTGAGTGGTGGAAATATCTCGACTGTCGCCGGTAACGCCGCGCTAGCCGAGCGCTGTGGCTATGCAGGAGACGGTGGGCCCGCGACAGGCGCGCAGCTTTATGATCCTTTCGGGATTTTTGTAGATGGCTCGGGGAACATCTTCATTGCAGATACGGACAACTGCCTGATCCGCAAGGTCAGCGGCGGCAATATCTCGACCGTTGCCGGCAACCCTTCTGCATCGCCGTCACCCTGCGGCTATTCCGGAGACGGCGGGATTGCAACCAATGCGCAACTCGATGAACCGTTCGGAGTTTTCGTCGACGGTACGGGAAACATCTTTATCGCCGACACCGACAACGACCTTATCCGCGTGGTGAACACAGGTACGGCACCGATTACGATTGCGGGAGTTTCAATCGCAGCGGGAAACATTCAAACCGTAGCTGGGGCCTACTACGACTCGCAGGGAGGCACTGCTTGCCAACTCTCCGGCGACGGCGGCGTTGCCACCAGCGCAGATCTCTGCTCGCCGTACGGAATTTTTGTAGACAGCTCGGAGAACATTTTCATCGCCGACACAAATAACTTCGCGATCCGCGAAGTGGCGGCGTCGACCACCGACATTATTACGACCGTGGCTGGGACCCTTGGTGTCCAGGGCTACTCCCCTAACGGCACGGTAGCCACCAGCGCTGACCTTAACTATCCCAGCAATCTGGTGGTGGATGGTTCCGGAAACATTTTTATCGCAGATACAGATAACTTCGTGGTTCGCGAGGTTACGGCGGGAGCGATTCAAACCATCGTCGGAAATAATACTCTGGCTTATTCGGGTGACGGAGCCTCTGCTCTGAATGCGGAACTGAACTCCCCCGCAGCCGTGTCTGTCGACGCCGCGGGAGACATCTTTATCGCCGACGCGGACAACTCCGTAATTCGCGAAGTGGTGGCAAGCAGCGGCGACATTCAAACCGTGGCTGGAAGCATCGCGACATGCGCTTCATCCACTGCGTCCTGCGGAGATGGCGCAGTGGCCACCAGCGGACAACTCAATACTCCTCAAGGCGTGTTCCTGGATGCTTCTGGAAACCTTTTTATCGCAGATACTGAGGACAATCGCATCCGCGCCGTGAACATGGGCACGACCGCAGTTACGATCGCAGGGGTCGTGATCCAACCTGGCGACATTGCCACCGTGGCGGGTACTGGAACAGCCGGCTACCTCGGTGATGCCGGACCAGCTACAAGTGCGGAGATCAGCAATCCTTACGGCGTTTTCGTGGACAGTGCGGAGAACATTTTTATCGCCGATACGGGAAATGATGTGATTCGCGAGGTATCGTCGAGCGGAACCATTTCAACCGTTGCCGGCAATGGCACCGATTGCAGTCCGGCGACATCGACATGCGGCGATGGCGGAGCAGCCACCAGCGCGCAGCTGAGTTCTCCAGCCGGTGTGTTTGTCGACGCGACGGAAGATATCTACATCGCCGACACCTTTGACAACCGCATTCGCGAAGTCACGGCCTCGAACAGCGTTATTAGCACCGTAGCCGGGAATGGCACACGCGGCTACGCCGGCGACGGGGCCGCAGCCACGAGCGCGGAATTGGATACTCCTTATGGTCTATTCGTCGATTCCACTGGCGACGTTTTCATCGCCGATACGGAGAATGCCGCGATTCGCGAGGTCGTCGCTTCGACTGGGTTTATTCAAACCGTAGCCGGAACTCCCTTGACGCCAGGTTTCTCCGGCGATGGCGGGCAGTCAACCAGTGCCGAACTTAATTCGCCGGCGGGATTGTTCGTTAATTCCGCGGGCGATCTTTTTGTGGCAGATACGGACAATTCGCGCGTCCGTAAGCTGGTGCCAGGGATTTTTGTGACTGTTACACCGAATCCGGTCAACGTGGCCATCAGCACCGAGCAACAGTTCACCGCGGCGGTAACCGGAACCAGCAACACTGCCGTGACCTGGTATGTGAATGGAGTACTGGGCGGTAACTCAACCGTGGGCACCATCTCAACCACCGGGCTCTTTCAGGCGCCGGGGACGATCCCGACTCCGGCAACGGTTACAATCACCGCAACTTCGCAAGCGGATAGCACGACGTCTGGCTCGGCTCAGGCAACCATTGTCGGGACCGGCGATGCCGTTGCAGTAACCGTCAGCACCACCCCGCCGGTCACTCAGGTTTATACGAGCAGCACGCAACAATTCGCTGCAACTGTGACGGGTACGACCAACACCGGGGTAACGTGGCAGGTAAACGGAACGCCGGGTGGTAGTGCCACCGTGGGAACGATCGCCGCCTCAGGTTTGTACACTGCTCCCGCCACGGTGCCATCGCCAGCCACGATTACCATTCAGGCAATCTCACAAGCGCTCTTGAGCGCGGTCGGTACGGAATCGGTGACGATTGTTGCCGAGCCGACTGCGGCCCAGCCAACTCCTCAGACCGCATCTCCGGGAGGAACCGCGACCTATTCGCTTCTGCTGAATGAAAATACCGGCGCTCCGGGGATGCCGATCACACTTTCCTGTTTGCAGAGTTCATTGCCGGCGGGTGGCACCTGCAGTTTTTCGCCTGCCCGAATTACGCCCGGTTCTCAAGCCGTACCGTTTTCACTGACCATCGCCGTTCCTTCAGCTTCGGCGGCGCTAGAGAGTTCAAGCGGCGTGCGATTCTACCTCGCCTTCTTACCCCTGGCCGGCATTTTTCTGACTGGTATTGGAGGTCGAGGTAAGCGTCGAGCGTGGCAGTGGTTGGCAGCACCTTGCATTTTTCTGATGATGCTGAGTGCGTGCGGTGGCGGAAGTTCGCAGTCTTCCCCCGTCAATCCGGAACTTGGCACTTATAACGTCAAGGTTCAAGGGGTAACGAAAGCCCAGCCCAACCCTGTAACGATCACGATTGTAGGCTTGACCGTGGAATGACGGTTCGAGGACCGTGGAACCTTATGGCTGTGATTGTGTCGCCCGTCCAACGAACTCCTGAAACTAAAACGCGCCAGGCATCTCCGCGTGGGAGCGTTACACAAGAGTTGTCCGGACTGCTAAGGCAACGCCTCATCCAGATGATGGTTCTGGTGGGTTTGTTGACCGCGGTAGCCGCCCGTGCCATGTGGTTGAAGTTCTGTGTACTTGATCTCGATATTTGGTGGCACCTGAAGGTTGGGGAGTGGATCATTAACCATCGTGCATTCCCTCACACCGGGATCCTTTCCCGCACAGCAGCCAATCGTCCTTGGGCGGCTTATAGCTGGGGCTATGAGGTGCTGTTGTCTCGCGCGTACGCCTGGTTCGGCCTGGTTGGCATTGCAGTCTTTGGGACATTACTTACAGTAGCGGTTGCATACACGGTTTATTGGATGGTTCGTAGCCTTTCAGGAAAGTTTTGGGTAGCGTGCATTCTGGCCACGGTGAACTGTTCGGCATTCCTGTTCAGCCTGATGCCCAGGCCAGTTTTCTTGTCGATGATCCTGTTCGCCGTGACACTTACCTTAATTCTGCAGTCACAGCGCTCCGGCCGCATAAAGCCTTTGTACTGGCTTCCCTTCCTATTTTTGGTGTGGGCGAACTGCCACATTCAGTTTGTCTACGGGCTGTTCGTGGTTGGCCTGTTCGCCGGCGTACATCTGTTCCAACAATTGGGGGTGCGGGTTGGTATCTCCCCCGACTTCGCACTACCCTCAAAACTGCCCGCCGGCAAACTGCTTCTCATCTTCGCTGCCTGCGCGCTGTCCACTTGCCTGGGGCCTTATACGTACCATCTGTACTCCGTGGCTTTTGCCTACGCGGGCTCGACGTTTCCTTACGCCTTCATTCGCGAATTCCGGGCCCTCAACTTTCGTGCCGTCAGCCACTATGTAGAACTATTGTTCGCGGCCGCGGCATTCTTCACTCTGGGGCGCCAGAAGTGCGTCGATCTTTTCAAGCTATCGCTGCTGATCGTGGCAAGCATTGTTGCCTTCCGCACTATGCGCGATTCCTGGTTCCTCTGCATTACTGCAGCGGCCTGTATTGCCGACTCGTGGCATAAAGGTAAAGAAGATCGTGCCCATGATGTTGAACGCGAACCTGATGAGAATTTGCTTGAGAAAGCGGGTGTGGCTGGCGCGCTGGCTGTGCTCATTTATTTGATCGCCATCAACACCGGGTTCAATACTCGAGGCTTGGACGACGCCATCAGCAGCGTGTTTCCAGTAAGAGCTGTCAACTTTCTTCGGCAAAACCCGCAGCCAGCTCCTCTTTACAATACGTTCGACTGGGGCGGCTTTCTCACTTGGTACATGCCTGATTATCCGGTCGCGATTGACGGGCGCACCGACCTTTATGGAGATGACCTTGACTTCCGCTTTTTCGATTCCGAAAGAGGCGAGCCCTCCTACGTCAACGATCCCTATCTGAACGAGGCGGGCATTGTTCTCCTCGACAGAACGAAACCATTGGCCTCGATTTTGAGAGGCGACCAACGTTTTCAGAAAATCTACGAAGATGATCTCGCGGTGGTGTTCGTCCGGCGTCAACCATCTGAGCCGTAAACGATCGCGAGACTCAAATCGCCTCGCCGCCGCTGCATGAGAGGCGTCAGACCAGCGACACCATCGAGACTGAAGGTTCAGTTCTTGATAACGCTTGCGAGCAGCCGCTCAAATTGTGGTCTCCATGAAGGGCCTGCAGGTCGGGATGAATCTTAAGGAGATTGATTCATGGCTGCAACAGGCCGGAATTCGACCACGACAATATCGTCGAATACGCCCAGCTCGCGGGAAGCAAAAGCGCCACCCGTGTAATTGGCTAACCACTGCAACGTTGGATAGGACGATGGAGGTACGACAATGAGGAACCGTTGACGTCGCTGCGCCGCGGCAAGGACCACTCGGCTTGCGACCCGATCTGTCTCATCGTTCAGATCCATTGGAAGCATTACCACCTGGGCGTGAATCGGGTAATAGTCCACTTGCGAAAAGAGCGCATTCTCGCTGCCGCGGTCGGGCATCGGTTCGAAATTCGACTCGATGAAGGCGCTGCAAACGAGCACGGGAATCTCACCGTTATCTTGGCCGACGTTTGCATTCACAAATGCATGCGCCTGCTTGAAGTTGATCTCGTGCTTACGAGAGAGCGGTGAACTATAAGTTTCGAAGACCGTCACTGCCACCAATCCGACGCAGAAGATCTGTCGCAGCGGGCGTGAATCGATGAGACCCGTCAGCATCGCCCAGGTCAACGCGCTACCCGGCGCTATGACCGTAAGATAGCGAGGAATAACCAAGTGAACCGGCGTGACCGTGCTTACGCCTAGGAAAACACCAATCGGAACCAAAGCCAGTAGAGGCCCCAGCAAGATCGCTGGAAAGTTCTCGCCTCGTGGCAGTTTTAGTTGCCGCGCCAAAGCGCCGAGAAAAACCGCCATTACAAAACCGATCAACAGTTGCAGGGGCGCTAACGTGTTCAGCGCGACCAATACCGGATGATGCTGCGGCTGCACGACGTGCGTTTGCCTTGTCTGGTACAGGCTGGCGACTCGATAAATGAGCGGCAGTGATACCAGGGTGAATGAAGCCAGCACAGCCGCCAGCTGCTTTAAATCTGACTTGATGGAGCCAGCCCGTGCCAACAGATAGTAAATGGCAAACACCGGCAGGGTGGCACCGAACAAATAATGAAAGTAGAGAATTCCAGCCGCCGCGGCTCCGAACAGGATCGCTTGTCGCATTTTTTTCTGCGACATCCAACGGACGAAAGCAAAAATTGCGACGTTCGAAGCGAGCAACGCAAAAGCATACGGGCGCGCATCGGTCGCGGCAAAGACCACATTGGGAGTGAGCGCAAAAAAAATGCAGGCAAGGAATGCGATTTCTTCGCCAAAGAGTTCGCGGGCAGCACGAAATAAGAAATAAACCGCGCCTAGCATGGCCAGCGTGGACGGAATCTTGAGCGCGATTTCACTTGTGCCGAAGATCGATTTCGCCAACCACAACGTGTACAAATACCCGATCGACGAAGGCATTTGCGCCGAGCGGCTCCAGACTTTCCAGAAGCCGCCGCTGACTTGCCAGTAGGCAAGCGTCTCGTCTAACCAGAGAGGTGCCCGTATCGCCAGAAACCAGATCGACAAGGAAGCCAGCAGCGAAACGGGATAGACGAGCTTGGTCAGAACGTAGCCAGGTTTTTCGACAGCGATCGCTCCCGTCGTTGCCGTTGCCATAGTCAGGCTCTCATTTCTTCGGTGTGCTCACTGCACGTACGGAAGTGACACTGCCATTCGGGCCATGCGCCATGTTGTGGCAAGTTAGCGTGCAAGTGTTCGTGGCCCGATTGTAGGAAACGGGAAACGCTCCATTCTGAGCCACCACGTTCACGTCGAAATTGACAAGCCGCTGCCCACTGATATTCGGGTTCACGCCTCCCATGCCGTGTGCAGTGTGGCAGACGGAGCAGCTGAAGCCGGC
>JASHPL010000172.1 GCA_030038125.1 Candidatus Sulfotelmatobacter sp.
TCCCGCAATAAGGAAAAAGGCATCGCCATCCCTATGTGCGGCGTGCCCTATCACGCCGCCGAAGGGTACATTGGGAAACTGATCCGCAGGGGATTTAAGGTTGCCATCTGCGACCAGATGGAAGATCCCCGATTGGCGAAAAAACTCGTGCGGCGTGAGGTGACGCGTGTGGTCACGCCGGGTACTGCCGCGGATTCTTCCTTAGGATCGGAGGAGAACAATTTTCTTGCGGCTCTGGCGCAGTTCGGGGATCGGGTGGGATTCGCGGCTCTCGACCTGTCCACGGGCGAGTTTCGCGCGACTGAATTTTCTGGCGACGGCGCACTTCGACGCGTGCAAGAGGAACTTGAACAGCTTCGCCCCAAGGAATTGCTCTATGCGTCGGCCGCTCCGCTATTCGAGCTTGCTGCGGCATCGGGCGCCGCGTCGCAGCAGCCACGTTTTTCCGGGCAGGACGGCCGAGGTCGGCCGTCGCTGCATGGATCTGCTCCATTTGCCGAAACGCCGCTGGATGACTGGATCTTCGCCCCCGACCATGCCATTCCCTTGCTCGAAAATCACTTTGGCGTGCTGTCGCTGGAAGGGTTCGGACTCGCGGGAAGGCCAGCGGCCGGATCGGCCGCGGGAGCGGTCCTCTACTACGTGCGCTCGACCCAACGTGGCTCACTCGATCATGTCGACCGCATCGGATGGTACGAGCGCCAGAACTGTTTGGTGCTGGACGCGGTCACTGTCCGCAACCTGGAGTTGATCGAGCCGCTGTTTGCGGGATCGGATGCCGGAGTAACGCTCTTTCGTTCGATTGACACCGCGCTCACGCCCATGGGAAAACGCCTGCTGCGCGCCTGGTTGCTGCGCCCGTCGCTCGACGTCTCGGAAATCAACGCGCGGTTAGATGCCGTAGAAGCGGGCGTGAAAGATATCGTTGCTCGAGAGGAATTGCGACGTTCGCTCGACGGCATGCTCGATTTGGAAAGATTGCTGAGCCGGGTGACACTGGAGACCGCCAATCCGCGCGACGTGCTGGCTCTGGCGGCCTCTCTCGCCAAGATTCCCGCGATAAAAGCGGCGGTGGGACGGCTTGCTGCAAACCGTCTCGGCGTCCTCTACGCTTCGATCGATGAGCTCCACGATTTGTGTGACCGCATCGAGATCACCATCGTTCCCGAGCCGCCACTGAGCTTTGCGGATGGCGGCGTGATCGCCACAGGCGTCGATCGCGATCTCGATGAACTGCGTGAGCTTTCGCGCAACAGCAAGCAAGTCCTGGCCCAGATCGAACAGCGGGAGCGCGGCCGGACGGGGATCTCGTCGCTGAAGGTGAAATTCAATTCCATCTTCGGCTACTACATCGAAGTCTCCAAGCCCAACCTGCACCTGGTGCCGCCGGCTTACGAGCGCACGCAGACTCTAGTCAATGCCGAGCGCTTCACCACGCCCGAGTTGAAGGAATACGAGGCAAAGATCCTCGATGCCCAGGAAAAGATCGTCGAAATTGAACGGCGAATCTTTACCGATCTGCGCACCGCGATTGCAGCCGAGGCCAAGCGAATCCGGCATACCGCGCTGGCTTTGGCGGAAGTGGACGTTCTGGCCTCGCTAGCGCACATCGCCGCGCTGCGGAATTACTGTCGTCCGGTGTTCGTAGAATCGGGCGGAGAATTGGAAATCGTTGAAGGACGGCATCCCGTTATTGAGCTGCAGGAATCGGCTGGAGGCAGCGAGCGATTCGTTCCCAACGATCTCTATCTGAACGCGACCACGCATTCAATCTTGCTGCTGACTGGCCCGAACATGGGCGGAAAATCGACATACCTACGGCAGACAGCCTTGATTGTGATCATGGCGCAGATGGGATCGTTTGTGCCGGCGCGATCGACGCGGCTCGGCATCGTGGATCGCGTGTTCACCCGCATCGGTGCCAGCGACAATCTCGCCCGCGGCCGCTCGACGTTTATGGTGGAAATGACCGAAACGGCGGCGATCCTGCACACCGCGACCTCGCGCTCTCTAATTCTGCTCGATGAAATTGGGCGCGGCACCGCGACCTATGATGGCTTGGCCATCGCGTGGGCAGCGGTCGAGTATCTGCATGCGCGAGTGCGCGCCAAAACCTTATTTGCGACTCACTACTTCGAACTGACCGAGTTAGAGGATCAGCTTTCGGGTGTGAAGAACTATCACGTTTCGGTGAAAGAGACCGGCGGCGGAATCGTGTTCCTGCGCAAGGTTGAGCCGGGAGCGGCCGATCGCAGCTATGGAATCGAAGTGGCCAAGCTGGCGGGTCTTCCCAATGAAGTGGTCACACGCGCTCGCGAGGTTCTCGCGGAACATGAGGTCGCCGAACTGCAGGCCACGGCGCATCTTTCCCCGGGGGCCACACCGCCTCCGGCCCAGTTGACGATCTTCACTCCCATTTCGCAACCGGTGCTGGAGAAACTGCGCGAAGTCGATCTGAATCGTCTGACTCCGCTGGAAGCGCTGAATCTGCTGGCCGAGCTCAAGAGGCAGATTGAATGAGAAACCGCAGCAGCCGCTCGCCCATTCAGTCGGTCGGCCAGCTTCTCATCATCGGCTTTGATGGCACCGAGATGACTCCGCGCCTTAGCTCGCTGCTCACTCGCGTACAACCGGCCGGCGTCATTCTTTTTGCGCGTAACATTCAGAATGCTCAACAGACGTGGCATTTGCTGCGGGAATGTCAGACCTGTGTCGCGAGTCCTTTATTCAACTGCGTCGATCTCGAGGGCGGAACGGTTGATCGCATTCGCGCGGCGCTGGGCCCGACTCCATCTGTGGCCGACGTTTTCGCCACCGGCGAGCGCAAGCTTTATCGCAAGCACGGACGGATTATCGGCGATAACTGCCGCGCCCTTGGATTCAACGTGGATTTCGCCCCGGTGCTCGACCTGGGCTTCGAAGCTTCGTGCAAAGTGATGACCTCGCGCACGGTATCCGCTGATCCGCACCAAACCATCGCTTATGCTCGTGAATTTCTCTCGGGTTTGCGCTCCGCTCGTATGCTGGGATGCGGCAAGCACTTTCCCGGTCTCGGCGAGGGAACTCTCGATAGCCATCATGGGCTGCCGATGATTCACAAGCCCTTCAAAAACATCTGGGCGGAAGATCTGCTGCCCTACCGGACGCTGACGCGAGAATTACCGTTTGTCATGGTTGCCCACGCGGCCTATCCACAGGTCACGGAAGATGAAACCCCGGCATCGCTTTCGCAGCGCTGGATTGCCGACATTCTGCGCAAGCGCATCGGATACCGAAGTTTGATTGTGTCCGACGATTTGGAAATGGGTGGCGTGCTGGCGGCCGCCCCCATCGGAGAGGCAGGAGTCGAATCCGTTCGCGCGGGATGCGATCAGTGCCTGGTTTGCCACCACGAAGATCGTGTTGCGCAGGTTCACGAATCTCTGCTCCAAGCTGCGGAGCGCGACAAGAAATTTGGCCGCTGCATTGAGGAAAGGTCACGCCGCGTGCTCGCCTTTAAGAGAAAATGGGCGAAAACCCTCCGACCTTCCGGCAAGGTGCCGTCGCTCGGCAAAGCGGACGAACTGGCCCGCGCGCTGTGGGAATTCGGCGAGCAGGTCCGCATCGCAGGATTGAATCGCAGAGAGAAAGACGACGACGCGCCAAAGCGTGCGCCAGCGAGGCATGCTTAGAAGGAAGCGCATGGGCGAGAAAGGAATGATCGTCGCCGGCCTGATGAGCGGGACTTCTGCCGACGGAATCAACGTGGCGCTGGTAAGAATCCACGGATCGGGCTTGCGCGCAAGACGGGGTGCAATGGCAAGCAGTCGCGGACGGGAGCGCCACACGATCAACTTGCTGGCACATGCGGAATATTCCTACCCTCGCAAGGTACGTACGGCGATTCTTGCGGCAATGAATGCCGAACATGCGTGTATCGCCGATCTGGCGCGTCTGAATTTTGTTTTGGGCGAACTTTATGCCGACGCTGTGTTAGCCGCCGAAAAGCGATGCCACTTGAAATCTGAATTGGTCGGCTGCCATGGCCAAACGCTATACCATCAAGGCGACGCGCAACATTTTCTGGGCAAGAGAGTAGCGGCGACCTGGCAAACCGGCGAAGGAGCGATCATCGCGGCTCGCGTGGGAGTGCCCGTCGTTTCCGATTTTCGTCCGGCGGATATGGCTGCCGGAGGCAAGGGCGCGCCCCTGGTTCCTTATCTCGATTACCTCCTGTTTCGTGATGAACGCGTCGGGCGCATCGTGCAGAACATCGGCGGAATTGCGAACCTCACGGCAATTCCCGCGCGAGCAAGCGCGGATCGCCTAATCGCCTTCGACACCGGGCCCGGCAATATGGTGATCGACGCGGTTGCTGCCGCACTTTATCACCGGCCATTCGATCGCGATGGCGAGATCGCGGCATCGGGCAAGTTGCTTGAATCGGTGTTGCGTAATCTGCTGCAGGCGAAGTTCTTCCGAAAGCTTCCTCCAAAAACTGCCGGGCGCGAGGAATTCGGCCGCGAATTCGTTCGCGAGTTCTTGCGACGCTGCGGGCGTGCCCGTAAGCAGGATATTTTGGCCACGGCGACTGCGCTGACTGCGCGTTCCATTGCCGATGCTGTCAGGCGGTTCGTGTTGGGCGCTCAGGCTGGCAAGCATTCTTATCGCGAAATGATTCTTTCTGGTGGTGGTACGAAAAATTTGACAATCCTTCGTATGCTCCGGGAAAGTCTTTCTCCATTGGGACTGCAGTTGCGAGTTTCCGATGAATTCGGGCTTCCCTCGCAGGCGAAAGAAGCGGTCGCCTTCGCCGTCCTCGCATACGATACGTGGAATTGCCGGCCGTCAAATGTACCTTCCGCGACCGGCGCTAATCGGGCTGCGGTGCTGGGAAAAATTTCGTATGCGTAGGGCCGCCCTAGTCTGCTGCCTGTTGTCTTTAACCCTGCTTTCCTGTTCACGCAAGCTTTCTCCCGACACACTGGTCATGATCATTGAATCGAGCCCCACGAATCTCGATCCGCGGGTGGGCGTCGACGCATTTTCCGAGCGCATCGACGAGCTTATCTTCGATGATCTTCTGACTCGCGGCGACAATCTCAGCGTGGCTCCTGGCCTGGCGCAGAGTTGGGACATCCCTGATCCCCTTACGTACGTTTTTCATCTTCATCGGAGCGTAAACTTTCACGACGGCCGTTCGCTGACAGCCCGCGACGTAAAGTGGACTTTCGATTCGCTGCTCCAGGGCAAGGTTCGCAGCACCAAATCTGGCGTTTATCGCTTCGTCGATCACATTGACGCGCCCGACGATTTCACTGTGATCTTTCACCTGAAAGAGCCGGACGCAAGTTTGCTCTGGAATCTTTCAGACGGTGCCATGGGAGTCGTTCCCTATGGCAGCGGCGACGAGATGACACGGCATCCCATGGGCTCAGGTCCTTTCAAATTTATCAGCGCGCAGACGGATCGAAACGTCATCCTCGCTCGCAACGGCGAGTACTGGGGCGAGAAGCCAAACATCGCCCACGTTCGCTTCGCGGTTGTGCCAGACGCAACCACACAGGCGCTCGAACTGCAGAAGGGTAGCGGCGATATTGCCATCAATTCGCTCACTCCCGATATGGTGCTCACACTTTCTCATGATCCTTCGTTGAAAGTGGAGTCGTCTCCGGGAACGCGGCTGGCTTACCTGGGATTCAATCTGCGCGATCCGATTTTGAAAGATGTTCGCGTGCGGCAGGCGATTGCTTATGCGCTTAATCGAAAGCCGATGATTGACTATCTTTGGCGTGGCGAGGCGGAGCTGGCGCGAAGCGTTTTGCCTCCGCAAAGCTGGGCCTTTGACGGCGATGTGAGAACGTATGAGCACGATCCAGCAAAGGCGAATGAACTTCTCGATGCGGCCGGTTATCCGATGGTTAACGGCATCCGTTTTCACATCACCATGAAAACCTCAACGGACGAAAATACGCGGCTGATGGTTGCGGTGATGCAGCAGCAGATGCGCCAGGTCGGAATCGCGCTCGATATTCGCAGCTTCGAATTTGCCACTTTTTTTTCCGACGTCACCCACGGAGCGTTCCAGATGTACGGCTTGCGCTGGATCGGGGGAAATGAAGATCCCGACATTTTCGAGCACGCTTTCCATTCTTCGAAATTCCCTCCCAATGGGGCGAACCGCGGCTATTACTTGAATTCGGAAGTAGACAGCTTAATCGACAAAGCAAGGCGCGAGACCGATCCTCAGCTGCGCAAGCCGCTCTACGATCAGGTGCAACGTACCCTCTCCGAAGACCTGCCCTACATCAATCTCTGGTACCTCGATAACGTCGTGGTGCACACGCGGCGCGTTCGCAATTTGCAGCTCAATCCCGCCGGAAATTTCGATTTTCTGCGGACGGCGGAGCTCGCACCGTAATCGTGGCGGCATCAGTTCGCAGGGCGGTGCGTGTTACTATCGAATTTTGTCCTGTGATTCATGCGCATTCTTTTCATCGGCGATATTTTCGGGCGGCCGGGACGCGCCATTGTCAGGGACCGCTTGCCGGAGATTGTTCGCGACCAGGCAATCGATCTTATTATTGCCAATGGGGAAAACGCGGCTGCCGGCTTTGGCATCACGCCCCCGCTGGCGGAAGAACTTTTCGAGCTGAATATTGATGTCATCACCACCGGAAACCATGTCTGGGACAAGCGTGAAATCATCGATTATTTTGAAGCGACCGGACAGAATGGCCATGGGCCGGCTCGGCGTCTGCTGCGCCCGGCGAATTTTCCCGCGGGTATGCCCGGCTGGGGCATGTATCAGGGTGTAAAGGGCAAAGTTCGCTATGCAGTGATCAATCTCCAGGGGCGCGTATTCATGGCCTCCAATGATGATCCCTTTCGCGCCGCCGACCACTTGTTACAAAAGGTCGACGCCAAAATCATCCTCGTTGATATGCACGCCGAGGCAACTTCAGAAAAAATTTCCTTAGGTTGGTATCTCGATGGACGCGTCACCGCGGTAATTGGAACGCACACGCACGTACCCACGGCCGACCAGCGCGTCCTGCCGAATGGCACGGCTTACCTCACGGACGTGGGCATGACCGGGCCCTATGACGGCGTCATTGGAGTGAAGAAGGAACTCGTCGTGAATAAATTTTTGAATGGAATGCCGGTGCGGTTCGAACCAGCAACTGGCGACGTGCGCCTCTGTGCGGTGGTGATCGACTGCGATGAAGAAACCGGGAAAGCCCGCAGCATCGAGCGCTTGATGATTTCGTAAGCTCCTGTGCGTTTCAGGAATGGGTTTTGGGAAGGGCACGGCTTCAGCCGTGCCGCTCGTACCCGTCTCTGATGCGGCTTTAGCCGCCGAGGACGGTGGAGAAGCACGCGGAACTATGTTTGAACCACATCGCAGTTATACGTACAGCAATGTACGCATAATGTTCCTGAAGGAACACTTAGCAATATTTTCTGCCGACGTGCAAGTTTAAGCGGCTATGTCGTTCCTTTTGACGGGGTTGGAGACCACCCGATCCCCGGTAGTGCTCTACGGTACGAGGGCCCTCGGCATGGCCGAAAGCTTGCACAGGCAAGTTAGAATGACACAGATGGGGCGAGTGGCGTACATCCTTGCGAGTGGTGTACTGGCCATCATGTCGGTTATACCGGCGTGGGCCGGTGACGATCCTTCCACGATTCCTCCCGTGAGCTGCGGCAATGGGGTGCCGGGTGGAGTTCACTGCCTGATTACGAAGCAGGAGAAGAAAGAAGCCCGTCGCGCATACGAACGGGGCCGCAAGCTCGAACAAGACAAGAACCTTGACGCGGCGTTCAAACAATTTGATCAGGCGGCGCAGCTGGATCCGGAGGACGTGAAATTTCTAACTGCGCGCGAGCTGGTCAAGGCACAGCTTGTCTTTGATCACATCGAACGAGGAAACGCTTTACTCGCGCGCGAATTTCCGAGCGCGATCTCACAGATCCAGGCCGCCGCTCAATTTCGCGCCGCGGTGCAGCTCGATCCCGGAAATCAATATGCGAAGGAACGTCTGCAGGATGCGAGCTTGGATCCCGCACCACTGCCGCGCGCTTTGCCCCACAGGCTCATCGATGCGGGCGAAATCCGCCTTCAGCCCAACAATGACGTGGCCACGTTCAATTTTCGCGGCGACGTTCGCAGTCTGTTTACCGCGCTGGTGGCGGCCTATGGATTGACGGCGCAGTTTGATGAGTCCGTCCCCACCCGGCAGGTGACCTTTAATGTCGATAATGTCGATTTCTTTACTGCACTCAAGCTGGCCTGCGAGGTCAGCAAGACGATGTGGAGCGCTCTCGATGCCCATCAGGTTTTGATCGCGGCAGATACGCCGCCGAACCACAAGCAATTCGATCGCATGTCATTGCGGACATTCGTTCTGCCTCCGCACTCCACTCCGACGGAAGCGGTTGAATTTGTCAATATTCTGCGCACGATGTTCGATCTGCGTTTCATCACCGTGGGGCAATCGGCGGGCGAAATCGAAGTGCGCGCGTCCCAGCCCGTGCTTCGCGCCTGTGATGAGCTGCTGCAGCAATTCAGCAACCAGCGCCCGCAGGTGATGTTCGACATGCAGGTCTTTCAGATCAGCCATCAGGTCACGCGCAATATCGGGCTGCACATTCCCGATACATTCAACCTGTACAACATTCCTGCGGTGGCGCTGGCCGGATTAGCAGGGCAGAATATTCAACAACTGATCAACCAACTGATCTCGTCCGGTGGCATTAACCAGGCTGGGAGTACTGCGCTCTCCGGGCTATTGGCGCAACTCATGGGTTCATCGGGTGGGATCTTCAGCCAGCCCTTGGCCACATTCGGCGGGGGGCTCACGTTCATGGGACTCAGTCTCGACCAACTTACTGCGGCTCTTTCGGTCAACGAATCCTGGGCGCGCAGCCTCGAGCATGTCACGGTCCACGCCAGCCAGGGCAACGATGCCACGATGCACTTTGGAGAGCGTTATCCCATTCAGAACGCTTCCTATGCGCCAATCTACAACTCGCCGCAGATCGCCCAGGTGCTGGGCAACCAGAGTTATGTTCCTCCGTTTCCTTCGATCACATATGAAGACTTGGGGCTGAACGTAAAGGTCAAGCCGGTAGTTCACGGCGACCGGTCCGTGAGTCTGACCTTAGAAGTGCAGGTGCGGTCTTTAACTGGACAATCGGCCAACGGTGTGCCCGTGATTTCCAATCGCGAATATAACGGAAGCATTAATCTGAAAGATGGCGAGTCTGCCGTTGTGGCCGGACAACTTTCGCGCAACGACACCTATTCGATGAGTGGAATTCCCGGGCTGGGATCCCTACCCGGCCTGAATCAAATTATGGCCAACAACACCAAAGAAGAGGACGATGACGAACTAATGATCGTCATGACGCCCCACATCACTTCCGACATCGATCGCAAGGCTCCCGCAATCTGGATCAGCGAAAAATAACACGGCACTGCAGAAAAATAGTTAAGAAACAACTCCTCCGCTCGGTTTTGTTCACTTCGACTGTTTCGCCGCAAACGCTACCAGACTCTTATAAACATCCAGCATGTGCGGGTCGAGGTTGCTAATCTTGCGGCCATTGATGAACAGTGTTGGCGTCCCCGTCACGTCCACCTTCTTGCCTAAGTCAATGGAGGTTTCTATGTGCGCCCTGGTCTCAGGCCTACTGGCACAAGCCGCAATCTCAGACCCTTTCACACCCGAAGCATCGGCGATCGCAGTGAGTTTCTGGTCAACGTTCTCGGCCGTGATTTCGGCCTGGCTGTCATAGACCTTGGCGATGAACTTCCAAAAGGCGTCGTTCGATGCGCGCCCGACGCAGTCAGCATATTGCGCCCCTTTCAAAGCCCAGTTGTGCATCTCCAGCGGAAAGCTCTGAAAGACGAATTTCGCGTCGGGTTCGGCGTCCGCGAGCTGCTGAATGGTCGGCTGCGCCGCTTTGCAGGCCGGACATTGCAGGTCGCCAAACTCAACAATGGTGACCGGGGAGCTCTTGGATCCACGCTCAGGGCCGGTGATGCCCTGACTGAGAATGTTGTTGGCCGCTTCAAAAGGCTTGGCGCCGAAAGGGATGATGTCACCGGTGATGGCATGCTTCCCGTCAGGCGTGACGTAGAAGCGGCTAAGCTGTTGGCCCTGAGGATTAGCTAGAACCACGGTGACTTCCGCCAGCCCCGCTGTGCCTGCGGGTTTGATGCTGGAGATTTTCCAGGAAACGTCCGGTTCGTAGCCGAAGGTTTGCTGCAGGAAAGAATCGACGGTCGATTCAGAGGGCAGGTTCGCGGCCGCGTCGTCCGTTGCCGGCTTGGCCGGGCGCTTTTGTAAGGTTGGAGTTTGAGCCGCAACGAGAACAGCAGCGAGCGGCATCAGGAAACAGATTGATTTCAGAAAACGGCGCATTGGTTCCTTTCGCATGGGCGTCGTTGATG
>JASHPL010000173.1 GCA_030038125.1 Candidatus Sulfotelmatobacter sp.
GCCTTCGTCTTAACCGCCGATCACGGCGAGGAGTTTCTCGATCATGGAGGCCGTTTTCACGCGCCCGGACATTTGACAGAAGAGTTAATTCGCGTGCCGCTGCTCATGCGTTTCCCCGGCTTCGAAACCATTCCAATCACAAAATCGCCCTTCAGCTTGCTGCATCTGGCGCCGACGCTGCTTGATGCACTGAATGCGCCGATCCCTGGGAGCTTTCGGGGCACGAGCCGTTGGACTCAGATTCAGCGCGGCGAATCCTGGGACGATCCGGCGATCGCGGAATGTGTCGAGGGCTGCACCAATCCGTTCCATATCAACAATCGGATCGGTCCTCGAGTGCTCGCGGTTCGTGAGGCCCGCTTCAAACTCATCATTCATTTCGATGGTCATTCGGAAGAACTTTATGACCTCGCGGCAGACCCGAAGGAACAAAAACCGCTGCCGACCACTGCGGAGAAGCAAACGCGTCACCGGCTGCTTGAGCACGCACGAGCACACTTACACAGTTCAATCGCTTCTCGGAATCCCCAAGTCCGCCTTCGCTCGCAATTGCGAGATCTCCAGCTAGAATGGGCGCGATCCGATTGAGCCTCCTTGAACCCAGTGCCATTGCGCATGCAGCCATCTCGCCTTGGCGCGCGGAGAAATCCGTGAACGCCGGCCGGTCAGCGACTGCCTCGGAGATTTCACAAGGAACATTACATGTCCTGACCATCACGCCGTTTTATCCGACGGCATCGGATGACGCGAGCGGCTGCTTTATCGCCGAGCCTTTACAGGTAATGACAAACCTTGGTGTGAAGAACTCAGTTGTGGTAGCGGCACCCGCTTATCGTCGCAGCGAACCGACTTACCCGAATGCCCCGCCTGCACGGCGCGTCCGTTATCTTTCCCTCCCCGGACGATGGGGGCTGGCCAGCGCCGGGGCCCTACTCTTTCCTGCCCTACTAGCGCATGTTCGCAGGCTTCATAAGGCATCGCCAGTGGATCTCATTCACGCGCACGCACCCTTGCCTTGCGGGCATGCCGCTCTGTTGCTCAGCCGCGAACTCGGCATCCCCTATGTCGTCTCGGTGCACGGGCTCGATGCGTATTCAACCAGGCAGGTGTCTGGGCGTCCCGGCGAGTGGTGCAGGCGCGTCAGCCGCCTGGTCTTTCAGTCCGCAAAGCGCACGCTTTGTATCAGCGAACATGTGCGGGAACAGGTTCTTCTCGGCGCTGCGACTTCGCGAACTGGGGTCGTCTTCAACGGCGTCGATCCTGACCGTTTCTCACCATCGCAACGCGATCTTCACGATCCTCCTCGAGTTATTAGTGTCGGGAACCTGATTCCAATCAAGGGCCACACGTCTCTCTTGCGGGCCATCGCAGCCATCGCGCAGACCGATTCTCACCTGCAATGTGAAATTATTGGCGACGGTCCTGAAATGTCCAATCTGCGTATTCTGGCGGAGAAGCTACAACTCCAAAATCGGGTGCGCTTTCTGGGACGACAAAGTCGCCAGCAGGTCGCCGACCGATTGCGAGCCGCAACCCTGTTTGCCCTACCCAGCACCTATGAAGGACTCGGCTGCGTCTACCTGGAAGCAATGGCGTGCGGCAAAGCTGTGATCGGGTGTCGCGGTCAGGGCATCGAAGAGGTTATTCAACACGCAGCTAACGGCTGGCTGGTTGGGCCGGACAACGTTGAAGAACTCGCGCTGAGCCTGAGAATGCTGCTTCATGATTCTGAGCTCCGTGCAAGGATCGGCCCCCAGGCGCGCACCACAATTCTGCAGGGCTTCACCCTGGATCACCAGGCCCGCCAGCTTTTGCGAATCTATCGCGAGTGCGTCGCATGAAGCGACGGCTGATCGTAATAACGGAGATTATCGCTCCCTACCGCATTCCCGTGTTCAACGCCCTCGCCGCGCATCCCGAGTTTGATTTGCGTGTCCTATTCCTCTCCGAAACGGACCCTTCCCTTCGGCAATGGCACATATACAAAGAGGAGATCCGGTTTTGCTATGAGGTGCTCCCGTCGTTACGATGGCGGCTTGGCCGATACAATCTATTGCTCAATCGTCGAGTCCCCGCCACACTTTCTAGCTTCCGTCCAGACGTGATTCTGTGCGGTGGATACACCTACTTGGCTGCCTGGCAAGCTGCCTATTGGGCGCATCGCCGCCGTGTTCCCCTTTTGCTGTGGACGGAAAGCACCGCAGCTGATCAGCGCCATCTGCGCCCTGCCGTTGAAGCATTGAAGCGTCTTTTCCTCCGTCAATGCGGGGCTTTTGCAGCCGCCGGGCAATCCTCGCGCGAGTATCTACGGCAGTTTGGGATCGCCGACCGCAACATCTTCACCGCACCCGATGCGGTCGATAATGACTATTTCTGCACCCGGGCTGAAATCGCTCGCAGCGATGCTGCCACCGTGAGACGTAAACTGAATCTTCCTCCTCGCTACTTCTTGAGCGTCGGAAGATTAATTGAGGCCAAAGGAGTCTTTGATCTTCTCGAAGCCTATGCGAAACTAGACGCCGAGTTGCGATTCACCGTAAATCTGGTCTTTGTGGGAAACGGAGTGGCCCAAGCCGAGCTGGCAAAGCGCGCAGAAGCGATTTCGCCGGGGCGCGTCGAATTCCGCGGCTTTCTGCAGCGTGAGGAACTGCCAGCACTCTACGCCCTTGCCGAAGTCCTGGTCTTTCCTACACATTCCGATCCCTGGGGTCTGGTCGTGAACGAGGCAATGGCCTGCGGTTTGCCAGTAATCGCTACTGACGTTGCCGGCTGTACTCCCGATCTGGTGCTCGATGCGATTACCGGATTTGTTGTTCCTGCACACAATCCAGATCGCCTGGCCGAGAGTCTGTCTCGCGTCGCGACGGATCGCGAGCAAACTTTGCGGATGGGGCGACAAGCCGCACTTAAGATTCAGGATCATTCGCCGGCAGCTTGTGCCGCTGGCATGGCGGAAGCGGCGCTGTCCGTTGGAGGAAAGCAGTGAACGAAGAGACAAAATGGCAGAAGGTTGCCGTTTTTGGCATTCCAGTTGTTGCTGTTTCCCTTCTAGCCCTGATATGGCCGGGATTTATTACGAATCCTCTATATCTCGGCGGGTTGATCCTGATTGAAATTGTTCTGGCCGCTCTTTGGCACTTCCGAACCGCCTACTTTGCGCTCACAATGATTTTCTTTTTATGGGCAGGCATGGATGTGCCACTGGAAGGTGCAGCGCTTACAGCCCGCTGGTTTGTGCTTGCGGTTGGAGCGATCGGAGGTGCGTTCCTTTGGCTGCGCGAACACCGTCAACCCATGAATGCTCTGCATCTCATCGCATTCCTTTGCGTACCAATCGCGGCAGTGACAGCCATTCAGTCGGTTGATCCCCAGACCTCGTTGATGAAGGTTGCAAGTTTGTTCTTAGTCTTTTTGTATGCCAGTACAGGTGTGCGCGTGGCTTCGGAAGGAAATCAAAGTTTGTTTGTGCGGAAAATCCTGCGAGCTTGCGAGGTGATCGCATACGCCAGTGCGTTGTGCTATGGACTCGGTTTTGCAGTGTGGGGCAACCCAAACTCTCTAGGGGCGGTCGTAGCCGTAGTGCTGCTCCCTTTCCTGCTGTGGGGATTCCTTGCCACAGATAACCGCTCCGAGAAAAATCGCCTGGGCTTCGCTTTGCTGCTTTGTGGCGTACTGCTCTACACAGCTCTGTCTCGCGCTTCCATTCTTGCCGCAGTCGTGGGTTGCGTAACCATGTGCATTTGCTTGCGCAGGCAACGAGTTCTGCTGCAGGGTGCTTTCGGGATTGTCTTATTGCTGGCTTTCGCTGCGGTTTTGCGTCCGGCCTCGTTTGAGCAATTTAGTGCAAAACTTACGGACGAACTCTTGCACAAAGGGAAAGACGAAACCGGGGTTTTGGATTCCCGAAAGAAACCATGGGATGAGACTGTAAGTTCATTCAAGCAGCACCCCTGGTTCGGCTCCGGTTTTGGGACCAGTGATATGGTCGTGGATGGACCGGTTGCTGAAGTTTCAGCTCTCGAAGGGGTTTACACCAAAGAAGGCAGAAACCGGGAACACGGCAACAGTTATCTGGCACTCGCCGAGTATGTGGGAATTCTTGGCCTGCTCTCGTTTGGATTACTACTTCTCCTGATCGTACGGATGGTGATCCAGATGTGCCTATGGATGCGACGAACGTCTAATATCGGCCACCCCGCAATTCCTCTCGCCATCGTTTTACTCGCGGGTCTTGTCCACGCTTTCTTCGAAGACTGGCTGATCGCCGTCGGTTATCACCTCTGTGTGTTCTTCTGGGTGGCCGCGTTCCTGCTACGAGATCTGATCCCCCAATCGCGGCGTGACGATGCCCAGACCGTGCTTGTACCGTTTCATTCGCGTGCCGACGCAGGCATTTTTGCCCATTCGCGATAATGCATATTTTCTTGAACGCCCTTGCCGCCAGTGCCGGTGGCGGAATTACCTATGTTCGCAACGTGCTCCCTCACTTCGCCAGTCACGCTGAGGTTCAGACCAGCGTCGCCCTGACCCCAACCCTTCGAAATGAATTGGAGGCCCGGCCGAATATTCACTTCCTGGAGTGGGATGTCCCAGCCCGCGCAGCTCTGCGGCTTTTGTTCGAACAGCGCCGGCTTCCAGAGTTGATCCGCCAGCAACATGCAGATGTTCTCATCTCCGCAGGAAATTTCGCACTCTGGAACAGCCCCGTTCCCCAAATTCTACTGAGTCGTAGTTCCCTCTACACCTCAAACGCGTTCTCTAACGATTTGCGAAAACGGCGACACTACGGGCTCTGGTTCGATACCAAACTAAAAAGCATATTCGCCGCAGCTTCCATTCGGCGAGCGGATATCACGGTTGCGCCTACCGCCGCCTTTGCGGAAGTCTTACGCAGCTGGACCAAAATCAGAATGCCGGAACGCATACTCGCGATTCACCACGGCTTCGATGCACATGCCTTCTGTGATTCCGGCGAACTTCCCTCCGCTCTGGCTGATCGCCTTACCAAAAAGGCCGGAACGCTGCGCCTCCTTTTCGTCAGCCACTACAACTACTACCGCAATTTCGCAACCCTGCTGCGAGCGTTGCCTGTCATCAAGACTCGACTGCGGGAGCGGCATGTCGAGTTGTTACTTACCTGCAACCTGACAAGGCCCGAGCATTCTGCCAGCTATCGGCCGAGTTCCGAGCAAGCGCTGATCGAACCGCTGGGAATTCGTTCGAATGTCGTAGAGCTGGGAGCGGTGCCCTACACGCTGCTTCATTCCGTGTATCGGTCGAGTGACATTTATGTCACACCGGCCTATACCGAGACGTTCGCTCATCCCCTGGTGGAGGCGATGGCCAGCGCGTTGCCCATCGTTGCCTCGGATCTTGCGGTACACCGCGAGATCTGCGGCAAAGCTGCTCTTTATTTCCAGCCTTTTTCTGCTGAGGACTTGGCAACGCAGGTGGTCCGCCTCGGTCAGGATGCGCTGAAAAGGCAAGCCCTCATCGAAGAAGGCCAGCGACGTGTGCGAGACTTTTCCTGGAGCCGGCATGTCGACGATTTGCTCGCTTTGGCTCGAGGCTTGATGGAGAAGCGCTCCGCTTAAGTCGGATGGTTCCTGCTTTCAATCGGAATTGCCAGCGTATGGAACCATGCCCGGTCCGCCCGGGGGTGAGGTCGCGTTTGAGCGCCGTAGAGTTCGTATCCCGCCGCTTTGAATAGCGTAGTTGCTTCCGTCGAATTTTCAGGAGACACCTCGCACCAGATCGTTGGACGCACTTCCTGCAACATTCGCGTTGCTCCTTTGAGAACGCTGATCTCGTGCCTCTCCACGTCGATCTTCACCACCGATGGAGGAGAGAAGTATTCCAGCAGCATGTCTAAGCTGAGAGCCACGGTTGGTTGAAGAACAAGAGAATCGGCCGCTTGGGAAGGCGCAAGCAGGCGATTGGAAGCCCGTGTTCCTCGGGCGATTTCTAATTTCAGAACTTGGCTCGAATCCGACACTGCCGCGCACAGAACCTCGACGCGTGAAGATGGGTAGCCATCAAGGCCTCGAGAGGAGCGTTGAATAAGATGTGCCAGCCATGCGTCCGGCTCAATCGACAGCACAAATCCGGAAGGCCCTGCACGCGCCGCCGCGCAAAAGCTGAAGAGCCCTACGTTTGCCCCAATGTCCCACACCTTCGCGCCCGGATGAACCAGTTCTTCTGCCATTCCATAGAGAACGGGGTCCACGCGGGACATCGCAAACCAATAGCGCAGAGCCGCCTCCGGGGTCACGTAAATAGGAAGCCGCCCGAACTGCCGCGGTAAACGGCGCCGTAAGACCACCCCTCGGCTCAGATGACTCGCAAGCTCCCTTAGGCCCATCGAGAAACTATCGCAGCACTATGCCAGTGTTTTTTCAATTCGCGCAGCAAGCCCCAATTCTTGCAGATTCGGCTCATTTCCGTGCGCAGCTCACGTACAAGCTATCTGCGACATAAGTCAAAAACGGCAGCGCTCGACTGAAATAACGTAGCGCCTCCGAGGCATACACGATCGGCCGGTATTTCCAGGACAACAGACGCACGTCGCTGATCTGCGGATTGAGAGAGAAAAAGCCATCCACCGTGATCGTGGCCGGACCGATCGCCGACCCAAATACTCGCTTAAGTTCGCCGATCGTCCAATAGCGGACGTCAAAATCGCTGCCTTCGCGGAATCCCCGTCGCGCTTGATGATACAAACAGCGCACACCGAAGACGTTGGGCATTTGAATCAGAGATCTGCCTGATGGCGCCAGCACTCTCGCCATTTCCCCAACCACCGTGCCCGCATCCTTCCTCGACAAATGCTGAAGCACGCTATAGGAAAAAATCTGTCGGAAAGTTTCATCGGCGAAGGGCAAATATCTCCCGTCAGCGACAAGAAATGATGCCGGAACTCCCAGTTGCTGCGCCACGCGGCGCGCCGCCAGGATCGACCGCAGTGACGGATCGATGCCTACCACTCGATAACCGAGGCGCGCCGCCGCAATGCTCCATCGCCCCCAATTCGATCCGATTTCCAGAAACAGACTCCCCCTCGAACGCGGCAGCCGCAGGTGTGGAATCGGATACGCGGATAGTTTTCCCACCAGATGCTGATACAAATTGCCGTTCGTGGCTCCGATGACGTTTCGCACAAACGGATCGATTTCGCCGTCTCTTGTTTCTGGAAGCCCGTAATCGGATAAATCACCGGTCTCTGCGACCTGCAATGCACGATCCCCCTCGATGTGCGTCTGCTCGGCTTCCGAAATCAGCAGAATGGGAACGCCTTCCACAATTCTGTAGTGGTGGCCCGGCTTGCAGATCAAATAGCAACCATCCAGCTGCAACGGCTGCTTGTCGCGCGGACACACAAGAAGATCCAGCAGCTTCGGAGATATTTCTTCCAGACTCGTAACTTCCGTTTCCATGAAAATGCTAGATCACGATCAGATGGACTTCCATTGTAGCTGCCTGGCGGGATCGCTCGTAGAACTCGTGTCCCCCTGACACGACTCTAACGATTGCATACCCGTTGAGATCTGCTTTGTGCAGACCTTTCAGTTCACGCCTGGTCTATAAATGGCTTGCGGGGTTGTCTTCCAGTGCCAAACGACTTCATCACTGATTCATTCTGGACGTAATGACGTTTCGAACACAACTTGTAAAAAGTTTGTCAACAGCCGATTTCCTGCTTTACATCGCTGTTTGGGCCACGCAGACTGACGTAGCCGATACTTGGAAAATCTTCGCTAACAGAGCGGCCAATGAAAAAGTTGATGTTTGTAACCTTGCTCTTGGCATTCGCAACGCCCGCTTTAGCGGGGCAGGACTTTCCCGTGACCGATCTCTCCATTGGCTATTCCATGATCGACGTGGTTAAGGGCGCCAGCCAGAATGCAAACGGTGCAAGCGGTTCGATCGCCTTTAATTTCAATCCCTGGCTTGGAGTGGCCGGGGATCTCGGCGTCTACTCGGCTTCTCCCAGCTTGACTGCCATCACATACACGGCGGGTCCAAGATTCTCTTACCGGCGTTGGACCCGACTGACTCCGTTTGCGCACGTTCTCTTTGGTGGAGCGCATGCCTCCTCGTCGGCGTCGAACTACACCGGCGTGACTGATGCATACGCATTTGGCGCGGGAGGGGGGGCCGACTTCGTGCTCGACCGCAAGCGAAGATTCGTGCTGCGACCTCAGTTGGAATACTTCGGTTTCGGCACGTTTGGCAGCATGACGGATACTGTGCGTCTCTCCGTCGGCATTGTCTTCCGTATTCCGAAAAATAACGCGACCGCGGGTCGATGAGTGTTGACAAGGGTTTTCGGTCAACCACTCATGTATCCGCTGCTCAGTTGAAAGGCTCGAATGAAAGGTTAGTAGTCGTAATCTTCCAGCGTGCACGAGCAGATTCCATAGCCGCTGCCTAGGGTTATGATAAACGCGCACGTGTCCTGGAGTGAAGACTGTTCTGCCGCCCCCAGGTTCGAGTCCGCCCACTTCGCTTCGGTAACATAAAATGGACCGGCTTCGGGGATATTGCGGTTCCCCTGGACGTGCGTCATCCAACCGCGCAGACCTGCTTTCAGCACATTGGCCGTTGGGTCACCGCTTAAGCTCGAAATGACCTTGATGACGCCACGGCTTTCTTCTTCCCTGCCCGTCAGCGTGTTCGCCGTGAGTTGTTTGTTAACGGATTCGGAGAGAAGACCGTCAGCGGTAACAGGGCAACTGCAGCACTCCTGCATTTCCTGACTGTCATTCAGAACATAGATCGAGGCGTACAGGGTCCCGTTCGGCACTCCCTCAACCTGTGTCGTTGAGGCGTCGCCGTCGTTGACGATGCGCAGGACTGCGTCCGTCGCGCCAGACGTGTTGCCGTTGGAAAAATACGTCGTGAAGTACACGCTGCCGTCACCGACGGCTGTTGTCTGGGCCAGAGCGTTTCCACCCGCCAGCACCGCCAGAAAACTCAGAGACAACAAGACTCCAAGCTTTTTCATTGTTGATCTCCTGATTCGCATGATGCCAGCTCTTGGGGAGGGAGAAAATCAGGGTATCGGCAATGACTTTCAACCATTGATCAAGTCTTTGCAACTACCCACGTGGCTTAGCCGCGATGAACTTACTACTTATGGGGTAGTCCCGCACACCGTCCTGGCTGCGGATCGTAAGAAATAATTTCGTTAACACGGTTGACGCTATCAGACACTTGCGGCTCAACTTCCCATCATGCCACTTGTGCCTTGGCCGAGCGCAGACACGCCGCAACCTCACGCATGACCTGCTCATAATCGGCGGCAACGGAGCGCTCCACATGAACACGGGCACCTTTTACGCCGGCTTCTTGCGCTAACTTCTTGAACTCAATCTGAAGGAAGTCTTCCAACTGCTTTGGGGTCAAGACGGCAATTGGGATAGTGGTGGACCCGCCCGTTGCAGTCTCGATCTTCACAGAGTACGGGGATTCAAACTGTGGTGTTACTGGAGTCATGCGACACTCCTCTTTTTACCGAAAAGTCGGCGAAAGGACTGCGCGTCCTGAGCTGAGACAAAGTGGCGGGAAAGACCCTACCATTCTAGCGCGTCCGGAAATCCCCGTGGTTGCGGTAAATCCGAGTGTCGATGCTAGGGCTTCTTCACGAGAAGCCAAGGCCGGCCGCTGTAGGAATCCGCCACCACCCAGGCACCTGCCATCAGCACCCAAGTGAGGACGGTTTCGCTCCATTGGAAGGCGTCTTTGGAGCCAGCCGCCACAATCGGTATCCACACGAGCAGCAAGAACATGCCGAGCTCGAACGCTGAGAGCGCCACTGCCAGCCGTGCATACACATCGATCAGCGCCGACACGCCCGCGGCAATCAGGGCACAACCGGTGAAATATGCCCAGAACTGATGCCAGGGCAGCCAGCCCGGCACCAGCTCGGCGGTATGTTGGAGATAGAGGAAATGGGCCACGCCGAGGGGGATCAAGGCCAGACCGTAGAGTACCCTGGCGATGCGCAGGCCCTTGTCGCCGGTGGCGAAACCGAGTCGCCGCTTGTCCCAATCGCCGGCGAACCAGACATATAATACCCAAGCGCCTGCGGCCATTACCGCGATCTGACAGGCTGGCCACCAAAAGTCCACCGTGGGAGACAGGAAGATGCCTGGCAATCTCAACAACACCAACCAAAGCAGGAGATAAGCAAGCAGCATGCGGCTGGCAGCAAGGACTGCTGGTTTCCAGAGCAGGCCTACGCCAGATGCCAGGGAGACCAAGGCGCAGAGATAGGCCAGTGCGGGAACACTTTTGGGTATCGGCTGCCATAGCGGCGCAAAATCGCTCTTGATCAGGCCCATGATTCCAAGGGCGACCATGGTCACGGCAAAGACCGCATGCCCCACGCTTGCGATGCGCATCGCCCTTTCTCCCGTGCGTTCCAGTTCATCGGCCACAAGCATCCTTGGCACGCCAGTGACCAGCATTGTACAGAGATACGATGCACAGCACCTGCATCAAGCCCTCCAGGTCGCCAAGTCGCGCCCCCCCGACGGACGGCAGCTCCGTGTCCGATAGCGGGCACGCTGGCGCCTACGCTCGAAATGGCTTCCCCGGTTCAGCGCACCGTCTTACCCAGCGCCGCCACCGCATGAGCCGGGGCGAGACGTACGGCAAACTTGTCGTCGTGTCCGCAGCTGATGACCGTCGTTTGGTTCGGAAGCTCCCTGACCCAGATCACATGTTCGGGATTCACAAAGACTTCCAGCCCGTCCACATCTTCAAACATTACGAACTCCATGTTGCCTCCTGATTCGTAGAGTGTTTTTGAAAAAAGCTTCCGCGTCCTTGTCTGCCTTCCCTCAGCGGGGGCGAGCAGAAAACGGTCGGAATCCAGACGAGGTGCGGCGTTTTGGGGCCCTGGGATTCAAACGACATCGGTCGCTATGCGCGGCAGCACGGCGCGCAGCAGCGCCTCGAAGGTGGTTTTCACGCGTTCGCCGGTTTCCATCACTTCGTCGTGCGAAAGCGGCTGATCGAGAATTCCGGCGGCCATATTGGTGACACAAGAGATGGCTAGAACCTTCATTGCCATGTGACGGGCGGCGATGACTTCGGCCACCGTCGACATGCCCACGAGATCGGCGCCAATTCTGCGCAGATATTCGATCTCCGCCGGAGTTTCGTAGCTGGGGCCGAGCAGCGCCGCGTACACGCCTTCGTGCAATTCGATTTTGAGTTTGTCCGCTTCTTCCCGCGCCATGGCGCGATATTCCTTCGCATACGCATGGGTCATGTCGGGGAAGCGCACGCCGAAACGCTCGTCATTGGCTCCGACCAGCGCATTCACACCCTGCAGGTTGATGTGATCGCGGATCAGTACCAGCGCACCCTGGGCGTAACTGCGATTAATGCCTCCGGCAGCGTTCGTCAGGATCACGGCGCGAATTCCCATGCGTCCGAACACGCGAATGGGAAACGCGATTTCCTGGGCAGAATATCCTTCATAAAGATGGACGCGTCCCTGCATGGTTGCGACCGGGACGTCGCCGGCATTGCCCACGACCATGCGGCCGGCATGACCAATCGCCGTGGAGCAAGGAAATTGCGGAATTTCCGCGTAGGGGACACGCACTGCATCGGTGAGCGCGTCGGCGAAGGAGCCAAGTCCCGAGCCGAGTACCAGACCAATTTTCGGACGCAACGGCGTACGTTTCAGGATCAGCTGCGCGGCCGTGTCGGCGATGGTGAATTGGTCAGACATTTTCTTGTGAAGGAGCGGACGTCCTCGTCCGGCGCGAGTATTCTGGTTAGATTGGTTTTCCTCTTTCCTTCATAGGTCACCATCGGCCAGGTAACGCCCGTGGCCGTTGCGATCCAGCAAATCATACAGAAATGTCTGGTAGAGATAAGACGCGACAATTTCCTCTGCGAGTTCATGTGTCTCAGTGCAAATGAAAGGCAGGCACAATCCCGCGAGCACGGCGAGCAGAGACTGGGTAATGCGATTCGGATTCGCCGCTCGATACGGATACTCCGATTTAATTTCACCAAGCGACGCGGTGACGACCAGCAGGCCGTGTGGCAATTCGCTCATCCGCCGCAGACGATGGATGAAAATCGCGCGGTTGGTGGTGAATGATTGAATGAGGTCGGCGAGATCTTTGCGCTCGACTATGCAGGAGTGTTCCATCCCCGCGACGGAGTAATCTCCCAAGGGCAGACCGCGCTCCTCGATCCGAGCAAACCAGCGGCGAAAACGACGAAAGGAAAGTGGATTCTGCTCGCGCGTATCGATGATGGCGACCGGCAACGGCCTGCGCAACTGCGTACCGCCGCGTTCCGCGATCACGGGCAGCACCGGCGGCGGGACGGGAAGCGGGCGATCCGTCCATTCGAGCAGCGACGGAATCAAAGTTCGTTTGCGCGGCATTTCCTCAAAACCTCTTCTCAAATTCTGCAAACTGATTCTCCAGCTTCCATTGCTCCCGCGCACGCTCGTTGTCGGCGAGAAATTCGCTGCATCTGTGCGTCGGCTTTCCCCCAGGACTTTCCAGGCACGCAGCGACTGGACGGAACTCACCTTTGGTCGAGACCCATAAACTTTTGCCTGGAAGGAAACTGTGCTCCAAGCTCTGCCGCGTCATGCGCTTCAATTCCGCATAGGAGAGTCGATAGCCCTGTACCGCCCGCAGGTATTCGTGGATCATATCCGAGCGAGCTACTCCCTCGTCATCGGTAGAGATCGCAACCGGCACGCCGTATTTTATGTAGATGGGCAGCGGGTGATCATCGCCGCTGATCCCGAGAATCTCATCGTTCGAGCTGAGATTGATCTCGACCAGAATGTTGCGTGCCGCCATTTCTTTCATGAGTCCGATGGGATCGTTTTCCGACATGACAGAAACGCCATGGCCAATCCGCTCAGCGTGTCCGCGCTCAACCGAGGCGCGAATATGAAAAGTGAGGTCTTCCGGCTTCACCAGTCCGGGCGCAAGTTCACCCGCGTGCAGGCTGATGTGCGCCTTGGGATAGATTCCGTGCAGATAGTTGAGCATAGCCATGTGCAGGTTGAAATCGTGAATAGGAACGTACCAGTCTTCCGGCATCACCAGGTTGAGTCCCGCAAAATTCGGATCAGATGACGCAAGTTCAAAACCCAGCACTATTTCGGCGAACACCGCTTCCCGCGGCAAGCCGCGCAGGACCTGATACAGATAACGGACGGTGACGCCGCACCCGGGCTCGGGATTCGTTGTTTCACATCGCATTTCCGTGTGAGCGTGAGCGACATCTTCCGCCAGGGTCTTGCTGGTTGCGGCCGCAATTTCCTTGAGACCTCCATTGAGGAGCTCGTCATGCATCTTGCTGAAATCTTCATCCCATCCGAGTTTCATGCCCAGATCGGCGGCTGCGCGCCCATCGGCGGTATGCATGAATTCGATGTAATCGACATGCTCCCGGGCGGCTCGGTCGACCACGCTCGCAATCGCCTCGGCTACGTGATCGTGCGAGGCGAGTCCGAACTTATCGAACGTTGCGAAGAAGTGATCGTGGCCGGACTCATCCCCGGGACGCCAGTTGCGCATCGACCACGCATCGATGATTTGGTTATAGAGAACCTGATCGCCGTAGGCGCAGCGAATGCCTGGTTTCGAAGTGTATTTCTCGCAGGAATCGCAAGGCGGTGCGATCAGGTTCGAAATCGTGCGATCCACGCAATAATTGTCCGATGCGGCAAAGTTGATTAGATCTTCGGCGTAGATCGCGCCGTCGAGATGATTGTGCAGGTCGCCGCCCTTGGGCATGTCGTGAAGAAATGCCAGCAGCAGGGACGGCTGATTCCGTATGGCATCCAAATAGCGCGCAGCTCTTTGGTCGGCCTTCTGTGCCGCGATTGAAGGAGCAGATGCGACGAAGAAGAGCACACAAATCATCTTGCTCCCCAGCGGCAGTCGCAGTGTTCGGCTCACGAGCACGCCTCCGGAATGAGAGATTGTAATCGCCCGCTCGATGCCAACGCTAATGCCCGCAGATGATCGTGGACCGAGGCTGCGATCTCAATCATTGCCCATTTTTCTTGCGACAGCTTGCCCAGAGCAAAACACTCGACCTCAAATTACTTTTCCCTGACCTCACGAGTCCGGTCCATCCAGGGAGCGCTTTTCGTCGGGAGTCAACCGGCGGTACATCCCCTTCGGCAGGTCGCCCAGTTCGAGTGGTCCAATGGCGACTCGAATCAGCCGCAACACCTCAACGCCAACCTGGGTGAGCATGCGCCGAATGTGTCTGTTCTTGCCTTCGTCGAGGACGATCTCCAGCCAGCAGTTTTTTTCTCCCTGTCGCAGCAGGCGGACGCGTCGCGCCCGCAGAAAATCTCCATCTTCCGTTCTGACGCCGCCCCTTAGCGCTGCCAACAGCTTTTCATCGGCAAGCGTTCCAACTTGCACGTGATAGGTTTTTTCCAGATGCGTTTCCGGCGCCGTAATGCGCGCGCTCCACTCCGAGTCATTGGTCAGCAGGAGCAGCCCCTCGCTGGCCTTATCCAATCGCCCGACCGGGGCGATCCAAGGCAGGGAAGCTAAGGGATCGAGCAAGGTATAAACGGTTTTGCGGCCTTGCTCGTCCGATGCCGTCGTGACAACGCCACGCGGTTTGTTCATCATGAGATAAATCTTCTTTTTCTCCTCGACCCGCATCCCATCAACCGAGATATGATCGCGAGCGAGCGAGACGGGCGTTTCCGGATCGCGCCGCACGCTCCCATTCAGACGGACTCGTCCGCCACCAATCAGGCCGACGGCCTGCGAGCGCGAGCAGTATCCCAACTTCGACAGGGCGCGAGCGAGGCCGATTTTACGAAATGCAGGTCTGCGGTTCACTGGCTTATGCTAATAGAGACTGAGGAGGTTTCGATGGCCCACCAGCATTCTCCGCGATTCCTAAAGATAGTCGATGACACTCGCAAACGTGTTCGGGAAACTGACGTCGATGCCGTAAAAGGCCGCATGGATCGCGGTGAGAAATTCGTGCTCGTCGATGTGCGCGAAGAGAGCGAATTCGCGAAAGATCACTTGCCCGGAGCTATCCATCTGGGCAAGGGAATCATTGAGCGCGACATCGAAACGCGCGTTCCCGATGTCAACACCGAAATGGTGCTTTACTGCGGTGGTGGCTTCCGGTCCGCTCTCGCCGCCGATAATCTGCAGAGGATGGGTTACACCAACGTGATTTCGATGGACGGCGGAATTCGTGATTGGCGGGGCCGGGGATATCCGCTCACAAGCGAATAGAAGGTTTCTCTTCGGAAATTTCGCGTCGGCCGAAGAGACGTTGGGTAGTCGGTTGACGATGGACCTTACGAATCCGCCCGCGATGCTTCGTCATCTACAATTAAAAGCGGCTGAAAGACTGAATTAAAGCAACTCCGTTGGAGGACGGCAGATGACTGCACTCGCTACCGGAAAGAAAGCTCCGGATTTTTCATTGAAAACATTGGACGGCAAGAGTTTTTCTTTACAAGACGAACTCTCTCGCGGTCCCGTGGTTCTGGCATTCTTCAAGGTCTCCTGTCCCACGTGCCAATATGCCTTTCCGTTCTTCGAGCGGCTTTATAAAGCCTACGCCAAGAACGGAGTGACGATGGTTGGGGTCTCGCAAAACGATGCCAAAGAGACGAAGGCGTTCACCAAAGAGTTCGGCGTCACGTTCCCTGTATTGCTGGATGAGCTTGGCAAATATCCGGTCTCGAATGCCTACGGTCTGACTAATGTTCCCACCGTGTTCTGGATCGCGCAGGACGGCGAAATCGAGATTTCCACCGTAGGATGGGTGAAGGCCGATTTTGAGCAGATCAACGGCAAGCTGGCGGACGCAGGCAAATCCGCGCCAGCCATGATGTTCCGGCCCGGCGAGGACGTGCGCGATTTCCGGGCTGGTTGAGGGTCGAAAAATTAGCCGCCGGTCGGCGGCACAACGAACCCCCTCGCCTCCTGTTCGTTACTTCAGACTCGGAAAAATGCCGCCCTGCGAAAGGTACGTAGTGTGGGGCAACCACGCTTTGCCCGCGGGGCGGGCGAGGGCGTTCGTCCCTTCACAAACACGTTCTGGAGCACTCGTAACACCTACGGACAACGGCCGATTGGGTTACGGTTCCTGCCAGTGGTTGGCCTCTCGTACCTTGGTGATGACGTCTTTGCATCCCGTTGGGAATGGCCTCTCCGTTACAATCACTAAAGATTCTCAAGAGAAAAGCCTTTTTGCACGATCTCTCTGCTTGGGGGGAGAGCTGTCTATACCAGTATGAGGAGCATCATTTCTGCCTTTCTAATCATGTGTTTAGGCCTGTCGCTCTGGGCTGAAGGAGGAACCCCGGCACCGGCTGCGCCGGCCCGGGTTAAGCACGACTCGGTTTCCATTCAACTACCCGGCGCGGCCTATGCCGCGCTGGAAACAATCTCTCCCGATCATATTCGCTGGCATGTACGCTTTCTGGCGCACGACCTGCTGGAGGGCCGCGGCACCGGCCAGCGCGGCGGCGATATCGCCGCTGAGTACATCGCCACGCAGTTTGCCGAGTATGGTTTGAAGCCAGCCGGTGATCATGGCACCTACATGCAGAAAGTCCCGCTGGTCGGAATCACTGCCCTTCCCGAGACGGTGTTCTCAATCATTCCCAAGCAGGGCGAGACGATGAATTTGAAGCCGCTCGATGAGTACGTAGCTGATGACGAGACGCAGCAACCGCAGTCCGACGTCGACGCCGATATCGTGTTTGTGGGCTACGGCATTGTCGCGCCCGAGTACAACTGGGATGACTACAAGGGTGTGGACGTTCGCGGCAAGGTTCTGCTGATGTTGGTAAATGAGCCACCCTCGAATGATCCCAACTTCTTCAAGGGAAAGGATCTGACTTATTACGGCCGCTGGACCTACAAGTACGAGGAAGCGGCACGCAAGGGTGCGGTTGGCGTGATCCTGGTGCATCAGACACAGATGGCGAGTTATCCGTGGGAGGTGGTGCGCAACTCCAATTCCGGCGAAAAAGCGGCGCTCCCTATCGATGGACCGGCTCTCAAAGTGGCTTCATGGATTCACAACGACGTTGCCGCTCGGCTGGCGCGGGCGTCAGGTATGAATCTGGAAAAAATGATGCAGGAGGCGCAGTCGCGCGATTTCCATCCCATAAGCCTCGGCGCGAGACTTAAGGCCCACATGGTGAGCAGGATCCGGCACTTCGAATCGAACAACGTGCTGGCGATTCTGCCGGGTTCGGATCGTAAAGTCGCCGACGAGGCGGTCTTGTACACCGCTCATTACGATCACTTCGGCATTCGTCCGGATATGCCGGGCGACAACATTTTTAACGGCGCTCAGGACAACGCCACCGGCTGCGGAATTTTGTTGGAGTTGGCGCGAGCCTTTGGATCAGCGGCCGCCCGGCCACGCCGATCGATTTTATTCGCGGCCGTAACCGCAGAGGAACAGGGACTGCTCGGATCGGAATATTTAGGCAAGCATCCCCCGATTTCGGCGGGAAAGATTACCCTCGACCTGAACTATGACGACGTGAAACCTCTGGGTGCCCCGGAGGAAGTCGAAGTTTCCGGAGCGGAACGAACGACTTTTTATCCCGAAGTACAGGCCATGGCCAAGGAGTTCCGTTTGTCCATTCGTCCCGATGCCCGCCCCGAGGCTGGGCACTTTTACCGCTCCGATCATTTCAGCATGGCGCGCGTTGGCATTCCTTCGTTTTCGATCAATGAAGGCATGAAGTACAAAGGCCATTCGGAATCGTGGGGGATCGAACAGGAGCGGGAATTTGTCGAGAAGCATTACCACCAGCCGAGCGACGAATACCATCCCGAAATGGATTTCACCGGCGACTCTGCTATGGCGCGCTTCGGATTCGCATTGGGTTGGGATGCCGCGAGCCTTCCCAAGTTGATCGGCTGGCAGCACGGGGATGAGTTCGAGGCAGTGAGGATCAAGAGCCAGCAATAAATCAGCGCCCGGTTCTCACTTGCTAGGATCCAGTTGTACTCTTAGCAAGGCTCAGGGTACGCGTCTTGTTACTATCGTGCGAGGGAAACACAGGAGATCCTCCCTTCGCGTAATCCCTTGTCAAATCTGGGGTTTGCACTTCCCGTTCTCTTCCGAATCGAAGCCATGAAAAATTTGCTGTTTTCCTCAAGTCATGGGTTTGCGACACTCGTGAACAGCCGTACTCCACTTACAATAGAGTGACTTCATGCATACGGTCTGGCTTCGGGGTCTGTGCGCTGTGGAATAGGCGCTCGGGTCCAGGTCGTCGGTTGCAGTGGGGACGATAAGGGGTGCAAATACATTGGACGTACACGATAAACCATCAGGCGTGGAGGATTTTCGTCCTGCACAGGCCAGCAATGTGCTGACGCTGGAGGAAATCCGGAACTTGGCGAGCGACGGCAGCCAGCCGGCGGAAACCTTAATGAACGTGGTTGCGCTAATCGCGAAGAGGTTCCGTACGGATGTGTGCTCGGCCTACTTGCTCGAACCAGACCGCGCCAACCTGGTTTTGGCTGCAACCGTCGGACTGCGCCGCGAGTGCATCGGCACGCTCAGAATGGCCGTCAGCGAAGGTCTGACCGGGCTGGTAGCGGAGCAGGTGCGGCCGGTTGCGGTCAGCCAGGTAAAGAACCATCCCCGATTTAAGTATTTCAAAGAAGCGGGAGAAGAGGCCTATCAGTCATTTCTGGGCATGCCGCTCATTGATCGTGGAGTTCTGCAGGGAGTGCTGGTCGTCCAGACCGTCGAGGCCAGAGTTTTTAGCGAAGACGAAATCCGGATGCTGGGGGAAGCGGCAATTCAAGTCGCCCCAGTTGTCAGCGAGGCCCGTACACTCGATCGTTTTATCGCGCCCCTGCAGGAGCGGTTGTGGGCCATGGCTCGCAATCTCTGGTGGAGCTGGGATCATAACGCCTCCAGCGTGTTTCTCGATCTCGAGCCCACGCGCTGGAGCGAACTCAACCACAATCCCGTTTCGCTGCTGGCCGAGTTTCCCCTGGCCAAGCTGGAAGCTCGCGCCGGCGAAATCATGCTTCACAGCCGGGTGAACTATGCCTATCGCCGCCTGCTCGAGTATCGCGAGGAAGACCGAACCTGGGGCGCCAGGCACGCTGGCGTTCTGCGTCCGCATCCTGTGGCTTACTTCTCAGCGGAATTTGGCTTGCATGAATCTTTGCCTGTCTATTCCGGTGGACTTGGTGTGCTGGCTGGCGATCACATCAAGAGCGCGTCAGACCTGGATATTCCGCTGATCGGCATCGGGCTGTTTTATGGTCAAGGTTACTTCCGGCAGCGCCTGGATATGAGCGGATGGCAGCGGGAAGAATATCTCGAAACCGACGTCAATCACCTGCCGATGGAGGTGGCGATTGGCAAAGATGGCCGGCCAGTCGTGGTCGAAATTGAAACGCGCAGCGGGCGCATCAAAGCCAAAGTCTGGCGGGTGAAAGTCGGAAGACGCGACCTGCTGCTGCTCGACTCTGATGTGGAAGGCAATGCGCCCGAAGATCGTGAACTCACCTCGCGCCTGTATGGCGGAGATCTTCGCATCCGCATTCGCCAGGAATTGCTCCTGGGAGTGGGAGGTCTGCGCGCCTTGAAAGCATTGGGTATTTCGCCGGGAGTTCTTCATCTCAATGAAGGTCACAGCGGTTTCGCCGTGCTGGAGGCGATTCGCATGCGGATGGAGGAAGAAGGCATCGGTTTTGATGCCGCCGTTCCCCGCGTGTCGCGAGAGGTGGTGTTTACCACCCACACGCCGGTTCCTGCCGGCCATGACCGCTTTGATGCCAGTCTTGTCGAAGAGCATATAGGGCCGTTACGCGAGGCGATCGGTCTTTCGCAGGACAGTCTGCTGGGATTGGGGCGCGAAAATCCCACCAATCAGGAAGAACTTTTCTGTATGACCGTCCTGGCGCTGCGGCTTTCCCAGCGCGCCAACGCCGTGTCCGCGCTGCATGCGGAGGTGTCGCGCGCCATGTGGACCGGCCTGTTTCGTGGCAAGGCGGAAGACGATGTTCCCATCGGCCACATCACCAACGGAGTCCACGTGCCGACTTGGCTCGCGCCCCAGATGTTTCGACTTTACGATCGCCATCTCGGTTCGGGCTGGCAGCAGCACAGCAGCGAGGCCAAGATCTGGGAAGGAATCGAGAACGTCGACGATGGCGAACTTTGGGAAACGCACCTTAACCTCAAATCGCAGCTGCTGGAATTTGTGCGCAGGCGCGCCGTTGAACAGGCGGTTCGCCGCAATGAGCCACGGGATGTGCTCCAGCGTCTGGATGGAGTGCTGAGCCCGGACGCTCTCACCATCGGCTTCGCGCGGCGTTTTGCCACCTACAAACGCGCCAATCTGATTTTGAAAGACATCGAAAAGCTGGCATTGATGGTGAACGATCCGAAACGCCCCGTGCAGTTCGTTTTTGCGGGCAAGGCCCATCCTCTCGATGAGCCCGGTAAACGCGTTTTGCAACAGATTGCAGAAATGATGCGCGATCTGAAGTTCCGCGACAAGTTTGTCTTTGTCGAGGACTACGACATCAATGTGGGCCGCCACTTCGTGCAGGGCGTCGATGTTTGGCTTAACAATCCGCGTCGCCCGCAGGAAGCTTCCGGTACCAGCGGACAGAAAGTCGTATTGAACGGAGGCCTCAATCTCTCCATTCTCGACGGCTGGTGGGCTGAGGCGTATGACGGAATGAACGGCTTTGCGATCGGAACCGGCAGGACTCATTCCAGCATCGCGGTGCACGATGTCCGTGACGGCGAAGATTTATTGCGCACGCTGCGGGAAGAGGTCGTCCCTCTGTATTACCAGCGCGATCGCGACGGTCTGCCGCGGGGATGGATCAAGCGCATGAAGCGCGCCATCCGCACTCTCGGCTGGCGCTTTAGCGCCGATCGCATGGTCATGGATTACACATCCAAGTGCTACGTTCCAGCCGCAGGTGGAACCTCGAGCGACATGCGCTCGAATCCTTAAACCTGATTTTCTCACCACGGGGACTCGGTGTCACGGAGAACTGGAAAAGCACCAAATTGGTGAAGCTGGCGGGCCCTCCGGACACGGGCGTGTCTGGGCCCCCCACATTAATCCTCAGTCAGCTGGATCATTCGCAACGAGTAAAATTCGTTACCCGATCATGATTCCTCTGTGTCTCGTGCGTGCGTGGCCGAGAATCTGGTAGACCCCAAACCACCGAGGCTACGATGGAACGCCGCTCTTGTCGACCGGAGCTGTGCCAGTCTCTTCGAGTTGCGGGGCGCGGATTTCGCTGAGTGCGCCGGCATGCCGAAGTTCGGGGAAAAGCCATGCCCACAGCGCAATTACGACCAGCGTTCCCACTCCGCCCAACACAACGGCCGGGACGGTCCCGAACCACTGCGCTGTGACTCCAGATTCGAACTGCCCAAATTCGTTGGAAGTTCCGATGAAGATCATGTCCACGGCCATCACCCGTCCGCGCATTTCATCGGGTGTGGCGAGTTGCGTAAGCGTCGCCCGAATGATGACGCTCACCATGTCGCTGGCGCCCAGCAATACGAGCGCGATCAGTGAAATCGTGAGGCTGCGCGAGAGGCCGAAGATAATGGTTAACACTCCGAAGCCGGCCACAGCCCACAACAGCGTAGGACCGGATCGCCCGCGCAATGGGCGGTGCGCCAGCAAAACCGCCATCAGTGACGCCCCCACGCCGGGTGCAGTTCGCATCAGGCCGAGTCCCCAGGGTCCGGTATGCAAAATCTCGCGAGCGTAAACCGGCAGTAGCGCAACCGCTCCGCCCAACAGGACTGCGAATAAGTCCAGTGAAATCGCGCCCAGAATCAGCTTGCGTTCCCAGATGAAATGCAAACCGGCAAAGACGTTCTTAAAGGTCATGCTGCGCGGAGAAGTGATCTGGCGCGGGCGCACCTTGAACTGCGGATGAATGCGGAAGGTCGACACCAACGCGATCAACGCGATCAGCATTGCGATGGCATACACAGCCGACGGTCCGTTGGCGATGGCATACACGATGCCCCCGAATGATGGCCCCAAAATCGTCGCGGCCTGAAATGTAGTCGCGTTCCAGGCCACGGCATTGGGAAAGTCTTTTTCCGGAACCAGTTGCGGCAGGATCGACCGGCTCGCCGTGCTGTTGAACGAGCGCACCACCCCCAGCAGGACCAGCACAACGTAGATCGCAGTTATCGCATGGATTTTCCGGTGCGCCAGCATCAGCAGCAGCGCGAAACACACCCCGTATCCCGCATAGCACACGGAAAGAACGTTGCGGCGTTCGTACCGATCCGACGCATGGCCGGACACGGGAAACAGCAGGATTCCCGGCAGGAATTGAACCAGGCCCACCAGTCCTAAGTCGAGCGGACGCTTGGTGATCTCATAGACCTGCCATCCCACGGCGACCGCCTGCATCTCCGTGGCGGCTACGATGAGAAAGCGGGCGACCTGGAACAGTACAAATGCAGGATGCCCGAAGGCAGCGCGTCCGGCTCTGGCGTCGGAGGGTGCGGGCATGAATCTCTAATCTGACATAAAACGGGGTCGCAAGGATGCAAAGAAGCTGGGAGCGCCCGATGGATTCGATCTTATCGATTTTTGGTCGCTTGGGCACGCCAGGGCGAAAAATGCAGGCAGTAGAAAAGGCCGAGAGCTAGCAGCAATCCTCCCCACCAGATGTTGGCGTGCAAACTAGAGAGCACCACTTGCGTCTGGGGTGGAGAGATGAGTTCGTAAATTCCCCGGCCAAAGATCAGGGCTCCGTTTACAAAGAGACACACGCCAATAAAAAACCAGATAGATAACGATCCACCGGGCTTCATAGTTCCCTGCCTCACCAGAAAATGATTTGCACAGCTACAAATATCACGGCCACCACAGCGCCCCAGAAGATCGGACTATGGAATATGGTGACGTGTTCAGCTTTCGGAATTGGCGTCAGGCCGTACACCAGATTCTTCAACTCGGAATCCGGCTTTGGCCGTGTTAAATAGCTGACGACGACCGTTACGATTATGCAAATTAAACATGACCAGAGGGCGCGAAACATGTTTTGCGCCTGCGCTTGGGCGTCGACTGAGAGCGCCACATAACGCACCGCTGTAGGATCGATCTTGACCCAGGTGTACATGCCGATCGAAGACAGCGTTCCTGCCAAAAGCCCAGTCCAGCCGCCCGCTGCTGTGGCCCGCTTCCAGAGCATGCCGAGAATTACCGTTCCAAACAGCGGAGCGATGAAGAAGCTGAACAACTCCTGCACATAATCCATAATGCTCGGCGCTTGCTTGGCGAAGTAGGCCGTGACGATGCTGACAATCACTCCGATCACCGTCACCCAGCGCCCCATTCGGACTTTGGCGTCGTCGGAGGCATTCTTGTTGATCAGCGTTCCGTAGATGTCGTACGTCCAAACTGTGGTGAATGCACTTACATTCCCCGCCATGCCCGACATGAAACCCGCGATCAGCGCGGTGATGCCTAAGCCGAGCAGGCCCGGCCCGCAATATCGCGCCAGCATGAGTGGCAAGACTTCGTCATAGCCATGCAAGCCCTGAGCCTGCCCCTGCGGAGACCAGGCAACGTCGGCGGGAACCAGCCGAAGCAGATGCCCCTGTGGATCGCGCAATAAAGCCAGGCCGAGCAGTCCAGGCAGGATGACGATGAACGGCACCATCATTTTGAAACCCGCTCCGATAATGGGAGCTAGTTCCGCCGAGCGCAGATCCTTCGCCGTCAGAACTCGCTGGATCACGAGGAAGTCGGTGGTCCAGTAGCCCATTGAGATCACCGCTCCCAGTCCGAAGACGATGCCTACCCAATTGATCCCCATCGGATTTGTGCCGAAGCTGCCCAAGGTAGACCAGAGGTGCGTATAAGAGCCGGGGTTGGGAACGTTCAGCTCGGTCAAATTATGCAGAATCTTAGCCTGGAGGCCGCTCCAGCCACCGGCTTCAATGAGGCCGAGAATCGGGATCAGCAGGGCTCCAGCCCAAATCAAAAAGAATTGCAAAACTTCGTTAAAAATTGCCGAGCGCAACCCGCCAAGCGCCACGTAAACCGCCACGGTAATCGACGAAACCCAAATGCTGAAATTGATGTCCCACCCCAATACCACCTTCATCACCACGGCCATGGCATACATGTTGATACCGCTCATCAGGACGGTCATAAAGGCGAAGGAAATCGAGGACACTCCCTGCGCTCCTTCTCCGAAACGAAGCTTCAGGTAGCCGGGTACGGAGTGGGTCTTGCAAATGTGATAGAAGGGCATCATCACCAGGGCGAGAAACAACATGGCGGGGATCGCCCCAACCCAATACCAATGCGCCGCCAGAATGCCGTATTTGTACGCGTTTCCTGCCCAGCCCATCAATTCGAGCGAACCCAGGTTCGCAGACAGGAACGCCAAACCGGCGACCCACGCCGTCATTTCACGCCCTGCCATGAAAAAGTCTTCGCCGGTATTGGCCTGCTTCTTCAAATACAGGCCGATTGCCAGCACAAGCGCGAAATAGAAAATAATGATGATCAGATCGACCGCTGAGAGATGGACCAGAGTCGAGGAACTCGCCAACAGCAGAGCAGGAATCATGGGGTGTGGACCTGTAGCTGATCTGTGATCGGACGATGCCAAGACACAGGCTGCGTCGTACTTGTCAGCACTTCGAGGTGCAATTTCATCGGGGCAGAGTGGGGGTGTCGTTAACGTTTACGCTCAAGTAGCAAACACTATCCCGCCTCATTTGTAAACTGCTCATTTAATCGAAGAGCCATGGCTTTGTCAAAATTTACGGCGGATCGCCTTCGTGTCCTTGTGTGTTCCGTTTGCTTTCAATGCCGTAAAATGTCGCCTTCACTCCAACCTATGCCATCGAGCCCGACATCGCTCCACACCTCGCAGAAAGACAGCTTGATCGAGCGCCTTTTCCATCTCCGGGAAAACCAGAGCACACTTCGCGGCGAATTCCTGGGCGGACTGACCACGTTTCTAACCATGGCCTACATCATCGCGGTGAACCCGAAGATGCTGTCGGAAACCGGCATGCCCATCGAGGGCGTTTTATTTGCGACCTGCATAGCCGCGGCCGCGGCAACGCTGGTCATGGGACTTTATGCGAATTATCCCATCGCGCTCGCTCCCGGCATGTCGCTGAACGCCTATTTCACTTACGTGGTCTGTCTTGGCATGCACGTACCCTGGCAAACCGCTCTGGGCGTCATTTTCATGTCAGGGGTGGTTTTTCTGCTTCTGACCGTCACGCGAGTGCGCGAGCAGATCGTCAACGGAATTCCCGATTGCCTGAAACACTCGACCGCCGGCGGAATCGGAATGTTTATCGCGTTCATCGGGCTACGCAATGCACGGGTTGTCGTGGCCAATCCAGCAACCTTCGTTGGACTGGGATCGTTTTCCAATCACGAAACCCAGTTCGCGTGTGTCGGGCTGGCAATCATGTTGATCCTGATGGCGCGCAAGGTCACGGGAGCGATCCTGGTTGGAATCCTGGCGACCACCCTGTTGGGAATTTTTCGCGGCATGTCAGCGTGGCCCCAAGCGATTTTTTCCATGCCGCATCCCTCGGCGACTTGGCTGAAACTCGATCTGCGCGGCGCCCTGCATTTGGGACTGTTTGAGATCATCTTCATATTCTTGTTCGTTGATCTCTTCGACAATGTCGGAACCTTGGTCGGAGTCTGCGAGCAGGGTGGGTTCGTAAAGAACGGTAGGATTCCGCGCGTGGGCCGAGCGCTCGTGTCCGATGCTGTGGGCACCATCTTTGGCGCTCTGACCGGCACTTCCACCGTGACCAGCTACATCGAAAGCGCCGCCGGAGTGGCGGCGGGAGCGAAAACCGGACTCAGCAACATGTTCGTCGCTGCATTATTCCTGCTCGCAACTTTTTGCGCTCCGCTGGCCAGCGCGATTCCCGGCTACGCGACCGCACCGGCACTGATTCTTGTCGGCGCATTGATGACCGAATCGATCGCCCGTGTGGAGTGGAGAGAATTTACCGAAGCCATTCCTGCCTTCGTAACTCTATTGGCTACGCCGCTGACTTTCAGCATCGCAACCGGTCTGAGTCTGGGAGTGATCTCCTACACTCTGGTTAAGGTCGCCGCCGGAAAGTTCCGCGAAATCAGCATCGTGATCTGGATTCTGACCGCGCTGTTCATCCTCCGCTACATTTATCTGGCCGGGGGATGAGCGGAGAGACTTCGCTTCCACTCTGCTCCGGGGCGGATACCTAGTCCGCCGCACGGAAAATCAGTCCGGAAAAAAGCCCCTCATTCGCTGAGGGGCTTTTTCCTTGGGGGAGGGACTTAAGCCCAGACGGCCCTTGTCCCACACAAGCGTTTCGTTCTTACTTCGGTTGTTGCTGTTGGTCGGTAGCCGATGTTCCCGCGCTCGACGCCAGCTGCTCCAGATCATTCTTTAACAGACTGACTTCGACGCGGCCTCCGATCGTATGGCGAGTTTTGGTGGCCTCATCCGCAGTTGGCGCGTTGCCCATCCCGACCAGATAAATGCGGTAGATCGGGATGTCATGCGAGAGCACGAGATAACGCACAACGGAGTCGGCCATCTTCTGCGAGTTGGCGATCGCCGTTTGCCCGCGACCCGAAGAATATCCTTGCACTTCGAAGATGTAGCCGTGCTGTCCTTTCACGCTGTCGGCCATCTGATCGAGCGCGTCTTTGGCGTTCTTGCTGAGCATGCTCTCGCCGGGACGGAAGCGAATCTCGGTCTGATTCGACGCTTTGTACTGATCGATGTTGCTGACCACGTTCTCCACATTCTGTACGCGCGTGGTCACCTGCTGCGCCGACTGCTGCGCCTGCGTAGCCTTGTTGCCGGCGTCCACGGCGTGCTGGTTGGCCTCGTCGGCCTTGTCGGAAGCCAGCTTGATGCCGGCCTGAGCCCGCGCGTCGGTGTCCTTGATGGCCTTGGTATTGGCCGAGGTCAGCTCATCCAGCTCGTTGACGCGGTCGCGGATAGGCTCGCTCTGGCGCTTTACATAGCTCTTGCGAGCGAAGGGGTTGAGACGTCCCCAGAAGCCTTCGCGCGAAGGCGGAGCCAGCGGCGCCTTGCCCGTCGCAGTTTCGCTCGACGTCGATGACTGCGCGGCGGGCTGATTCTGGGAGTTCTGATCGGAAGACGATGTGTTCTGCGCAAACGCCGGAATCGCGAGAATCGCGGCTAGCGGCAGGGCGATAACGAAACGGCTGTTCATATAACGCTTCCTCCAAAGTATGGCGGAGTTTACAATCCACTCCGGCACGCGGGGCGTGCATCTAGTGTTAACTGCGTCCCTGGACAAATAATGAAGAGGCTAGCTGTTTGGCTATGCCGGCTCAGCCGTTGACGCAGCGACCGAGCCTCGGGCCTCCCGGTCGGGACCGGGCGGCACGAGAATTCCAGTACACCTTGGATGCCAAATCAGGTCTCAACGGTATATCCCTAAGTACTTGAAAATCCAACAACATTTTAGCTCTAATGCCGCCTCCGCGCGAATCACCCGGTAATTTTGGCAAACCTGATATAAAAACTGCGTGCAATTCTGGAGGTAATCATTACGCAGCATACATGGGATTGGGGATACCTGAGACGTTCTGTAATCCGGGGCGGAGTTTTACTGGGACTGGCAGTGGGGATCATCTGTTGGTCGGCGTGGGGCGAGGAACGAAGCGCTGGCGGGAACGTTTGGGTGTCAGGAACGCCTTCGGCCGCGTTGCCGCGGCAACATCTGCTGCAATATTCCGATCTGGCGGTGACCTGGATGCAGGACTACCTGCAAATCGATACCACGAATCCTCCCGGCAATGAAATGCGGGCGGTCCAATTCTTCAAGAAAATTTTCGACAAGGAGGGAATTGAAAATCGCGACTTCGAATATGCTCCAGGGCGCGGCGATCTCTGGGCCAGAATTCCGGCCGCCAAGTCCGAAACTGAAAACTCCTCCAACACGAAGAGGCCCATCATTTTGCTGAGCCACATGGATGTGGTGACCAGCGACCCATCGCAATGGAGGGTTCCT